>CAYRUY010000091.1:0-6974 GCA_964427455.1 uncultured Candidatus Bathyarchaeia archaeon | reverse complement strand
TGAGCAGCCTCATTCGCAGGTCCATGACCAGTCTCGCGCCCAGCAGTGAAACAACGTAGGTCCTGACGAACGCCACGATCCACATGGTGAGGAGCACAGCCAAGTACTGCGCGGCCAGCCCATAGAGGCCGACGAGGTCACCTTTGTTTATGTAGTCGTCGATGGCCGTCTTCATCAGGTACGGTGGCATCAGGCCGAGGGCTGCACCTGAGACGATCGTGGCCACAGCGGCCGTGAGTAGGTATCGATACGTTGCCAGAAGCCTGACGAGTCTGGCGATCAAGACTCTATCAGGTGTCTTTCTCCTGAGCTCCTCTTCATCTAGGATCAAGTGATGGTAGTGCCATCCCATGCTATGCTCCACCTCCTTCGATCAGCTTCGGTGCCAACTCTTCGCCAGCGCTGGCCAGCTGCGTGTAGTATAGCCTCGCGTAGAGACCGTTCCTCGCAAGCAGCTCCTCGTGAGTGCCAGACTCGACCACCTCGCCGTTCTCAAGCACGACGATCTTACTCGCGCCCCTGACCGTCGACAGCCTCTGCGTTATGACGAAGTTCGTTCTGCCCTTCATCAATCTCCGGAGCGCTCTCTGTATAGCGTATTCTGTGTCCACGTCCACGCTTGATGTCGAGTCGTCTAGGATGAGCATTCGTGGGTTCATGAGCAGAGCCCTAGCTATCGCGATCCTCTGCTTCTGCCCACCTGAAAGGTTGACTCCGCGCTCTCCGACCCTGCTCTCGTAGCCTTCTGGGAACGAAGTGATGAAGTCATGGGCCTCCGCGAACTTCGCTGCTTCAACCACTTCGTCCATCGAAGCATCGGGTCGACCATACGCGATGTTCTCCCTGATCGTTCCGGTGAAGAGGAACGTCTCCTGCAACACGAGCCCGATGTTCCTGCGCAGCGAGGCGACCTTGACATCCCGAACGTCGTGGCCGTCGATTGTAACACGGCCTGACGTGACATCGTAGAAACGAGGGATGAGCTGAATGACCGTGCTCTTTCCTGAACCCGTTGGGCCTAGGAGCGCCACCGTCTCTCCGGGCTTCGCCTCCAAGCTCACGTTCTTCAACGCCACAGGCCCACGCGCGTACTGGAAGGAAACGTTGTCGAGCGCCACGTGACCCTCTACGTCGGTCAGCTCCAAGGCGTCAGGACGGTCGACGACATCGGGCTGGGCGTCAAGAACCTCGAAGATCCTCCTCGCCCCAGCCACGGCCTCCTGAATCGAGGATGCCAAGAAGCCTAGGAAGCGGATCGGGTTCAAGAGGATCGTCAGGTACCCCGTGAACGCGATGAAGGAGCCGAGGCTGAGTTCACCCGCCGCAACCTGGCCACCCCCATACCAGAGGATGAAGATGGTCCCTGCTCCTACTATGAAGTCCATTAAGGGCATGTAGCGGGACCTGATCTTCGCCGAGGTGACGACCGCGTCCACGTAGTCCTGGTTCGCCCGCCTGAACTTCTCCACCTCGTACTCCTCACTCGCGAAGGCTCTGACGACCCTGACGCCAGCGATGTTCTCCTGCAGAACCGCCGTCAAGGCGCCCAGCTTCACCTGGATATCGTACGAGACAACTCGGATGCGGTTTGAGAAACGCATCGTCAGGTAGAGAAGAATCGGCGTAGGCGAAAGCGCGAGAAGCGTCAGCCTGGGGTCCCAGAGGATGAGTATGAGGAAGACTCCCGCGAACCGGATGATGGTTCCCACGAGGGCCATGAAAGACCACGCTAGGAGACGCCGAATGGCGTCAAGGTCAGAAGTGGCCCTTGACATCAGCTGTCCCGTGGGGCTCTCGTCGTAGAACCTGAACGACTGCCTCTCCAGCGACTGATAGAGTTGGTTTCTAACGTCGTACGCGACCCTCTCCGCCAGATACTGGGATAGGTATCTCTGAACGAAACCAGCCGCGCCCCGGAGCAACGCGACAGCCAAGACAGCGAAGGAGAATAACGCCAACGCCTGATAGTCCCGGTTGACTAGAACCTGATCGACTATGGTCCGGATGATCCACGGCACGGCCAGCTCTAAGCCAGCAACCACGACCAAGGAGGCGGAGACTGCGATCGCATGGAGCCAGTACTTCTTCAGGTAGCTAAGGATGCGGAAGAATGGTCTCAAACTCCCTGCATCACCGCCCTCGCTTTCTCAGACTGACCTTGAACGCCTTCGTTGGGCACGACCCTCTTATCCCAGCTCTCTAGCCGATCGGACAGATCGTTCATCAGCTCATTGAACTCGGGGCTCTTTGCGAGCTCATGATACGTGAGAAGCCTCGTTAGCAGCTTCAGTGAGGGTTGTTCAATCCGAGTGGATGCCCTCTGCCTTGAGATGACCAGCTCATACGCCATATTCTCCATTTTGGCGAAACTCTCGAAGAGCCCAGTCAATGAGCCAAGCTGTCGCTCGGGTACCTCGTAGCCGAAGGCTTCTAGCCGAGAGGCAGCCAGTCGGCAGACCTCCATCGTCCAACGTGCCATGTCTTCAGACCCTGGGATTAGGCCTTCACTCAACGTGTAGGATATGACGAAGTTCCGAGCCGTAGCAGTGTAGAATCTCTCAACTAGGTTCCCCCTCTGCGCAGTCTTAGTCAACTCGACTAGCCCCGCCTTTCCCAACGCGTCTAAGTGATAGACGATCGACGAGACAGGCTTGTCGAAGACCCTTGCTAGCTGACCCGGCGTCATCTCTCGCCAAGTCAGATTGTGCAGTATGCCCCTCCTCGTGGCGCAAGCGAAAAGCTTCGCGACCTGAGGATCCTTGATGACAGCGAAGTCCCTCAACCAACCACGGCCAGTGCAGCCCCTCGGACCTACATAAAAATGTATCGCTCGGTTTCTCTGCAGTTCGCCCTAGAACCCCTAGATGGCTTAATAGCCGGAGACCTCACACGCCAAGGCAAGGTGCCTTAGCGATGCGTTTTGAGTTGAAGTACAGGCCGTCGTACACTATGCTCGTCGCGTACCTGGAGCCTGGCGAGTACGTAACAGCGGAGGCCGGCGCGATGAGCTACATGAGCCCTAGCATAGAGGCAAGGACGAGGATGAGGGAGGGCTTCCTAGGCTCGTTAGGCATCTCGATCATCGGGAGACAATCGTTCTTCGTCAACGACTACATAGCACGTGACGGGCCCGGGGAGCTCGGCCTCGTCTCCGCCCCTATAGGAGACATGGACCGCCTGGAGGTGAAGCCCAGTAGAGGATACATCATCCAGAAGGCCTCGTACGTCGCTTCCACCCAGAGGGTTAACTTGGATGTCCAGTGGCAGGGCTTCACCCGGGGCCTCTTCGGCCAAGGCCTCTTCATGATAAAGACCACCGGCGAAGGCGACCTTTTCATCAACACCTTCGGCGCCATCGACAAACATGACCTAGCTGCAGGGGAGACGCTTACCGTCGACAACTTCCACCTCGTCGCCTTCACCGACACCTGCAGCTATAGGGTAACCAAGTTCGGTGGCTTGAAGGAGACCATCTTAGGTGGAGAGGGGCTCGTCACCGAGATCGCTGGGCCCGGGGAGGTGTTCCTCCAGACGAAGAACCTGAAGGAACTCGTTGACTGGCTCTGGACCCTGCTTGAACCTAGAGTCCGAGCCAGAGCAAGGTGATCCAGCTCCTGCGTCCAGCGGCCAAGTCGAAAGGCTGCGAGATTAGCAAGGCTATTATCCATCGGCTGCCAACGTCTCTGGGGCGGAGGCTTTGATGGTTGAAGGAGAGCAGGCTCAAGAAGATGATGCGAGAAGGCCAGGTTGCGTTGGGGCCTTTCGCAAAGCTCTCGAGCCCAGCCACGGTCGAGATAATGGGCCACGCGGGCTTCGACTTCGTCATCCTGGACATGGAGCATGGTCCGCTCGGCTACGAGACCGTTGAGAACCTTGTGAGAGCTGCCGAACTGGTGAACGTAACGCCCATCGTGAGGGTCACGGAGAACAACCCCAGCCTGATCCTGAGAGCGCTCGATGTTGGAGCGCAAGGCGTCGAGGTGCCGCACATAGGGGACAAGGAGGACGCTGAATGCGCTGTCCAAGCTGCCAAGTTCACGCCTGAGGGGCATAGAGGTGTATGCCGTTTCGTCAGAGCCGCCGGGTACTCATCGATGGACCGGTACAAGCACTTTGAAACGTCAAACCTTGAGACGATGGTGATAGGCCACATTGAAGGGATGGAAGGCGTCCGCAACATCGACGAGATCCTGACCGTTAAAGGATTCGACATAGCGTTCATTGGACCGTATGACCTATCTCAATCTCTCGGCGTTCCAGGACAAGTAAGCCATCCTGTTGTTGTTGAGAGGATGACGGAGGTGGTCGAGAAGGCTAAGAGACAGGGCGTAGCGGTCGGAACCTTTGTAGACGACGACGAAGCGGCGAAGAGATGGATAGACGCAGGCGTCCAGTACATCTCCTACTCCGTAGACGTAGGCATCTTCTACGAAGCATGCAGAGCGATAGTCAAGAGGGTCCGAGGCGAGGCCTAGCGTCACAAGCGAGGAAGCTTGTGGGTCGCTGATGGGGAAAGGCCAGACGCCTCCCACAACTCCTTAAGCCGCGGAGCCGCTTGCCGAGAAGTGTTCAGGCGCAACCCAGACGTTCTGGTATGCTTGCCAAGGTTGGCTCTCGGGCTGCGCCGCAAGTAAGCGTGAACCCTTAAATCCTTCATGAAGGAGGGGCAGGCCCAGGAGAAGTCAAAAGCAGTTTGAGCGGTCATGGCAAGGTTGGCGCCCTTCAGTGGTCGTTGATCGCGATCTCAAGTGTCGTCGTTATAGAAGGGTTGGGCGGACTTTTCACGAACAGCCTGGCGATTATTAGCGATGCGGCTCACGCCTTGCTTGACGCCGTCACCACTGCTCTGCTCGTTCTGACCACGAGGTTGTCGCTCGAGCCTCCGGACGAGTTGCATGCCTACGGCCACGGGAAGGTGGAGTCCATCGGCGGTCTGATAGGAGGCGTAGCCCTCTTCGGAGTCTGCATCGCCATCTTCTGGCAGGCAGGGTTAAGGCTACTCTCAGGCGAAGCGCCCGTGAGGATCAGTCCCTTCGGCTTTGCCGTTCTTCTCTACACGCTTTCCGTGGACTTCTTCAGAATCGGAGTGCTCTCAAGAACAGGTTCAGGGGCTGGGATTACCATAAGAGCGAACCTATACCATGCCATCGGAGACCTGTCCTCGACAGTCGTCGCGCTCATCGGTTTCTCCTTTGTCTCCGTTGGTGCTCCCAACGTAGACACGTACGCTTCCCTGGTTCTAGGGTTATCCCTTGCCTTCCTAAGCTCAAGGCTGGTGTATCGCAGCTCCCTCGACCTGAGCGACATCGTCCCAATACATGCAGGCGTGTCGAAAGGGCTTGCGAGGCGACTTGAAGAGGAGATCAAGGCCGTTGGAGGGGTTATCGACTACCACAGGATTCGATTGCGACGCTCAGGGGAGCGAACCTTCGCCGATATGCACGTCTTGATCGATGACAAGACACCGCTGGAGGTGGCACATAAGATCGCATCGAGCGTCGAAGAGAGGGTTCGGAGACTCATCCCGGGCGCTGACATTGTGGTGCACATGGAGCCCTCGCCGAGGTGGAAGGAGGACTTGGCTGGCAGTATACGGGAGTTGGCCTCCAGCATGCCCAAGGTGAAAGGGGTTCACGATATGCTACTTCGTGAGATTCACGGCAAGCTGTACGTCGAACTCCACCTTGAGCTAGAGAGATCGCTGACGTTGAGGGAAGCCCATGAGACGGCCACCCTGTTCGAGGAACGAGTTAAGGCCGAGGTGCCAGGCGTTGCGGGAATGGTTACGCACCTGGAACCTGTGAGGGAAAGACCGGCGTATGGTGAGGATGTAACGGAGGAGGCGTCCTCCGTGGCGGGAGACGCACGACGACTCGCGATGGAGATAGAAGGCGTCAAGGACGTGCACGAGCTCATCGTGAGAAGAGTTGGAGCCGAGTTCCACATCTCCCTACACTGTGACTTGGACGAGAACCTCTCGTTGGACAAGGTCCACGCGATCTCCAACCATATCGAGAGACACATCGTCGAGAGGGTTGAGAACGTGGCCCATGTCCTCGTCCACGTTGAACCGTCAGCAGCTCAGCGGGGCGCTGACAAGAGCCGGGTTCCTTACAGCTGACCGCCTAGCATGGTCGTTTGAACAGGACTTGAGCCGGAGCTGCTGGCCTCCTGGATGCGGGAGGCAGGTCCGAGCCGAGATGGAGGGAGTCGCCCTGTCCTTGCTCTATTTAAGCCCGCGCCTTCTGTGAGCCACCCAAGGTAACACCTGGCTCCAGCCCAATGTGTTACGGCCGATACCGCGCTAACTCGCACCTGTTTCACGCATGTCTAAGCCTCAGGAGCTGAGCCTCGGCTTTTCGCTGTCTCGTTTTCATAGGGGCTAAAAGAGCGCTCCGCCACTCCTAAGCTGCACTAACAGGGAGGTGTGCCATTGGGCATCAGGACTTGGGACAAAGGCGGTCGCGTGATTCACAGAGAGCCGTTGAAGAAGCGCGTCGACTACGCCATGTACAAGCTGAGGATACAGAAGTCAAGGCTTGAGGGCGCCTCGATGAGGATGACTCAACATGACAGAGAGCTCTTCGAGAAATGCGTCTCGGCTCAGACCCACAAGGACGCACAGAGGTCAGCTATGTACGCCAACGAGTGCGCAGAGGTCAGGAAGATGGCCAAGGTGGTCCTCAGAGGACAGCTTGCCCTCGAACAGGTCCTTTTGAGGCTGGAGACCGTGGAGGAGTTCGGTGACTTCGCCGCCTCCATGAAGCCTGTCATAGGAGTCGTCCACTCCCTCAGGAGCCAACTGGCAGGCGTCATACCGGAGGTCTCCTACGAGCTAGGCGTGATCAACGAGGACCTGAACAAGATCGTCGTCGACATCGGCGAGAGCGGCGGACGCGCATGGGAGATAGAGCCAACAGGAGAAGCCCAGAAGATACTGGACGACGCCTCAGCACTCGCAGAGCAGAGAATGA
>CAYRUY010000090.1:0-7006 GCA_964427455.1 uncultured Candidatus Bathyarchaeia archaeon | reverse complement strand
AGAAAAGCTTAATCGAGCAGGCGACCGAACACATTCCCGGAGGAGAACGAGTGAGAATCTACGCAGACCTCCATCTTCACAGCAGGTACTCGGCAGCAACCAGCTCGGAGATGACGATACCTCAATTCGCTCGGAACGCGAAGATGAAAGGCCTAAGCCTAGTCGGCACAGGAGATGCCCTCCACCCCCTGTGGCTGAGGGAGCTCAAGAATGAGCTGAAAGAGAGCCCGGACGGCGGCTTCTACAGACGCCGGGAGGCGAACGATGTCTTCTTCGTCCCTCAGGTCGAGGTGGGAACCATCCATGAGTTCGAGGGCAAGGCGCGCCGAATCCACCACGTCGTGCTCATGCCGACGCTTGAGGTCGCCGAAGACCTAGGCGATCGACTTAGCGCTTACGGGAACATGGCCAGCGACGGCAGACCCGTCCTCACCATGAGCCCCGCCGAACTCGTCGACATAGTCAAGTCGTCGTGCAACGGGAACTTCATCTTCCCAGCTCACGCTTGGACGCCCTGGTGGTCGATCTTCGGCAGCTTCTCAGGGGTAGACAGAATGGAGGAATGCTATGAGGACCGCGCATCGCAAGTGCACGCGCTCGAGACTGGGCTCAGCTCAGACCCCGCGATGAACTGGAGGGTCTCCTCGCTAGACCGCTACTCGCTGCTAAGTTGCTCGGACTCCCACTCGCCTTGGCCCTTCAGGATTGGGCGTGAAGCCTCAGTCTTCGACCTTCCAGAGATGACGCTAAAGGCACTGACCAAGTCGATCGTCAACAGGGACCCCAATCGATTCCTCATGACGATCGAGGTGAACCCGGCCTACGGGAAAGGCCTAGGCCAAGTCGCCTAAGCCCCCGCGATACCACTGGTCGGGCCACAGAGCTTGCCAGGTGGGGCCTCTCTCACCCGAGGAAGCCAAGGCCGCAGGCTTCAGATGCCCTGTTTGTCGGAGGAGGCTGACGAAGGGCGTCGAGGATAGGATTGAGGAACTCGCAGATAGGCCACGGGGCTTCACGCCGCCCTCCGCGATACCCTACATGTCGCTCCTACCGCTTCAAGAGCTGCTTGCCACGGCACTCGGGCTGGACCCCGGATCCGAGCAACGCCTCTACTCGGCCAACGTCTGGGACGAGTACCGGAAGCTCGTCACGACCTTCGGCGACGAGTTCAAAGTCCTCATAGAGGCGCCTCCCGGACAACTGGTCAAGACCACTCTGCCAAAAGCCGCGGAGCTGATAGTCAAGCAACGCAAGAGTGGCCTCAGGATCATCCCCGGCTATGACGGCGTCTACGGACGACTGGCAGAGGACAGGCCTGAGCAGGCAGGAAAGCAGGCGACCGAGCGGCCAGAATCTGGTCTGGCACACTTCATGAGGTGACCAGGCGCGGTCGGCTCTAGCGGCTAGGGACTGGCTACATCCGGGCGAAACAGTCTGCGTCGCCGCCCTCAGGCAGCGCTATGGCCGCGCGGCCAGTCGCTCGTGCAGGCTAGATCTTAAGCCCGTAGACTTTGATCGCCGTTCCTCCCAGCACCTTGTCGAGGTCCTGCTGTGAGAGCCCGATGTGTTTGTGCTTCTCGATCTCCAAGGGGACATTCCCGGGGAGGTCTGTGCCAAGCATTACACGGTCGGCTCCGAAGTTATCTATGAGGGGTCGCACGTCAAGCCCTGAAACCCAGGAGGTTTCAAGGAAGACGTTGCTGCATTCTTGCGCGGCCACGATCGCCTCAGCGGTGAATACGCCGAACCCAGCGTGAGCTAGGATGACAGGTACGTTCGGATGAGCCTTCGCCTTTGGGATGCAGAGCGAGGGGAGCGCGAACGGAACACCCGGCCCTGTATGGACCATCACGGGCACCTTCAATCGTTCAGCGGTCGCGAAAACGGTCTCGCCATCCTGCGACAGCGGCGAAACGGCGTGGCCGATAGTGTGCATCTTCACCCCGACGAAGCAGAGGTCTTTGACACATCGTTCAACCTCCGCGACGTATTCCTCCTTGGGCCTGTGGGGGCTGATACTTGCCAGGCCGAAGATCCTCCCAGGGTGCTTTTTGGCTAGCTTCGCGATCTCGTTGTGGATCTTCCTTGCATCAGGCGCGCCTGGGAACGGCTGCACAACTGCTGCTTCCACCTCGTATCTGTCCATCGCCTTGATCAACTCGCTTTCCGTCACGTTTAGGTCGAATACCCGGCAAGGACCCAAATGAGCATGAGAGTCGACTATGGGCATGTTACCCACCATGGCCGCCGTTGAGATGTAACTCGACTCGCTCGTAGCTTTTTATCCTTAACGGTCCACCGATGGCGCCGCATGGGCTCCCGGAGCCCCTATGAACCGCCCGTTTGCGCCCAAACCTTTTTCTCTCTCGGATAGCCGTTAGTGGCCTGAACGGCAGGTCACTATTGTGGCTGTCCGCATTCTAGCCAGCAAGAGGGAGAAGTTCGACGACTCTGTCTTTATCGCCGGCTTCCACGGGTTTGGTGGAACTGGCTACATAGCGGTAAGCTACCTGATAAACAACCTGTCAGCGAAGAGGATAGGCTTCATTCAGACCGAGAACATGCCTCCCTTCACCTTCATGGATGGGCGTAGGCTGATAACGCCGTTTGAATTACATCGCAAAGAGCGGTTGGTTTTTCTCAAGACTGAGTTCTCGCCTCACAGGACCGAGGAGGTTGCTTTTGGCGAGCGCATCGCCAGATGGGTGATGGAGAACAGGTTCAAAGAGGCTGTGCTCATCGGTGGGCTTGACGGCAGCCTTAGGGAAGATGGCGCTGGGAGCTCTCGCGTCATAGCGACAAGGGCATTCCTGAGAAAAGGCTGTAGGCTCAAGATGCCCCTGCTAGAGCCTGGGCTCGTCGTCTATGGGCCGATAGCCACCATGATGGTAAACTTTGAGATAGGCAACTTCCCTGCGGCGGCACTTCTCTGTTATGCAGACGTGTCAAAGCCCGACTTCAAGGCTGCAGGTCGAGCGATAAGACTGCTGTGCGACATGTACAGCTTACAGGTAGATGTGGCCGACCTCGATGTTGAGGCCTGGTCACTTGAGGAAGAGATGGAGCGGCGGCTCGCCCAGGTTGAGAAGGTCCTGAACGGGATGTACGTCTGAGGTGTGTTCTGACCAGCTCCATGGTCAAGGCGCCTTTGCGGCTGAGCGCGAGCTGGGTGGCGGGCGGAGGCCGGTGTGAGCCATGATAACGTTCGAGGTGAAGGAGAGGGACGCTGGCGGGCGGCTGGGAAGATTGAAGGTGGAGAAACACGCGCTAGACACTCCACTATTCCTGCCCGTGGTCAACCCGAACATACCGGTCATCACTCCCCGGGAGATCGAGGAAGAGTTTGGCTTCAAGGCCCTCATGACGAACGCGTACATCATCTCCCGAGCACTTGGCGTCAAGAAGAAAGCTCTCGAAGAGGGGGTTCATCGAGCGATCGGCTTCGGAGGCATCGTCTTCACCGATTCAGGCGCCTATCAAAGCTTCAGAGGACGGGTTGAGCTGACCCAACCCGAGGTCCTGAAGCTTCAGGAGGAGATTCGCACGAACGTTGGCGTCATGCTTGACGTGCCATCCAGAGATGAGAGCCCTGAAGAGACGCGGAGGGCAGTTCTTGAAACAGCTGCCAGGGGCGACGAGTGGCATAGAACGCGGCGGAGAAACGGCGTGGCTTGGGAGGGAGTGGTTCAAGGCGGGGCGTTCCCCGACCTCCTAAGGCTCTCTTGCAGGAAGATGTCGCGCTATCACTTCGATATCTTCGCAGTGGGGATACCCCCGAGGCTCTGGAAGGGATATGAGTTCGCCGCCATAGGGCTTCAAGGCTTGACGGCGAGACAGAACCTGCCCATCGAGAAGCCTCTGCACGCCTTCGGGGTCGGCCACCCGATAGCGCTGCCCTTACTGGTCGCTGTAGGATATGATATCTTCGACTCGGCCAGCTACAGCCTCTACGCGCGGGATGGCCGCTATCTGACAGAGCTCGGGACGAGGAGACTAGCTGACTTAGAGTTCTTCCCGTGCAACTGTCCTGAATGCGAGAGGCACGACGTCAAAGAGGTCCAACGGATGACGAGGCCAGAAGCGGAGAGGGTAGTGGCGAGGCACAACCTGTACTCGATATCGAGGGAGGTCAGGTTGATCAAGCAGGCGATACACGAGAGCCGGTTGTGGGACTTGGTCTACCAGAGGGCAAGGGCTCACCCTAAGCTGCTGGAGGGCTTGAAGGCGGTGCTCAAGGCTGGTCGGAAGTGTTTCGAGAGAATCGACCCTGTTGCGAAGAGGTCGCCATTCATGTACTATGGCCCCGAGAGCAGGCTGAGACCTGAGCTGACAAGGGCTATGAGACGTGTCAGGGAGAGGCTGGGCATCGGCCCCATCCCTTCCGCCCTGCGAGAGACGTATCCTTTCGGGCAACTGGTGAGCGTTAGTGAACCATTCCGCTTTGGCGAGAGACCATACTCAGACTTGGAGAGAAGCCGGGTGATCGCCGAGTACCAGTTCGGCCAAGGGATGGGGCTAGCCCTCTTCCCTGAGGGTGCGGTGATCGAGAGGAGCAGGTCAACTGGAAGGATCAGGAGAGCTTGGTCTGATGGACGGCTGCTAGCGACGCTCAGGCCCCGCGACGGGCTTTGGGTTCCGAGAATCGAAGGGGCGAAGAGACTTCATGAGGCCAGCGAATACCCGAGGTACAGAGCTATCGTTACCCAGGACGAAGAGGTTCAGGAGCTCATATCTCTAGGTGCGAACCTCTTCTCGAGATTCGTCTCGAACTCGGACGCACAACTCGTCCCCGGCGAGGAAGTCCTGATGGTTACCAGGCAGGATAAGCTCCTAGCGGTGGGAAAGGCCATCCTTTCAGGCAGGGAGATGACCAAGTTTAAGCACGGCGTAGCGGTCGAAACAAGGGAGGGCGTGGGAGGCCGGCAAAGGCCCCTTAGCCCCTTAACTGCGGCATGACCCGACAGTCGGGAGTGGGACCCCGACGAGCGCTGTGCCGCGCGAAGCTATGTCGCCTTGAAGCGCTGGGCTATTTAGGCCCTAGCCTCCCGAATGAACTCCTCGACGACCCTCTGCACTCTCTCGGCAGCCGGCCCGGAGCCTTCAACTATTCCCTTCTCCGTGACCCTTATCCTGTCCATCACTACTACGACGCCCTGGTCCTCGTAGAGCCTCACGAGCTTGGGGAATACTCTCTCAAGGCGCGCGGCCAAGCCCTTGAGGTCGAAGGGCTTCTCCACAGCGTATAGCTGGGCAATGACCGCCCCGTTGAGGAAGAGCCTGTACAGGTTCTTTCCTTTGTCGTCTCTAGCGTCCACAAGGCTGACGCTCATCGTCTCAACATGGAAACCAGAGAGGGTTCCGGTGAAGATTCTTCCATCGGTGGTGACGACGTAGACCTCGCGCTGGATCAGCCCTGAAAGGTCCTCGAGGTATTTCCTTGATGCTAGAGACATGCCTATCGCGAAGGGTTATGGTCCGGCTACCTTCATAACCTTAACTGTGACTTTCCCACTTGAGGCCTGCCTCTTCAGCCTAAGACGCGTAAGCCTTCAACCGTCTCACAACGCGGGATGCCTCGCGGCTGTTCCTAGCTCTCGCTAAGACTACGGCGGTGGCTGTCTTTATCCTCGTTCCACAGTGGGGGCATCGCCTCGTCACGCTGTGAGCTTGTGCCACCAATGGACGGCCGCAGCCAGTGCATCGGAGGATGCGAAACGACGCGGTCGATTCGCTTGTACGACCCGGCATTCTTCGTTGTGGGGTCGAGAAGAAAGCATATAAGCCTTCCCAGATGAACCGCTCAATGGCTCAAGCTCTATACGGGGATCACCGTTGGCTTCGGAGAGGAGGGACCGCTTCGATGGAGGAGCGAAAGAACAGTCCGCTCGTGGGCTCTGCGGCGAAGTTCTTCGCCGATAGGGGTTTCCACGTGGAGACAGGTGTTGCCCTTGAGGGAAACTCGGGGCTTGAACACTTCTTCGACCTGTTGCTTGTGGACGGTAAGAGAGAACGCACCGTGGTCTGGGTCAAGGATTGGAGCCGGACTGTAGGAGTCAACATGGTGATAAACCTTGACAGAGCAGCTTCGGACATCAACGTGAGAAACTCAGTTATCGTTGCGGCGAAGTTCAGTGACCATGCCAAGGCGTACGCAAACCGGAGAAGAATAAGGCTCATTGAGAAGAGAGAGGTCGTTGCTCGTCTCGGGACTACCGCCCTCAAGGCGAGCTAGACTAAGAACTCGCCTAATGCTCCTTCAGCATCGAGTTCAGCTATCCAGTCGAACACGTAGAGTTGCCTTTTCACGCCTGACAAGGCTTCCAGAGCCTCCTTCGACACGTCATCAATGGCCCTTCGAGTTGTGTCTATCTCTGCAACCTTCCTCGGCCCATAAGCCCTCACTGTCTCGACGAGACATACGTCCAAGAGTTCTGCAAGCACGTTCTCACGAACCTTCTCAGCTCGGTAGCCTTGGCGGCGAAGCCTCTCCTTGAGGACGATTGGGTGGCACCTCAGGACGAGGGCCGTCTCCACAAGCCTGCGCGAGGCAACCAGCTGAGCGAGGTGCCCCTCGATCAACACCTCCTTCGAGGACGTTGTCACAACCTCACTGATTCTCCGTGAGGCTCTCCGAATGTCAATCACGTAGGTGTCCCTGAGGCCGTCATATCCTGAGTAGAGTCTCTCCCTGAGTACAAGATCGTTGACATGGACTGTGTCGAGAGAGAGCGCCTCAGCCAGCCGAGCGGAGACGCTCGTCTTTCCCGTTCCCGGAGTCCCGGTGAGAACGATAGCCTTCGCGTCGACCCTTGCCCCTTCGCCCTTCCAGACTTTGCTCTTTGGTATCCATGCCTTGCAAGCCACGCGACGCAGCCCCGGTGAGCCCCACGGGCCCTCACATGATGCTTCCCGGAGGCGTTCAAGCGAACAGCCTCTTCCGGGCGGGATTTGAACCCGCGTCGGGAGCTCTCCCCGCTTCTCTCGAGAGGCTCCTATGCTTGACCGG
>CAYRUY010000089.1:0-7091 GCA_964427455.1 uncultured Candidatus Bathyarchaeia archaeon | reverse complement strand
TCCGGAAGATCCGGGCTATGCCTGCCAGGGACGGTACAGGCGGGTCGTCTGGGTGGAACGCGAGTCTGACGCCCGCCTCCTCCGCGACCGAGATGGCCCTCTTGAGGAAGTATTCGAGGTTGTCCCACATCTGTTCATCGCTGATGCTTCCTAAAGGTGTGAGCGGCGCGTTTCTTACGAGCTCGTAGTCGAACCCGTTCACCGTGGCGCCTCCTCTCTCAGGGATATCCCAGGATGTCCTCCAGACGCCGAGCGCCATAAAGTGAAGCGCCAATACTGGGATGCCTGCGGCGCCCATGTTCCTAACCGTCTTGCAGAAGCTCTCGATCTGCTCGTCGCGGCCCGGCTGGCCCGTGATGATCTTGTCCATAGGCGGGTTGGTCTCGATGACCGCATGCCTAAGCCCTGCGTCCTCGATCCGCTTCCTTAGGTGAACGAGTGGCAGGAACTCCCAGACCTGGGGTTCGAGTTGCTCGCGAGGTACGAAGCGTCTTAGGAATTCAACCTGAGGCGGGAGGTGCACGGGAGGCACGGGCGGCCCCGTGACCACATCCGTTACCCCAAGCTGCTTTACGAACCTCAGGTCTTCAATTGACGGAGAAGAGCCTAGATGTTCAGCAAGCCTCACCAATCCAAGCCCCGTCATAGCAATGGTTGTCATCCTTTAACTCTTTGGGATATCGCCAGGCTTGGGTTCTCCCTTAGAACCTTGCGACGGCGGGGCTCGTCAAGGATCGCTACGCCAAGAGCGAAGGCGAGAGCCTAGAGCGCCATCTGTCAGGGCTAAGCCAATGTCGTTGCTCTTGCTGGGTGACTTAAAGGTAGCTGCCGAGGGAGCGCATGTTCTCCAAGCCCAGCTCGGTCATGAGGTAGACTTCACCCCTCCTCGTCGTCGTCTTGGAGACCCACTTCCGCGACTCGAGCTTCCTGAGGATTCTACGTGTCTTAACGGCGGAGAGAGCGGTTCGCGAGATGATCTCCTCTAACGTCCGCGGGTTCTTCGATAAGGCTTGAAGCACCTTTCTCTGATCAGGATTGAGGGACACTCTTGAGGCCTACAGGTAAAGTGCATTAACCAGATATGAACCTTGCGCGTTAACCGAGACATAGATGCAGCCCGTTAGCTTCCACTCCTCCTCACGCGGTCGCTTGATAGGCTCGCCTCCAGCGCGCGGAACGTGGCTCTGAGGACCCCTAGGTCGGGGACTAGTTCCCTATCGAGGGTCACGTCGAGTCCTAGACAGGGGCGCGAACGTGGAGGCCGACTTCCTAGGCTAGCCCTGGCAGTCCGCGGAGATGACACCAATCGGCCTCCATCACCGTCACGAGACCAGTACAAGGGTCTTGACGCCTAGATCTGGGATCCTCACGTGAACAGCTCTCCTCGAGCCGTCGTAGAACCATCCCTTGTCGACCTTGTCTAGGTTCTCCGTGGAGAGGACCTTGGGAAGCCCAACTTGGTCTACGAAGACAGTCCGTGGCTCTTGCCGGATGTTATAGAAGCGTAGGGCATAAGCTCGGGGTGCTGGCGTGTAGCCTCCCCTCGGCTCCTCGATGGTGAAGGAGATAGCCTCTCCTCGTCTCGAGCAGTGGAAAGCCGTGAGGCGGTAGGAGCCCCTCTGGTAGTCTAGGCTTTTCCCGTCGTCCTCATAGAGCGTGTAGGTAGATTCTCTGTCAGCTGTGTAGATCTCGAGGGTCAAGGGGTCGATAGGCCTCTCATCGACGTAGCCCATCTCGGGCTGCATCGGTATTATGGAGCCTGACTTGACGAAGATCGGTAAGGTATCGAGGGATGCTTCAACCTCCATCCACTTAGGGCCTTGATGCTCCTCGTGACTCCAGTAGTCGATCCAAGCTCCACGAGGCAGGTATACCAGTCGACGGGCTGCACCCCTAGAGGTCACGGGCGCCACGAGCAGGGCGTCTCCGATGAGGAACTCGTCCTCGATCGTGTATGTGTTGGGGTCATCTTGGAAGTCGAAGAGCAGGGGCCTCATCACCGGGTAGCCCTTCTCCGAGGCCTCTTGGAACGTCGTGTAGAGGTATGGCAGCAACCTGTAGCGGAGCTTCAGGTACCTTCGTATGATGCCTTCATAGTAGCTGCCGAACATCCACGGTTCCCGGTCGAAGGATTCGATTGTATGGTTGCGGCAGAAGGGGACGAGGGCCGCTATCTGGTACCACCTCGTGAGCAGCTCCGGCGTAGGCGTCCCGAAGAGGCCGCCTATGTCTGAGCCTACGAAGGGTATGCCTGAAAGCCCCATGTTCAAGAACATAGGTATCTGGAGGGCGATGTGCGCCCAGTCGGCCGTGTTATCGCCCGTCCAGACCGCGGCGTAGCGTTGAATCCCGGCGTAGGCTGCACGGCTTAAGATGAAGGGCCTATCGTTAGGCCGGAGCCTCAGCAGCCCCTCATAGGTCGCGCGGCACTCCAAGAGAGCGTACACGTTGTGGCTCTTAGCATGCGGAGTCATAAGCCCACTATCGTGATGGATCACCTCGGGGTCGAAGGTCTTGTGTCTCAGCCTCCGACGAGAGACCGTGAAGACCGCGGGCTCGTTCATGTCATTCCATATCCCGCTGACTCCCGCGTTCAGGAGGTCAGTGTGGAGGTCTCCCCACCAGATCCTCACATCTTCCTTGGTGAAGTCCGGGAACGCGCATATCCCAGGCCAAAGCCAAGCGTGGAAGACCTCGCCTGAATCGTACTTGCAGAAGTAGTCCTTCGCGATTCCTTCAACATAGACCTGGTAAGAAGGGTCGACCTTCACGCCGGGGTCGATGATAACCACGACTTTGAAGCCCTTCGCCTTCATGTCGGAAAGAAACCGCTCTGGATCGGGGAAACGAGCCTTGTCCCATGTGAAGATCTTGGCTCGCTCCATGTAGTTGAAATCGAGCCAGAGCGCGTCGGCCGGTATGTCTCTCGTCCTGAAATTCTCGGCGACCTCCAGGGCTCGGCTGGCGGGGTAGTAAAAGGCTCTGCATTGGTGATTGCCTAGGGCCCACCTCGGTGGAAGAGGCATTCTGCCCGTCAGCTCGGTGAAGCGCTCTAGGATCTTCCTCACCGTTGGGCCGTAGAGGAAGTAGTAGCTCAGCTCGCCGTCTTCAGCTTCAAAGCTGTAGCGGTCCTCGCACGTAGCGCCCATGTCGAACTTAGTCCTGTAGCTGTTGTCGAAGAACACTCCATAGGCTAAGCCTTCCCTTATCCCGATGAAGAAGGGAATGCTCTGGTAGAGCGGGTCTGTATCAGGCCCGTAGTGCGCCGCGTCCGTGTTCCACATCACCATCCTCTCGCGCCGCTTGTCAAGCAGCCCAGTCTTCTCGCCGAAACCGAAGTAGTGTTCATCGTACGGCATCGCTTTCCAGCACTTCACACGCTTCCCACGCCAACTCATCCCGTAGGGACCGTAGTCCGTGTTCAGCAGCTTTTCAGAGGCGTCGAGGAAGGATAGGCGACAGGGCGACTTAGCCACGTGGACTACCAACTCGCTGGTTCTGATATCGAGGAAGCCGTCGTTATCATCGATGGAGTAATCCACCGCGGGCCAATCGGTCTTCGCGATCGCCCAAGAGCGATCGGGGCCAAACTCGCCGCCCTGAGAGAGGCGGACTCTCACGAGATCAGGCGCCAGGATGGATATCTGTACTACTGGCTTACCGCAGCTGAGCAGAACGGTGTTACCGCGTCGTTCATAACTTATGAGGGGCCCGAGGTGCTCATACTTCTCGCCTTCATACGAGGAGAGGGGGCTGAATCCCTCGGCTATCGGGTACATGATACTAGATAAGCGATGAACGCATTATATGGCTTAAGGTGGAATAGCCCAGAGGTTGCGGCTCGCCACGGCAGAGCCCTCGTGGCCCACCCCTCATCAAACATCTCTCACGCCTAACTGAGACATTAAACGACCTAGGCGCAAACGTATGGTAGATTTGAGGAGGTATCCTGGGGCGTCAGCACGCTACTGGCATAGGTGACATGCGAGAAGGTGGTCTCGAAGCGCGTGTTGCGCACGGTACGCCTAGGCGGACCTAACGTAGGAGGACTCGCTCCGAATCTGGGGTGGGCATCCCTATGTTGGCTTGAGCCTCGAGAAATTGTCCGGCCATGGTAGGCCCGTTAGACCACGTAGGTTAGAAGCCTTCTCCGTCTTATCTCGTCTAGAACCTCGTCGAGGACCTCCTTACCCTCAGGGGTAAGCTCCTCCTCTTCCCCACCCTCGATGTCGACAAGGTCCTCGAGCAGCCTTGCCATGACAGCTAGGATACGCGGCAGAAACCTATAAGCGTTAAGGACAAGGGCTCCAATACATCCCGCAGTACGCTCTGAATCAGGCCGCCTTAGTCAGAGGTGTTGAAGAAGCTCTATGGGGGTGCCGTCAGGGTCCGCCAGGAACGCGTTCTTCACCCGGCTGGGGACGACCTCTAACGGTGGCCTTGTGAATGTGACGCCCTTTGCGCTCAGCTCCGCGTAGGCCTTCTCCACGTCGTCCACGAGGATCGTTAGATGCCTCAAGCCGAAGATGTTCGCCGGTGCCCTCTGTAAGCCCTCCTTCACGTGGTAGTCTAGAAGCTCGATCACGCAGCTCCCTAACCTGATGAAGATGGCGGTAAGGTCAAACCCTGTCACCTCGATGCGTTCCACCACTTCAAAGCCTAACTGTCCCTGGTAGAACGCTAAGGATCTCTCTAGGTTGCTCACGGCTATGCCCACATGGTCCATTCCCCTAAGCACGACACATCACCAGCGTACTCGTATCATACCCTAGCTTGAACTCCGCGCTAGTAAGGATCAGGCGAAGTAAGGCTGAGGTCTTTCGTTTAACCTGGATAAAACGCTAACGCCGCGTCCTGAAGGTCCGTGTTCAGTCAGAATGCCTGACTGAACCTGAGTTGGGTAAGCTCACTCCCGCCGAGAGACCAAAGCACTGTAGGGATCAGCGAGCCTCGGTCACCATCGGGAGATCGTCACGGATGGCGGTCTTCTATAGCCTATCCATTTGAGCATGATAGTTGAGGGAGCAACGGGAAGAAGCCCATGGTGTGGTCAAGGCTATCTCCCGCCTTGAAGTCTAACCTTCATCGTCATACTCGAAAACGCTAGCCCATCCAACAGATTTTTAAGATGCTGCTGAGGTAGACCGCTGGCATCGGATCGTTTAGGCACCTCCACGAGATCATTCTGGAGGTGGTTGGGAGGATTAAGGAGATTAGGGGTTGATCCGCGAAGATGGAGTATGGTAAAGTAACAGAGGAGATTCTGCTAAGCCTCAAGGAGATTGTTGGCGAAGAAAATGTTCTAACAGATAAGGAAAGCCTTGAGAGTTATTCTACTGACGAGACTCCGCTGGGTTTGAAGGTTCCACCCGAGGTAGTGGTCAAGCCTGAAAGCACCGAGCAGGTTTCTAGGGTCTTGGCTCTGGCGAACGAGAGGAGGATACCTGTCACCCCTAGGGGTCGAGGAACGGGCTTATGCAGCGGAGCCGTACCGATCTACGGCGGGTTTCTCCTAAGCCTCGAGAGGATGAACCGGATCATCGAGGTGGATGAAGACAACCTGATGGCCGTGGTTGAAGCCGGCGTGATCCTCTCAGACCTCAAGGGGGAAGTGGAGAAGAGGGGGCTCTTCTATCCAGGCGACCCTGGCGAGAAAAAGGCCTCTATCGGCGGCAACGTTAGCACGAACGCCGGGGGGATGAACGGCGTCAGGTATGGCAATACCAGGCGTTACGTTCTCGGGTTGGAGGCAGTTCTCCCCTCGGGGAAGGTTCTGGACCTAGGCAGCAAGACCCTCAAGCGTTCCACAGGCTACGACTTGATGCAGCTCATAATCGGCTCTGAAGGAACCTTAGCCGTAGTAACTAAGGTTATCGTCAAGCTCCTAAAGTTACCTGAGATCTTCACAACGTTGTACGTTCCGTTTAACGACCTCCATGACGCCGCTAGAGCCGTCTCCGAGATCCTCAGGGAGAAGATGACCCCTACAGCCATGGAGTTCGCTGAGAGAGATGCGATCTTAGAGGCCGAGAAGCATACAGGGAAAAGCATGCCCAGCCATGACTCTGAGGCATACCTCATCATAAGGATTGAAGGCGAGACGGAGCAAGACCTCTACAGGGAGGCTGAAGGGATCTCTGAGCTCTGCCTGAAGAATAATGCTGTTGACGTTATAGTCGCAGATACGAAGGAGAAGCAGGATAGAATATGGGACATAAGGAGCGTCTTCTACGACGCGATCGTAAAGAGCAGAATCGCTCAGATCGGGGACGCGGCTGTCCCTCCAAGCCAGATACCTGAATACGTGAGGAGGGTGAAGGAGATCTCAAGGGATTATGGCGTCCGAATCCTCTGCTACGGACATGCTGGAGACGGGAACATGCACGTACACCCTCTGAAAGATGGCTTAAGCGACGAGGATTGGGCTGAGAAAGCCCCCAGGGTTATGGAGCGCCTCTACACGGAAGCAGCCGCGTTAGGCGGTACGGTCTCGGGCGAACATGGAATCGGCTACGCCAAGAAAAGGTATCTTCCCATAAGCATAGATGAAGAACAGCTCAGGCTTATGAGAGAGATCAAGCGGCTCTTCGACCCGAATAACATCCTAAACCCTGGGAAGATCTTCGACATCTCGCAGTAAGAGTGCTGGACGGAGCGCCTCCCTCCAGGAGTGAGAGGCGAAGAAGACGAGAAAGAGGCGTGTAAAGGCTAGCTAGTCGACCCGTTTGAACATGCTCTTCGGAGCGCCGCAGATGGGGCATACCTCCGGCGGCTCGCCTTCGACCGTGTTGCCGCAGCTCTGGCAGACCCAGTAGGGCTTCTCCTCCAGCTTCCGACCCTCTTGGACTGCCTTCAAAGCCGCCTTGTAGAGCTGTTCATGAACCTTCTCAACCTTTCCCGTCTGTTCAAAGCTCAAAACTGCAGCCTTGTTGCCCTCCGCAGCCGCATCCTTCCGGAAGCCCGGATACATCTCCCTGTTCTCGTAGCCTTCGCCTTCAACCGCCGCCTGGAGGTTCTCAGCCGTCGACTTCACGCCCTTCATCATGACGAGATGCCGCTTCGCGTGAAGCTCCTCCGCGAACGCAGCCGCT
>CAYRUY010000088.1:0-7189 GCA_964427455.1 uncultured Candidatus Bathyarchaeia archaeon | reverse complement strand
CAGGGTCGACGGCGAAGCCCGGCATCACCACAGCCTTCTCGAACCCAGCCTCGTCAAGGTCGGCGAGAAGCTCTCTGGGACCATAGCTGTGGCCGAAGTAATCCATGATGTACGCGGTATGGTCGATCCTCAAACGGAGCCACCTCTCGGCGTCCCCTACGAGGACGTTAACATATAGCTCTTCTCATGGCCCGAGCTACCGCTTAGCATACGCATCAGATCGATGCTGGTACCCACGCGGTTCTTGTCAGGCAGGCCGGCTCAACGATGGTGAAGATGCGTAGCTACTCCTCTTGTTCAGCGGCGGCCGCGATCTGGGACATCACTTGGTCCACAAGGGACTGAGGTGGGGGCTCCTTGCCGAAGAGGAGCTTCAGGAAAGAGGGAAAGACGGCCCCTACGGCTTCAAGCTTCTCCGCTATCGGGGCTAAGTCCGGTGGGCATCCTGGGATGAAGGTTCCCACGAGCCGGTTGTAGAAGGTTGGCGCGGCGCAGCTTCCGCAGAGCAGTACGTTCTTTTCCCGGATGGGCTTGGCGCCGGGGCCCATCTGCAGACAGAGGTCATCCTGCATCTTCTCGTCGTTCGCCATGAGTACCAATGTGGCTATCCTGCCGTAACAGCCGGTGCAGGAGCCGTAGTCCAAAAGCCTAACATGCGCATGATGCTGGTTATCGTACTCCACGCAGGTCGTCGTGTTCTTCCTGTACGCTTCTCGAACCGGAAGCCCAACCGTCTCTATGCGCTCCTCATCTGTGACGCCTAGCGCCCTCTCCTCGGCCCACGTGAGGTAACGGATCGTTCTCGGATCGACGCCTATGACCTTCGCCGCGACTGTGTCGACGGCTACGGGGTCGAAGCCCGCCAAGGCCAGGTCGAGGCGGTGAGTCTCCGGGAACTCCTTCCGAGGACCGAAGTGAAACGTCGAGTAGGTGCCATCGACAATCGTCACGTCGGGCTTCCTAGCCGCGTTGAGGTCTACGATGACCTCCTCTATAGCGCCGAGCCGATGGTAGTCAATCTTGTCCCGGCGCGAGATGCAGCCGTACATGTTCTTGATCGAAACGGTTACGCCGACTTCGTCATGGGTCTTCAGAGTAGGGAGGCTCACGTACACGTCGCAGTCCAGCAGCCTCTTCGCAAGCCTGACCTTCGCGAAGCGAACCGGGTCTGGAACTTGAACCTCCGGGAAGGGCTCGGTGTCTAGGTCTACAACGTTCGCTCCTAGAGGCTTGACCAGCTCGGCGATCCTTGCGAACAGCCTCGCTCGTCTTCCCGTGCTGGAATCAGTCTCGCCCACAACCACTTCTCGAGCGCCCGCCTCGTAGCAGAGCTCCACCATAGCCTTGATCGCCTCGGGATGAGTTGTCTCCCCGGTCTCTGCGGGCGCTCCGTCGACCAAGTTGGGCTTGATGAAGACGCTGGCGCCTTCGTCCACAACCTTGCCGAGGCCACCGAGCAGTTCCACGGCTTTGACGATCCTCTCCCTCAAGTCAACGTCTCTCACGATCGCGACTTGGGTTGCAGCCAAGCCTCATCCAGCTCCGAGACGCCCCGTCAAGAGCCAACCATGAAAGATAAAGCTCTAGCGCTGATAGGCCTGCCACTTCGAGCCTAGCTCCGTTTCTCGTTGTTGAAACGGTGGACTTCGCCGATCTCCTTGTAGCCCTCAGCCTCGACTTGGAGCGTGGTGTGGGCTAGGCCGAACCTTTGGGCGAGCATCTCCTTCACGTTGTTCATGACGATTCCAGCGTTTGGAAGCTGCTCGTTCTTGACGACTATGTGAGCCGTTAGGAAGTGCGCATAGGACGCGGTGCTCCAGACGTGGAGGTCATGCACCTCCGCGACGCCGTCGATCGCCTCTACGGCCCGGCTTACCTCGCCTAGGTCTATGTGGCGAGGAGTGCCCTCTAGCAGTATGTGCACTACCTCGCGCAGCATCCTTAGCGAGCCGAACGCTATGATGCCTGCGATCACGACGCTCATAGCTGGGTCTATCAGGTAGAAGCCTGTGAAGTACATCACCAGCCCCGCGGCTATCACGCCTACGGACGAGAGCGCGTCTCCCACGACGTGCAGAAAGGCCGCCTTGACGCTCAGCCTTCCAACGCCGCCTGAGATGAAGCCCATCGAGATAACGTTCCCCACAAGTCCGATCACGGCGATCACGAGCATCTCGGCGGCGTTCACGCGGACTGGCGAGAGGAAACGGTTGAGGGCCTCGTGGAGAATCAAGGCGACTATCAGGACTAACGTAGAGCCATTAACGAGAGCTGAGAGGACCTCCACCCTGCCGTAGCCGAACGTCTTGCCCACGTCCGCGTCTCTGCGTGCTATCCTGCCAGCTGTGAAGCAGAGCATGAGCGAGAGCAGGTCAGAGAGCATGTGCCAAGCGTCGCTTAGGAGGGCTAGGCTCGCCGTCAGGAGGCCGCCGACAAGCTCTAGGAGCATCAATCCGCCTGTAACCACCATTGAAGCGACGAGGCTTCTGTCCACCGACCTGTGGTCAATCTCAGCCATCAGCGCACCCGGCGAAGCTCTAGAAGCGAATCGCTACTAGATTAGCGTCAAGGGCTCTTATCGTCCTTTCGCCACAACCCAGGGCTGGCCTTAACCCCCTAGTATCGCCCAAACCTTCGAGCCGTCCGGACCATCTCGTAGACGTTGTCTAGGCTGATAGCTGGATGAAGCGCGTTGCTCGACCCGAGAATGTGACCCCCTCCGGGCGAAGCCTTCCGAATACAGGCCTGGGTCTCCTCGCTGACCTGGCGTAAGGGGCTCAGGCTCAACGTGTGGGAGCAGTCCACGTTGCCCAAGAGGCATAGTTGGTCCCCATACCGTTCCTTCACGACGCCGATGTCCATGCCTGCCATAGGCTCGATCGAATGGTAGCCGTCGAAGCCCGCCCGAACCATATCGTCAAGGATCCGGTACGTGTTGCCGTCCGTATGCTTGATAACCATCGCTCCTTTCGCGTGGAACTCGTCAACCATACGCTTGTAGCAAGGATAGTAGAACTCGCGGTAGATCCTAGGCGAGAACATAGGCCCGCCCTTCTCAGCGTCATCTCCCGAGATTACGAGGGCGTCGACGCCGCACTCTACGAGCATCTTCCCAACCTCTACGTGGTACGCGGCGATCCTTTCTATCCAGCTCCGGGCGGCGTTCGGGGCTCTGTAGAAGTCAAGAGTCAACCCTACGATACCCCGAGCCAAGTATGAGGTCGCAAGCGTGAGGCCTGCCCCGAAGACCGCCATCTCACGCTTGACCCGGCTGACCATCATCCTAACAGCGTCCATCCGGCCCTCCGCGTACGGGTCGGGCGGCGTGAACGCAGCCATCTCCTCAGCGCTCAGCGTCCCCGAGACATACCAGGCGAGGGAGTCGCGCGGCCTCTGCCTGTACTTGACACCCCACTCATCTATCCACGTGTAATCGTCAAGGAGCCTTACCTGTGGCCGGTCGATAGGCGTCGTCGGGCCCACAGGTATCGCGTCGAGGCCGAACCGCGAATAACACGCGATCAGCCTGTCCACTTCGTGTTCTATCCGCCTAAGCCGCTTTCCTAGGCTTTCAGCTCCGCCTCGTTCGGCGAGTGCACGTTCCTCCTCATACCTCGTCTGAGGCGAGGAGACGCCCGTAACCTTCTCTATTATGGGCTCGTTGACCGCGAGTTCGCAGAGCGGCACACGGTCAGGCTCCTCCAGGCCGAGCGTTGTCAGAACCCTATCTCGTGACTGCACGGCCTCGCCTCTCCCTTAGCGAACTGGCTTCCCAGAGGTAGGTGGCTGCTTTCAAGCCTTTTGTGAACCCGGTCTCCGCCGCCTCATGGCCCAGGCGGCGATGACGATGACCGCTATTGCCGCGGCTAAGATGTAGGGCCACGGAAGCTCCTGGCCGGTCACGGAGGGCGGGTTGAGGCCCGGGTTCCTGATGCTCATCGCTTGAACTGAGGGAATGCATGTGCCGAAGTCTGAGAACCTGGCGATGCTGGGTTCATGAGCCGGATAGGACTGCCAGGGGTAGTTTATCAGCTGTATGACGACGTTCTTATAGGCTGTTATCACGTGGAACCCATGTTGTAGCGGCAGGATGGCGTCGCGGCCAAGCCTCACCGTCACGTCGTCAACCGTGACAACGGTCTCGTCAGCTATGTAAAGGTAGGCTTCGCCCGCTGAGCCCACGACGCTTCCGCCGGGCACCGCCCCTGAGTAGGGCTCGTCGAGGGGCAACCAGAAGTAGCCGGTCTCGCCCGCTGAGAGGCCTGCGTAGCTGACCCCGTTCCCTTCAACCATGAGCACGATGGGCTTCTCACTCTCGACCACCATATGCGATAGGTCCATGTGCTTTGAGAAGTTGCCGCGAGCGAGCAGCTCCGCGTCCAGGTACTTCCTCCTGTTCTCGAGGTCGAAGACGGTGATCTTCGAATCCTCCAACCCGGTTATGACGAAGGTAGGTGGGGAGAAAGGTGGCCAGAGGTCGTTTGTCCCGGTGCCGCCGTAGAAGAGGGTCCCGACGAAGCCGCCGCGCACCGCTGGGTAGAAGCAAGTGCCTGGGAAGCCCAGCCGAGCCGAGGTCCACATCGTGAAGCTCTGAAGCATGACGTTGCCTGTGGACTCCAGCCTGTAGACGGCCATAGGCGTGAAACCCAGCTCGTGGAGCTGGTTGGCTCGAAGCGTGAACTGCGTGACCTGGGAGCCGTTCGCGTCCCAAACCGTCACCTGGCTGTCCTCGAGCGCGTAAACCCTGTAGGCGAGACCGGTGTAGTGAAGCGCGCGCTTCGCTTGGACAGCCATGAAGATAAACTCCCTACCTACATAGCCGCCCTCAGTGGACGTCACGAACATGTTGGCGAAGGCGTCGCCGCTCTCCATGTACTTCCCTCCGAGAAGGAAGACCGTGACCGGCCTGGACGCGACCAGTTTAAAGAAGGTGCCGTTGGGCAGGGAGCACGAGGCCTTCTCCAGCCTGTTCAACGTGAACTCCTTAAGGAGTTCACCTCCTGGTAGAATGTAGGCGTTAACCCTGGTTCCATCATGGTTTCCAACGATGGCAACAAGCCCGGAATCCGCGATTGAGGGTTGTTCTATCCTCAGCTCCCACCCTATGGTCCCGAGGTTCACCCATTCAAGGCCCCAGATCTCCTTCGGGACAAAGCCGTAGTAGTTGTACCCGTCCAAGGGCGCCGCGTAGGCTGGGGCGACCCAGTACGATCTAGGGCTTGGCAGGGAGACTGACGCTAGCAGCATGATAGCTGCCAACGGCACAAGCAGAGAGCTTTCCCTCAACCTTTCCCACACCCTCCCGGGGCAACCGCTCCTGCTGCCATGGCGTAGCACAAAAGAGCTACTTT
Source organism: uncultured Candidatus Bathyarchaeia archaeon (assembly GCA_964427455.1). Classification (GTDB taxonomy): domain Archaea; phylum Thermoproteota; class CALKCG01; order B24; family JAWCPE01; genus JAWCPE01. The sequence goes on along the minus strand of CAYRUY010000088.1, from coordinate 1,838 downwards.
ATCCTCGGCGGCGGGTTCTTCCTCTGCTCAGGTATGATGTTGATGGGTTCTTCGCCTCTCAGAACGCGGACCACGTCTGCGGCGTTCATCAGCGACATGCGTCGCCTTGTCTCCTGCGCCGCGGAGCCTATGTGAGGCGTTAGCACAACATTCTCCATCTTTACCAAGGGGCTGTTCAGGGGCAGCGGTTCCTTCGCGAAGACATCCAGTCCGGCGCCGGCTATCCAGCCCTCTGCGAGAGCCTTGCAGAGCGCTTCCTCGTGTATGACGCCTCCCCTCGACGTGTTGACGAGGTACGCGGTCTTCTTCATCGTCCTTAGCTCCTTCTCGCCGATCAGCTTCGCGGTCTCCGGGATGAGCGGCACGTGGACGGCGATGAAGTCCGAGGCTGCGAGGAGCTCCTGGAGACCGACGTATCTCGCGACGCCTTCCTCCTCCGCCCTCAGGTTTCGGATGATGTCGTAGTAGATGATGTTCATACCGAAGGCTTTAGCTCTCTTGGCTACCTCGTAGCCTATGCGGCCGAGGCCGATGACGCCCAACGTTCTGCCTTCTGGGTCGACGCCTAACGGGGGGCCTTGCCCTCGGTCCCCAGCCCATGATGTCCTCACGTACCTGTCCGCCGGGAGGATTCCCCGGGCTAGGCATAGGAGGAGGCCTATCGTTAGGTCGGCGACCGCCCCTGAGAGAGCGTTAGGCGTATACGTCACGTAGACCCCATGCCGGTTACAGGCCTCAACATCCGTACGGTCCTGGTAGCCCACGCCGAAGCACGCGTTGACCCTCAGCTTTGGAGCGTTGTGGAGGAACTCCTCGTCGACCGTGGCTGCGCCTATGAGGGCCTCCGCGTCTCGAACCTCAGCCATAAACGCATCGCGGCTTGGGAAAGGCCCCATCCTTAGCTCAGCCACCTCGCTCAGCATCTTAACCGCGTCTGGATGAAGCGGGAACTGCGCCACAACCTTAGGCTTCAACCGTTACTCATCTCCTCGTCGACACCGGCCGGCAAGATTACCATCAGCCCTATTTAACCGACCCTCCTGACTACTCCGGCCGCAGCCAGTTGGACGACGCGGAAAGGTTATAAGGACGCGGAGAAGCTGGATATAACACCGTTATAGGAGCATGTGGTGCACCGATGCCTGGAATACACGCCTCTGTCCTCGAAACCATCGGTGAGACCCCCCTTGTGCGGCTGAACAGGTTGACTGAAGGCCTCGGCTGCACGGTAGTGGCTAAGCTGGAGTCTCGGAACCCCGGCGGAAGCGTCAAAGACAGGATCTGCCTTAGCATGATAGCTGAGGCCGAAAAGCAAGGGCTGATCGGTGCGGGGACGGTCATCATAGAGCCTACAAGTGGGAATACGGGCATCGGCTTGGCCATGGTCGCGGCTGTAAGAGGCTACAGGCTTATACTGACGATGCCTGAGACGATGACCGTCGAACGCCGAACGCTTCTCAAGGCTTACGGAGCTGAGCTGGTCCTCACGCCTGGACCGGAGGGTATGCGAGGAGCCGTCAGGCGAGCGGAGGAACTTGCGGCTCAGACACCGAACGCGTTCATTCCGCAGCAGTTCAGGAACCCCGCGAATCCGCTTATCCACAGGGAGACCACCGGCCCAGAGATCTGGAGAGACACCGATGGCCGGGTCGACATCTTGGTCGCCGGCATAGGGACGGGCGGCACCATCACCGGCGTAGCCGAGTACATCAAGCCGCGTAAGCCAGGCTTCAAGGCGATAGGCGTTGAGCCCTTTAACTCTCCCGTCCTCTCAGGTGGTAAGCCAGGCCCGCATGGGATTCAAGGCATAGGGGCGGGCTTCAAGCCCGATGTGCTCA
>CAYRUY010000087.1:0-7256 GCA_964427455.1 uncultured Candidatus Bathyarchaeia archaeon | reverse complement strand
GCTGCGAGGAGCAGCTTGAGCAGTGTCCCGTTTCTCTCCCAGATCGCCACGACCGCGTTCAGCTTGGTTATGGGGTTCGACGACGAGAGCATCTCGAAGAGCGCCCTTGCCTCTGGCTCCTGGAATAGCCCGTTGTCGACCAAGACGGCTCCTGAGGCCGTCCTCTCGAACCTGTGCCCTTTGAAGTAGAAGGCGACCGTGAACTTCGACCTTAACCAGAGCTCAAACTCATCCTTCTGGCTCAGAGCGATCACCTGTACTGGACGCGGATGTAGTAGAGCTTCACAACGCCTCTCTCTGAGACCAAGATGCCGAAACCCACCGCGTTCTCGTTGATGTCCCAAGCGTATAGGTCCGAGGCGTTAAACCTTCGCGCATAGGCTTCGGTAAACGTATGTACAGCGAGCTCAGCTTGGCCCCATTGGGCTTCATCCAGATACGTTATGTTTGCCGCCTCGATCTCGGCGTTCGCCCTTACTACGGTAACGTTGACGGGCATATATCCCTTGGCTGTGAAGGCTTCGTGGAGCTTCTTGAGCCTCGCCTCCGCGCCGGTCCGGGTTGCCGGAACTGCTCCTGTAAGCCTATAGTACGCTTCTGCCGCGTCGGCGCCCGTAGCGACCCTAGTGCCCGTCGCAGCGTCTATCGCCACGATGAAAGCCATCTTCGTGATTACCGCCTCCGCGACCTGGGTTGTGATGTAGACGGGGATGAAGTAGTAGAGGCTGTTACCGATCGAGTAAAGGAGTATGTTCCCAAGCCTCCTGCTCGTTAGAAGCGTCAACTGCGTTCTCACGTAATCGTCTGTCTCCAAGGCCTGCTGCGCCGCCGTCGGCCCAATCAGCTGGGTTGTCGACGTGTTCGCAACCCGGTAAAGCTCGATGACATGGAGCTGGTCGCCCCCATAGGCAACGTAGAGGCCGGCAAGGTTCTTCCCCGGCGAAGCCTGGAACTCCACCAGCTGGAGGCCTATGAAGTAGGGCTCCTCGCCGAGGGTTAGAAGGATGAAGAGGACCTCCGTCGCCGTAGGCCTCTCGTAGAAATCTGAGCCTGACCTCCAGATGAAAGGTTCCTCAACATGGAACAGGAAATCGACGTCGAGTTGACCGGGCAGGTCATGTCTGCCTAGGAGCGCTTCAGCGTACCGAAGCTGGGGAACCAGCCAGCTAGGCGGCTTCCCCCAACTGGGATAGTATCCCCTGTAAAGGTCGACTAGGAAGCCGTCAGGTTCACCGACCGTGTAGCCTTGGATGTACCCCTGCTCCACATCGACGAGGACGACGGCGAAGAACCTGAGGTAGTTGCTCTCTGAGAAGCCTGAATGCATCGGGTAGTTAACATAGACTTGGAGAGCGAAGTAGAGCTTTGAGCCGTCGCTGACCGGGTAAGCGTCGGGGTCTACGCGCAGCCCCTGTATGAGGATGCTCTTCACGCGTTGAAAGACATCCCTGTTGTAAAGCATCTTGATGCTCTCCTGAGGCGGGGTGAACGCGAACCCAAACTGGCCTTCAGAGGCGAACCAGAGCATTCTCTGCCAGCCTGAGAGCGCGTAGTCAGGCTTGCCAGCGTATGTGACGTTGCCGATCTCGTTGAACCCTGGGACGCCCACGTAGACGTTCTCGGTGAAGCCCTCCCCGTAGTAGATGGAGGGCTCGGAGGGAATCTTGAACGCCTCTTGGGGAGCGATGAACAGACCTGTGTGACTGTCGATAACGATCACCTTGGACGTGTGCGTGTAGATCAGGCGTCGACTTATCCAGTCCTCGCTCGGGTAAGCGATGGTGGTCGGCCCAACCCAGTATTCTCGGCCTCCGACGTAGACGATGTCGGAGTCGCTCAGCGTCATCCAGTTGACGCCTATCTGATTCCTCATCTTTGTGCGCGCCGCCGCCTGGTCCCACTGCCTCACCAGCGACAAGGTCTTCGTCACGTTTCCTGCAGGGACCTGGCTTATCGGCCGGTCTGAGACGGCCTGAGTGCCTGCAGCCCAACGCGTTACGGCGATCATCTTCTCAGTCAGGGGCTTCCACTCGTACTGGAGCCAGTTGTTGTTCCAGTTCAACCTGTAGGCGGCGATGACTACGATGTTGCCTCCTATCACGAGAAGGAGGGCTACGCCCAAGGCTATGGCCAAGGTTCGCCTACGCTCTCTGAAGGAGCCTCCGCTCTCGCTCCTCTTGAGGTGGTAGTATACTGCCACGGAGGCAAAGGCTGCCAGGAGCGTGATCGAGATCACGAAGTCGTACGGTGTGGTGACATCCATGCTCCAGTACGGGGCCCAGAGCATGGTCGCGCCGACGACAGATGCCAGTATAGCGAAGAGGTCTCTGATCGAAGCGTTCCTCCGCTGCGTCACTAGGTCCGGCAGCATCTTGAGGCCCGCTCTCACAGCTATGACCGCCAGCGCGGCCGTGAGTATCACGTAGACTAACCTGTACTGAACCTCCATCGTCGGCATTAGGCGGACAAGCTCGCTCTCAGACGCCGGCAGCAAGGGCAGAACGAAGACCCTTGGAACCTCAGCCCAGCTGCCGAGTCCCTTTGTGAGGGCATAGGCCACGATCGTTACGTTCCCCAACGCTGGGAGCCCGTTGAACCACGCGATGACTGTGAAGGCGATCGCCCACTTGACCAACTGCCAGAAGGTCCAGAGGGCGCGCCGAGGCCCAAGTGAGACGACCGGGGCCGCCTCGACTCCCATCAGCATCCGTTGGAGCGTCCGCAACGCGGTCACTGCACTTGACAGGTCGCTTCGGCCGGGCCGGGGGTTCAGGGTTAGCAGGGCAAGGAGACCGGCGACGATGAAGGTGTAGTCGTGGTAGAAGACTGTGGCAAACCAGTCCAGTCCGGCCTTCTCCGCGTACGTGGCTTGGAGAACGGACCATTCGAGCCAGACGTAAAGCCCAGAGAGCGCGACGAGCAACGCTGCAACTAGCAGGAAGAGCCAGATCAGGTATGTGGTCGCGAACCGCGGTCTCTCATACATGCCCGTCTCTAGTGGTGGCTAACCGCAGGATATAGGTCTATTCAACCCCGACCGCGAACAGCCGAGGCCCCACTGAACCATTCCACACCAGTATGCGAACCTTGCAGAAGATGGGTGGGCAGAAAGAGAGGGGGTGCCGTGCGAAAAAGACGGCTGAGTAACAGGCCTAGACGACTTCCGCTTGCGCGAACCTGTTGGCAACGTTGGTTATCCTGACCTTCACCTGGTCGCCTCTCTTCGTGCCGGGCACGAAGATGACGAAGCCCTGTATCTTCGCTATGCCATCTCCTCGACGACTCATCTCGGTGATGGTGACGTCGTACTCTTTCCCGTTCTCAACAGGCGCTGGTCTTCCGTAACCCCTCTGGTAGAATCCCATTCGCTTCCTCACCTCGCTTTGCTTCTTTATCGAGTTAGGACTTAGGATAGAAACGAGACAAAAGCGGATCGACCGGTTTTAGCTCGCTCATCCCTCTGGAGCTAACTCAGCTTTCGACATAACGCCTTCCTCCATATTAACCTACCGTTTTCAGGCTCTGCTGAGTCCTCAAGGCTCCTAGGGGCTTTCCACGCTTTAGGTTCTGAGATCCCCGCAACCCGCACGAGTCAAGGACTAGCATGGATGTTCGTCTTACGGACGCGCTAGGCTTTACCAGTCGGCTACGGAGCCGTCCTCGTGGAAGGTTCCATGGATCTCAGACGGTCTGTATGGGTAGTCTTCAAGCGCGTCTTCCCGGAGTTCGACGCCTATTCCCGGCCGGTCTGGGACGATCAGGTATCCTCTCTCGAATCTGAGGGGTTGGTCTACGATCTGGCTCTTCGGCGGCTTGGCCTCGCCCAAGTCGTACTCTTGGAGAAGGTAGTTTGGGATGCACGCGTCCAACTGGACGGTAGCCGCAGTGTGAACCGGGCTGCCGGTGATATGGGGCATAACCCCGGCGAAGGAGGCCTCCGCTACGGCCGCTATCTTCTTACAGTGCGAGAGGCCTCCGGCTAGACAGACATCAGGCCTGATGATGCCTGCCGCTCGCCGGTCGAGGAGGTCCTTGAACTCGCAGATGTTAACGAGCCTCTCACCGGTGGCTATGGGAACCGTGATGTGGCTTGAGACATAGGCCATCGCCTCGATGCTCTGAGGTGGGATCGGGTCCTCGTAGAAGAAGAGCCTGTACGGCTCCAAGGCTTTGGCGAGAACTATCGCCTCGCTCGGGTTAAGCCTTCGATGTACTTCAACGCCTAGGTCCACCTTGTAACCGACTGCTTCGCGGATCACTTTCACCTGCTCAACTGCATCATCTATCACGGCTGAGGACGGCTTCTTCGGAGCGTCAGGGGCGAAAGGCGTTACTCTGAGGGCTAAGAAGCCCTCCTTGACGCGCGCCGCAGCCTGCTCAGCCAGCTCTTCGAGGCTTCTGGCTCCGACCTGCGCGAAGACACGCACCTTCTCTCGACACTTACCGCCTAGAAGCCTGTAGACGGGCAGCTTCACTGCTTTCCCTAGGATGTCCCAGAGGGCGATGTCGATAGCGGCTAAGGCGGCGTTCAGGACCGCGCCGCCGAAATGGGTGTTCCTGAAGACCGTCTGCCAGTGATGCTCGATCTCCCAAGGGTCCTTGCCCACGTAGTAGCGGCCCAGCTCAGCCACGGCGCCTTCCACGATCTTCGGATACGCCCAGAGAGAGGCTTCACCAACCCCGGCTATGCCCTCGCTCGTCTCAACGCTCACCAGGAGCCAACGGTCAACAAGACGAGGCTTAACCTCTGCAATCCTCAAGCCCACCAGCCCTCGGAACGCTGCAATTAGCGATCCAGGAAGGTAATAAGACCACGGGCTGAAGACTCCGAGGCCGTGACTCACTGGAACCCCTAGCCACGATAGCTTCTCGCGCAGCTCTCCTCGGCCGATCTTGAGACTCCAACGGGAGGGCCCCGGACTTGAGAAAGAAAGCTTTCGATCAGAGCCCTTCCGCGCTACCTTTACGTTGAACCAGGGCCGAAGCCGGGCTCCCTCGGTCAGATGAAACCACACTTTCACTCTCTGAGGCAGACGTGCGCTGGCCTCTTGCGCGCCTTGATTGGCTGAGCGAAGGAAGCTTATTACGTCAGCAGCGTTCTGTTCGGAAGCCGGTAGACCGATGGCGTCAACTCGGCTTGTGGGAGGCCTGGCCTACTTGTCGTTCACGGCCTACGCTATAGGGATGACGATCCTAGGACCGTCCTGGGCCTTCATCGCTAGGGACTATCTACTGTCACCCGCGGAGGTAGGCCTCCTCGCCTCTATCGTAGGCATTGGCTTCTGCTCGACGCTGCTCGGTGGAGTAGCGTCTGACAGAGCCGGGAAGAAGGCGATTCTCTGCTCTGGGCTAGGCCTAGCGGCTGTAGGCCAACTCACGATCGGTCTTTCGCCCTCAGTCGAGGTCTTCGCCGTCGGCCTCTTCGCGGCGGGAATAGGCTCCGGGCTCTTCGAAGCGGCAGTCAACCCTTTGGTCTCGGATATGTTTCCAAGCCGGAAGGGGTTCGCGTTGAACTCCATGCATCTTTTCTGGGGAGTGGGCGCTTTCATGGGCCCGATGATCGCGGGAACGATCCTTTCAACGCTAGGGCTTTGGCGCGTCAGCTTCCTCGTAGGCAGCGCCGTCCTAGCGGCCTCGGCCCTCGCGTTCTTGGCCACCCCTCTCGGCTCGTCGAGGAGCGGTGAAGCATCAGACCTGAGGAGGATTCTCCAGACGCTCCGCTCAAGGTCCCTCGTCTCCCTCGGCCTTGCTTGCGCCATCATCTGGGGAGCCGAGATCGCATTGGCCACATGGTTCGTCCTGTTTACGATGCGGGAACGAGGATTCGGCTTGACTGAGGCGAGCTACACCTTGGCTGCGATGGGAGCAGCTATGGCCCTCGGCCGCCTCCTCTGGAGCCTCACGTCCGATAAGCTGGGAAACATCCTGACGGTTCAGCTCTGCGGCGCCGCAGCCGGTCTCCTCGTCGCCTCGGCGTCAAGCATCCACATGGCGCCCGCGACCATGGCCCTCTTCTTCCTATCCGCGCTCTTCTACTCCGGCGGGGTTCCAACCATCATCGCCGTGGCATGTGCTCAGCATCCGGCCTCGAGCGGCCTCGCCTCCGGCGCGATGCTCTTCGCAGGAAACCTCGGAGGCATCCTCCTGCCCGCGATGGTCGGGCTGATAGCTCAAGGCGCTACTATATACTCCGGCATCCTAGTCGTTTCTCTACTGCTCTTTGCCGTCCCAGTCTTCACCCTTCGACTTCGCAAAGCTCGCGTGTCTGCATCCGTAGGATGAGAGCTATGCGCCTGACCGGCTCGGTCCTCTGCCCGCGCAAGACAGCGAGAAAACGTAACAGAGGCGGGGGCCAAGGCGAGAGTTCAGGCCTGAGCCTGCGGCGCTGCTTCACGGCCTAACCTGAGTGTCGTTTGACGGTCTCGGCGTAGGCCTTGCTGACGAAGAGGCCGCATTCACAGGAGCTGTTCGCTTCGATGTCCTGTCTGTGGCCTGGGCATGGGCAGATGTTCTGAGCGCCTCTCGGCGGTTCTCCGGTGACAACTCTGCAGGGACAGTAGGCTAGGCCGTGCTTGACCTTGTTTTGGGCTAGGCCTCGGAGAACATGTGTGACAACCGTTTCGTCCGGGTTCAGAACGTACGGTCCTCTCTCGGCGTAGGCGTAAGCCATCCGCCTGACAGCCTCCAACGCCTTCTGAAACTCCGGGGTCTCAGGCCACATGCGTATCACCTATAGGGACGGAGCGTACATCGTGACGGTCGAGCCAAGCCTTGGTTGCTGTCAGGAGATAAATACGGGTCTGAGGCTGTATTAAGGCTGGGGAGTCATGTGGCGAAACTCAAGATAGGCGACCTAGCTCCGAGCTTCAAGGGCCTCCTCGGAGTCGACGGTAGGAGATACAGCGTCGAAGACTTCAAGGATAAGAAGGCTCTGGCAGTCGTGATCAGCTGTAACCACTGCCCCACGGTCAAGGCGTACGAGGATCGTATGAAGGAGATCCAAAGAGACTACGCTGACAAGGGATTCGTCCTGGTCGCGGTCAACCCGAATGATGCGCGGCAGTACCCTGAGGACAGCTATGAGAACATGGTGAAGCGGGCTAAGGAGAAGGCTTTCAACTTCCCGTATCTCCGAGACGAGGACCAGAGTGTCGCCAAGGCCTACGGCGCGACCAGGACGCCTGAGGTCTTCCTCTTCGACTACGACAGGCACCTCCGGTACCACGGCCGGATCGATGACAACGTTGACGAGCCAA
>CAYRUY010000086.1:0-7350 GCA_964427455.1 uncultured Candidatus Bathyarchaeia archaeon | reverse complement strand
AAGGTGGTCTTCGCCGTCGGCCCTTTAACAGGCACCCTTATCCCAGGGACAAGCCGTTACGTTGTGGCTTCCAAGTCTCCGCTTACGGGGCTTCTAGGCGAGGCTGACGCCGGCGGCTTCTGGCCTGCAGAGCTGAAGTTCGCAGGCTTCGACGCGATCGTGGTTGAAGGCGCCTCTGATAAACCCGTGATGCTCTGGGTTCACGACGGCGAAGCTGAGCTCCGCGACGCGAAGAGGCTCTGGGCCCTCGACACCTACGAGACTGAGAACGCGGTCAAAGCAGAGCTGGGGCCGAAGGTCAAGGTCTTAGCGATCGGGCAGGCCGGCGAGCACCTGGTCAAGTCGGCGTGCGTCATGAACGACCTGGGCCACGCTGCAGGTCGGAGCGGCCTAGGCGCAGCCCTGGGTTGGAAGAAGCTGAAGGCTGTCGCTGTGCGAGGCGCCGCGAGGCCTGAGGTGGCGGACGCTGCGAAGGTGAAGGAGATCAGGGCTCGGATGATGGCTGCGAAGGAGAAGGTAGGGCTTCTCCGGGACGAGGTCTTCTATCCGCTCTCGGAGTATGGCACGGGGCCGCATATGGAGACGCATCTCTACACGCGGAACCTGCCTTTGAAGAACTGGGCTCAGAACGATTGGCCCGTCGAATCCGTGAGGGCTATCTCGGCTGAAACCGTCCGGGCAAGGGTTAGAACGAAGATGCGGACCTGCTACGACTGCCCGATCCACTGCGACAAGGTCGTGAAGGTCCCTTCAGGCCGCTTCGCCACGCAGGAAGGCGCAGGCCCAGAGTACGAGACGCTCGCAGCCTACGGCTCGTTGCTCTTAAACGACAACCTAGAGTCGATCTGCAAAGCGAACGACCTCTGCAACCGGTATGGGCTGGACACGATCGAGGCAGGGACGACGATAGCCCTAGCCATGGAATGCTACGAGAAAGGCCTCGTCAACGCCCGGGACACCGGCGGCATACAGGTCACATGGGGTAACCCCGACGCCATCGTCGCGTTGACAAGCAAGACCGCGTTCAGGGAGGGCTTCGGCGATGTCCTCGCGGAGGGCGTCCGAGGCGCCGCCCAAAGGGTCGGCAGGGGCGCGGAAGCGTACGCGATGCACGTGAAGGGCTCCTCGATCTGCGAACACGACCCCCGGATCAACCCTCCGCTCGCCTTGAAGTACGCGACGTTGCCCATGGGCGCATACCACGGGAAGGGCTGCCCTGATGTCCCGCCTCAGTCGACAGCCGCCGAGGTGATCGAACGCCAGAACTCTTCCGAGATCGAGGACAGCCTAACGATCTGCGGCTCAGTCCTAACGATGGGCGCTGACATCCCAGAGTTCATCCCCTCAGTCCTCCGGGCCGTGACAGGGCTGGAGTTCACCTCCGACACGCTTCAAACAATCGGGGAACGCATCTTCAACATGAAACGCGCGTACACCGTGAAGCTAGGCATCGCGCGGAAAGACGACGATCTCCCGACCCGCTTCACGGAGATTCCTAGAGTGAGGGAGCAGACGGAGTTCTCCGTCAACCTAGAGCCCGCCCTGACCGAGTACTACAGCCTCAGAGGTTGGGGGCCGGAAGGCATACCTTCAAGCGAGAAGCTGAGAGAGCTAGGAATCCGACCCCCGGGCTTTCGTGGCTGAACCGGACGCGCCGTTCGATTGACCGGCCCACCTCTCGACTAGGAACCGTTCAAGATAGGCCCCATCTGCGATCCTCTCGGGTCACCGTTCTCGCCGCCCGCCCCTACCCTTCAAGCTCTCTCCTTTGGGCGTGAGCCATGCCAGCCGATAGCTATGCAAATGTCCGACCTCTCGCCCCAAAAAGGTAAAACCTAAATTTTGGTTCATCTTTGACCAGAACATGGTCAAAGAATGGACTTAGAGAAACTGAGATGTTTCATCCCGGTCGGCGGTCAGGCGAAGAGGCTGAGACCTCTGACGCATGACGTATCAAAGCCTTGCATCAGGTTCCTAAACCGGGCGTTGATCGAGTTCTCAATGGTGACGCTGGCTGAACAGGGTGTAAGGAACTTCATTTTCGGAGAGCTTGGTTGCACCAACTATACAAATCTTTTCGATCAGTATGGAGAAGGCGTCGGGTTCTCAGCAAAGTATATGATCCAACCGAGGGTGCACATCAAACACCAACCTAACCTAGATGACTTGGGGAGCGCTGACTCCTACAGGCTGAACATGGAATATTACGATGTTCGCGATCCAGTCCTCGTCGTGCAGGGAGACAATCTTTTCGACATCATAGACCTGAACGACTTTATCGGAAAACATGAGGAAAGAAGAGCTTTGATGACCATTGCTCTAGTAAAGGTTAGCAACGTGGAAGAATATGGCATAGCTGAGCTAGATGACGACATGAGGATTAGGAGGTTTATCGAAAAGCCTCCGACAGGAAAGGCGCCGAGTAATTTTGCCAACGCTGGTATCTACCTCTTGTCACCAGAGGTCAGACAGATAGTCGAAAGTGAGGAAGTAAGAATGATCATGGAAGACAGGAGGAGGCTTGATTTCGGTTTCGATCTCATCCCCTACTTAGTGGATAAGGGATTCCCGGTCTACGGCTACGAATTGAAAGTATGGTACGATGTTGGGAGCCCAGAAAGATACCTAAAGGCTATGCACGACGTTCTGTATGGAAAACTGAAGATAAGAGTCGCAGAAGAAAGAATCATACCGGACAGAAATGTCTGGGTTCAGGGATACAGCGAGGAATCCGTTAAAAGACGTGCGGAGATAGTTAGGAAGTATAAAGAGAAGAAGTTGTCAATTGATGGCGCCGCCCTCATCGGCAGACATACTAGGATAGGCGATTACTCGAGGGTCTCAGACTCAAACGTCGACAACTTTTGCATATTGGGTGAGCATGTAGATGTGGAAAGGTCGGCAATCATGGACGCTGCAAAGATTGGGGACTACGCCCATGTGTCAGACAGCATTCTAGGCCGGAAAGTTATCGTGGGATCGACTCGTGATAACCCTACGTGTATCGAGTCAATTTCGGTGATAGGCAACGCTGTCCGCATTGGTACGGGTTGTAGGCTCGTAGGAACCAGAGTTAACCCCGGTTTAACGATTCCACCGGGCATGGTTTACGATAATCGGTTTCTGCAGAACTATGAAGACGTGGTTCATTTGGCGGATTAGTGGAGCATTGCAGTGCATGTCTTTGGCAGATAGTCTTCAATGAGCCAGTACTAGTGTAGGTTGGCAAGCAAGGTCATCGTTGATGTCTGCGCCGCTCAGGGGTGCAACCTAGCCATCATTGACGGACCTGCGCACCTCAGGCATGGACCTTCAAGGGCGTTCACAAAGCAGCGCTTGAGCATCCGGAAATAGTCATGGCGGGCTTCAACGTGGTCGCGGTGGGCGCCGTCTCCCTTGCCCTCATGGGACTAAGCCCACAAGCCTCCTTCACGTAAGATGGGCGGCGGAGACGGGCCTCGGCCCCTGCGACCTCTCGCAGATGGAGGTAAGAGGCGTTCCCGTGGAAAAGGCCTTGGTCAAAGGCTGAGGGAAAGGGCGACCTTCAGCGCCTGGTTCGTCCTGTAGGATGATCTTGCGCCCCAAAGAACCCGGTTTTCAAGAGGGAGCGTTTCTACTTCTGGTCGCTCATCTTCCATTTCTCCAAGCTGAAGCTCGGGTCTCGGAACATCTCCTGGCCTTTAGCCTCGCGTTTGATCAGTTCTGTTGCGTACTCTAGGACTTTGGGGAGTTTGTCTGCCGGGAACTTGCAGGCGCCGCAGTGGTCTATGTGGACGATGTCTCCTGGCTTGACAGCCATGCCTGCCACCTTGATGGGTATGTTCACTCCTCTTAGTTGAAGGGGGCCGTGGCCGGACGTGAGGCCGGCTGCAAGGTACTGTACGTTCTGCTCTTTGATCTCTACGTAGTCTCTCATGGGGCCGTCTGTTACTACGCCGACGACCCTGAAGGCCTTGAACTGGGCGGTCATGTTTCCGCCAAAGAGACCAGAGAGCTTCTCAAGCCCAAGCGAGTAGGTCTGTTTCGCGACGAGGATGACAGGTTTGGGTGTGCTGTTCAGGTGCTCAGGCAGCGCCCAACGGTCGAGTTGAGTGTACTCAGGCCTCGCGTCGGAGTACCAAGCTGTTGCAGCATAGCCACAGACAGGGCCAAGTTCAGGATACATGCACCGGAGCGACGTATCCGTGTAGTATTCTCCCCACCAAGCGTCGTAGAGCTTCAGGCAAATATCGCTTTCAGGATAGGTTGCGACAACGTTACAGATCGTTGCCGTGTCGAATCTCCGAAGTTCCTGTATGATCTGTGCGTCTGTGAGTTCAGACACCTCTACACCTTCCGAACGTTATTTCTACACGCCTCAATCTTCGCGTTAGCACTTAAATCTTGAGGGCGATAGCTAATCCACGAATAGCCTGTCCGGCCATGGTGAGGTTTGTAGATTCCGACGCCTAGGACCGCGCTGTCCACTGGTACTCTCCGTACTTTCTGAAGGCTTGGTACATGGCCTCAATGTTCTCAAGCGGCGTGTCTATGCTGACCTCGCCTCGCCCGATTAGGCCACCGTTGTTCCCTCGACCAAAGAGCTCAACCACCTTCTTAACATAGCTGTCCACCTCGGCAGGCGTCCCTCTCGGCAGGATGTACTGCCTGTCTACGTCGCTTGAGACGCAGAGGCGCCCCTTCGCGGTCTCGGCGAGGCTCTCCAACCGGTGGCATGAGAACTGAGGGTTCAGAACGTTCACGCCGACCTCGCACAGGTCGGGGATGATGCAACACGAAATGTATATCCCAGCGTCAGACGACGAAATAGGACTCTTCTTGGCGAATCCTTGGTGTTCAACGGACACGCGTAAGTAGGGCCTACGGGTGCCATCTTACCCTGTAAGTCCTGCAGATCCTGTCCAGCATGGCTTGGTACTCCCTGTCGATGCGGATGCCCAGCGAGTTGGTGCGGGCCAGGTAGGGCGGATTGACGTTATCGATGTACACGGGAACCAGAAGGAGGAAGTCGTAGCCAGCGACGTGAGTGTAGCCCGGCTGTCGCCGCGGTAGCTGGCGGAACTTCTCCATGGTCTTCTGGGGGTCATTCGGCCGGTTAACGCTGATGGCAGAGGGGAACTCAGCCCACAGTGACTGATCGCCGGAAGAGAGGCGCGGGAGCACATTCCTCTCAAACTCCGCATCTCTGCCCTTGTAGAGCGGCTTCACCCTGTCGGGCACGTTGAGGACGCGCTCTGCAGTGCCGATCATGACGGTCGCAGCGAGAACGATCTCCGGTTTGACGCTGTGCAGGGCCTTGAGGGTATCGTCCAAATCGTCGTAACGTGCGTCCTTGTTCCTGTGCGCCGTCACGACGGACTTATTCTCCACGCAAATCCGTAGCTTTTCGGGGTCGGGTTCGTCCCTTCTGGGGATCGCCTCCCCGATTGCCAAGTCGATCTTCCGTCCCCTCCCTCCCGGGCGCGGGATGTTGAGCCACATGCGGACCTTTCCGGATTGGGAGTCATGCCGGAGCAACTCGCACATCTCCAGAAGGTCACGGAAAATCCCGTGGCTAACGACATCAGAATGGTCCTCAAGCCTGTGATTGTGATAGCCCCGCTTTTTGATGTCTTCGATGACTTGATCGAAAGGTGTGGTCATGAACTCACCATGCAGCGAGAGCCTGAGCGGGCTTCGACGCTTTCCTAGCGTTTTCGTCATGGCTCCGCGCGAGCGGTTCGGGAATCGGCAGCTGCTTCAGCACTCGGCTCTGCAACCGGAGGAATCCGTTGGCAGCTCGCTGGCAATGGGCCTCAAGCCAACGCCTCGCCTCGCTGGAATTGAGGTACTCCGTGAGTTCGTCGAGCTGCAGCGAGTTCTTCGGGACGATGTAGTAGACGGAATGGCGCGGGACAATAGAACCCTTACGGTCTACCCAGAAACGAGGCGCGGCGGTAATGTCCTTGCAGAGAATCTTCGGTCGCAGGATGTCCACAAGCGGAGGGTTCTCGTGGAAGGCGTACCACGGTTTGTGCGACACGCATGTGCGCTTCTCCAGCCTCCTGCGGATATCCTCGTGGGAAAGATACTTCATCAACGGTCCCATCTCGTTCGGAGACAGGAGCCTCCCATCGAGGGCGTAAGGGACCAGCATCACATAGGAAGGCACAAGAGCCTCGGAGCCGGGGATGAGTTCGCGCCCCGCGATGGTAGGGTAGGCGAAAGGCAGAAGCGATGTGTCTAGCTTGTCCGCCCTCCATATAAAGACCGAGTCCGCGCCCGTTGCCACACCACAGCTCACGCGGAAGCAGACGTCCGAGAGAACGTCCTTCCCGAGATGAGGCGCGTTTCCGTTGACGATGGGGAGCCAGGAAGACCCGTCCGTCGGGAGGACGACGCGTACGGTACGGCCACCGCGGAGGGTGACGACCGTTTCACCAGGGCCCGGCTCGTTCGTGACCGTCGTGATCGTCGGATAGGTGACGAGTTCTCCGAACACGTCCTCGCTGACCATGTGGATTCTCTCTACACACTTGGCCCCTAAGAGTTTCCGGAGGGGGGCCGCCGTCTCGACGTAGAGGAACTTCTCGGGCGTGATGAAAACGAGACGGCCTCTCCACTTGAGGCTGGCAAGGGCGCGTTCAAAGAAGAGGACGTAGAGGTCGAAGCGCCTCGTAGCGGTCGCATATAACGATCGATAGCGGGCCTTCTCCTCTTCTGTGAGCTTCGTGATCGGGACGTAAGGTGGGTTCCCCACGATATAGTCGTACTGGGACGCGTCGGGGACTAGGAAATCCCGGTACTCTATGCGAACCGTTGGGGAGTGCCCAAACTTACCTTGGGCGATGGGGATATGTCGGGGGTCCAATTCGATCCCCACGATGGCGGGGATGGGAATCCTTCGCGCCTCACACCACCTGATGACACCCTCAATGAAAGCTCCCGTCCCACAGCCGGGGTCAAGGACCATGCTCCCAGAAGAAGGCGGACCCTTCGCGAATAACTCCGAGATCATCAGGTCCACGATCTCTCTCGGGGTCTCCACGAACCCCTTCATCGTAGCCCTCCGCCGCCCTTTAGCACAAATGCGCCCTCTTCCCTAGGGGTTTCTCAAGGGGTTATATATCCGTTGGTGCACGCGGCAAACACACCGAGTCGTGGCTGTCATGAGGCCGGCAACCCTTCATGATCGGGGGCCCGGCCTATCGTGGATGCGGGAGGCGGCGCACAACAAGGTGAAGTAGTCTATGCGGCTGGGTCTGTCCTTAACCGAAAACCCCATCACAAGGGATTGAGAGTTCACAAGAAGCTGTGAAGACCCCCGGCCGGTGTTTCAGCCGAACGCCCTACTATATGGGGGAGTTAAAA
>CAYRUY010000085.1:0-7396 GCA_964427455.1 uncultured Candidatus Bathyarchaeia archaeon | reverse complement strand
GGTTGCTTCGTGGTTCTTGAGGGGACGGAGGGCGCTGGAAAGACAAGCCAAGCACTTCGTCTCCGAGATCGCTTGGAGAAGGCTGGACGTTTGGCTGTATGCACAAGAGAGCCCACGGAGGGGACCCCCATCGGGAGCCTTCTTAACCGCATTCTCCATAACCACACCAAGGTCGCAGAGGAAGCTCTCCCCCTATTGTTCGCTGCGGATCGAATGGATCATACGCGTAACGTGATTGAGCCACAGCTGAGAAGGGGGGCTATCGTCATATGTGATAGATACGTGTACAGCTCGCTCGCTTATCAAGGGGCGGGAATGGCAAGACGTTTCGACTTGAAGTGGCTCAAGGCGATCAACCGATACGCGCGGCACCCCGACATAGTTTTCTTTCTTGATATAACGCCTGAGGAAGGGCTGAGGCGGATAGGCAAGTGGTCTCAATTGGCTGATTTTGAGGCCCCGAAGGGTCAGAAAAGGATGAGCGACGACGAATACTTCCAGGAACTTGATACTCAGAAGAAGATTCGTGAGGCGTACCATAGGCTCTTCAGCGTTGTCCTTCCGCCGTCCGCGTTGTCCACGCACCCTAAGACAGCGCATATTGACGGCAGTGTGGTTGTAGGTATCGATGCATCTCTGCCCTTTGAAACAGTGCACGAGCAGATCTTTGGTTATCTCCAAGAGTTCGTGAAGCAGAAAGCGAAAGCAGCCAAAGCCCCGGCGCAGCTGCTCCAATTTGGGACCTCTGCGAGGGTTGAGGGTAACGCTTAGCCTGATCGAGTTCAAAACGGCGAAAGCGAGAACACACTTTCGTGTACCCCACGCGGTCGTATTCTATTCACACATTACATCTATCGCCAGATATGCGGTCGACCTAGGCCGCAAGACTTTGAACACAGAGTTCGCGTACGAACACATCTTTCAGATGATAAAGTCAGCAAATCTGCCCGCCTTTCGTCTATGCCCGATCTCCTCTGTGAAGTCACCAGTCATATTCTTCCGAAGACCTTACCCGAAAAGTATGGTGCCCTTCCTTGACCACACGACGGCTCACGAGGTTCTTCATCTTCAACATGACTTGTTTGCGGAAGACAAAGTCCCGCATTTTGTCCCCGAGACAGAGCGGGACATCTGGCTGGAAGCTGGGTACAGAGCTGAGCCCTTACAGCGATATTTCAGTGAGCTCATAGGCGTATATGGCCTTCCAACGGCATTTCAACTTGTCTCTCAATACGTGGAGCGTCTTCACGATTTCTTCGTGACCCAAGACCTTCTCAGAGATGATCTCTACGCTCAACCTACAATCGAGTGGGAACGCAATCAACTGTTGTACCCAGAGGGGCTAACTCAACTTCCGGAGCGGCGAAGGAGGATGCTCTCTATGGATCACGGGATTAAAAGAGCCCTTCTACGGCCCAAGGTCCTGGACGAGGATCTTCAAGCAGAGGAGGAGTTAAGAGGAGAGCCCGAGGCGACCATCGAGAGGCGGGTTGGGAATGCTTTCATCAAGATGGAGGAGAGACGAGATCCCGTGTACTTAGCTTCGTGGGTCTGGAAGCTAGATGAGATCGTAGGTTTGTCCCTAACATTGGATTGAGTCAGATGATCCCTGCCTACCGTGGGCCATTCAGCCTGGAGTATGAGTCGTTCCCTTGAGTCGCGCACAGACTCGCGACTAGCCCTATAGTCTCGTCGATGACGAAATGATTCGTTAGAATGTGAGGGGGGATAGGTCTACACCCTCGTTCACACCCTCGCCTTCATAGCGGATATGGGCTGTAATCGTAGCAGTTTCAGCTAGGGTCCGTAGCCATCTTCGCTACGGTTGGGGAGTGGGTGACGTGTTCTCAATGGAAACCCTTGTCGCCGTACCAGAGAACGGGTCTTTGGTTATGGTCCCACCCCTCCGATGTCCCCACCGCTCTACGTCTCCACAGTCATTTCTGCTTGTGGCGATGCGTGACAACCGATACCAAGACTCCGGCATTATGCCTTTCAAAATCCCCTGTGAAAGACATGGGGTCCTCAATCCACTTGTCCGTATCGTACACGAGAAACAGTATCCACCCGAAATGCGTCTTGTAGGCCGTGATGTCCGCGTTTATCTCATCGACCAGGCCTCTAGCTCTTGCCTCCTTCTTGCAGAGCTTCACGTCTATCGCGATGCTTGCTCTCTCTGAGATAAAGTCAGGCTTATAGGACTTTATCGAGTATGGAAACTCAAACTGTTCCCAACGGAAATCCAGGTCTTTATACCTAAGTCCTAGGACAGTGTTGACGTGCTTTTGAACTTCTCTCTCGCGCTTAGGTATTGTTTCAACTAGCTTTGGCAGCTCATCTGAGAGGTCTCTTTTAAGCTCGTTCAGGACTTGCGTCGGATATTCAACGACTTTTGCCCTTACTAGCCTTCTAACGGTGTCAAGCGTAAAGATGGAAGCGTATTGCGCGAGTAGAGTGTCAGAGTATTCGCTGGGACTTGTCCCGAAATCTGTGCTCATCATCCCGTTGTATATCAGAAAGCCTCTTCCCATCGGTATGGAAGCGGCGCCGACGAACGGGCCTGCTGAATAGTAAGTTTTCGTGGGCGTTGGGTTGTCCCAGACGAAACATCTACTGATCCATAGTCTTTCCGGGAGGAGCGCATGGAGCCATGACGCAGCAGTTCTTCCCTCCATCAATATGTCAGTCTGAGCCCAAACGGCGCCTCTGACCTGACCTTGTACGGGAGAGATGAAGGCACCCAGCCCATTGACCCCCTCAAGCGGCTCTGTCCGCGTTGCCGTACCTCCTTGAGAATAATAGAAGAAAGGATAACCCGTTATGGATGTTACAGTCCAGCCGAAATCCTTGACAAGATGGCCTAGGCTCTTGAACTAGCCTAGCCAGTCTTTTCCCCACTTCTCATGCATCGGAAAAGATTCTCCATGAGCATTGATGAGAACGACATTCTCCCGCTGACTTCTGATCAAGCTTTCAAGATCATCAAGATCGCTCAGAAGGTTGATCTGATAACCAGCCTCGCGAAATCTTTCCGCAAGGACATCGGCTACCGTCTTTGGGTTTGCGACCCACATTGAACGGGTTCCGACTATGCTGACAATGTTTACTACTTCCTTAGGCAGCAATATCTGCACGACCCCTGGTATTGGAACAAACCCGCTCGAATCTATATAAAGGCGATGGGGGTTTGACGTTTGCGTATTGCCTTATCCTCTGCCCGTAGCCTCAATGGAAGTGCGGGGGGAGGGATTTGAACCCTCGAAGGCCTGCGCCATGGGATTCTGAGCCCCACGCCTTAGACCGGGCTTGGCAACCCCCGCACGACGCACAGCCTCAACCTCTCCACGTGGACACTTAAGAACTTAATATCCTCAGGCCTTAACCTCGCGTGACACCGTGCCCAACCCACAGAAAAACAAGCAGCCTAGCAAACTCTCCAACAGGACACGAGCGGCCAGAGCCGTCCCATACAAGAGCCCGCCGTTCGTCACCAAAACCGTTACCAAACTGGTAACACGAACGAAAGCGGGCAGAGACTCACGCTAGGAGTCATGGCTCCCGAATCTAGCCGGTTGGTCACCCTAGCCTCTGAGCCGCACTTTCAAGTAGCTTCACGATCGGCAGCCCGTAGGGGCATCTCTTCTCGCATTCCCGGCATTGCGTGCAATCCTCAACCTTCGTCGAGAGCCTCCTGTAGTATTCCCGAGCCCAGTCTCTAACCCCGTAGCCGTAGTACCGGTCAAACCTCAGGATCGCGGGGACGTTCACGAACTCAGGGCAGGGCATGCACATCTCGCACGTGTGCAGGGTTCCGCCTTCACGACAGTAGACGCCACCCTCCTCGTCCCAGAACTCGAACCGTTCCTCCGGAGCGGCGGGGTCGAAGCCTCTAACCGCCTTCACAGCGGCCTCAACCTCCGCCACGTTGTTGAAGCCGGGAATGACCGTTGAGACCTCACGGCGGAGCAAGAAGCTGAGGCCGCGCCTAGCGACCGTGTAAACGTCGTCGCCGAGGAGCGCCCTGAACTCGACGCAGCCCGAGAAGTAGGGTTGGCCGCCGAAAGGCTTCATAACGACCACGCCCACATCCAGCTCTTTCGCCACGGGGACGAGTTCCTCGAGCGCCCGTCTCGTGATCACGTTGATCGGCACTTGGACTGTGTCGAACTCTCCGGTGCGTATCGCTTCGATGAGCACGTGCGGACGATGCCCTGTAAGCCCGATGTGGCCTACGAGGCCCTGGGACCTTGCCTCCTTCAGGGCTTCCAAGACGCCGTCGGGGCCCATGGCTTTCCTCAGGTCGTCGACAGCCATCACGCCATGCAGCTGGATCACATCGATCCTATCAGTCCTCAGCTTCCTGAGGCTCTGCCTGAGCTGAACCCAGGCGCCCCGCTTCGTCCTATCGCCGACCTTCGTTGCTATGACACAGTTATCCCTTACAGGCGCTAGCGCGACGCCGATGGTCTCCTCGCTGTTGTTATAGCCGCGAGCAGTGTCGAAGTAGTTGATGCCTCGGTCGAACGCGTAACGTACCGTTCGCTCGGCCTCCCCCTGCGTCTTAGAGGGCGCATGGTCGCCTATGGGAGCGCCGCCGAAACCGAGCACCGAGACCTTTAGCCCCGTCCTCCCAAGCCTACGTCTCTCTATCGTCTCGTGAGCACTCATCACTCGCACCAACCCTTAGAAGCCAGCTAGATACCGCTGAAAGGTATAAAAGCGGTTCCTCCGCATGGCCTTCAGCACGATCTTCTGCGAAAGCTTTAATCGAAGCACTGATAGCCTGCGCATCGCACCGGCGGGTTACGACAATATGGCTGAGTCGATTGACCACATAGGAGCAGTCGTGAAAGACCTAGAGGGCTCCATCGATTTCTACACCCAAGTCCTGGGCTTCGTCGTCGTGAGACGGTCTGAGACAGCAGATCTGAAGGCAGCCTTCGTGCAGCTAGGAGAGACTAAGATCGAGTTGATCGAGATGAAGAGGCCGATGCTTACGCCTCTACCCTCCATGGATAACACAGCTGTAGGCCTGAAGCATGTCGCGCTTGAGGTTGAGGACATCACGAAGGAGATCGCGGAACTGAAGGCGAAGGGCGTTCAGTTCACGTCAGAGCCTAAGGGCCCCGACTTCCCCAAAGCCGCCTTCTTCAGGGACCCCAGCGGCCTGATACTTCAACTGATACAGTGGAAGTAGTCAAGCGGGCCTCGATGGGCTACCGACACTACATTCTGCGCGAGAAGAGGCTCTATTCAACGGGAAGCCTGAAGTCTTCCTTCATCGTTCCAAGAGCCACGTGAGTTATCGTCCTGTCGACGTACTCCATCGATAGGATGGATTTGACGAACTGGCTGAGCTCGCCTCGCGTCTTGAACCTCGCGATGACTATCGCGTCGCTCGGCCCTGTCACGTCGTACACGCCGTACACGCTCGGGTTCTCCGCCACTTTCTCCTCAACGTCTAAGAGCTTCCCCTTTGCGACGACGACCTCTATGATCGCGACGATATCGTAACCGAGCTTCTCCGCGTCTAGGACCGGGCTGTAGCCCTTGATAACCCCTGTCTTCTCGAGGTTCGCTATGCGGGAAGCGACGGTTCCAACGGCCAAACCGGTTCTCCGAGCGATCTCCCTATACGAGAGCCTGGCGTCCTCGCTTAGTTCCTTCAAGACCCTGATGTCAACGTCGTCCATTCAAATGTACACCTCGGCGCGTTCTGACTGGACGAAGGTCTAGGCACGTCATGGATATAAGTGTTTGCGCCGCGGTTTTCAAAGCGTCTCTTCGACGGTTCTGTTCAACGTGACCTCGGCTATGTCCTCGCTGTACTCGGCTATTCTCCTGGTGCTCTCGATTATGAGGCGGAGGTTGGACGCTTCCTTCGCCGAGAGACGTGAGCTGAGAAGCATATCAACGGCCTCCTTCTCCATCAACGGAAACATGGCTGCCTTCGAGATCGTCTCATCAGCTGCCTCATAGTCTCTCTTGAAAAGCGCGTAGACGGCGTCTTCGAAGAGCTTATTCGCCATCGAGCCGAGCCTTTGAATCCTACCGTACAGGTCCGGGTCGAGGGGCTTCTCCATCAGAAGCATGTTCTCAGCCATTCTCACAGCGTGGTCTGCAACCCTCTCAACCGCTTTAACGGCTAACCTGTACCCCAGGCATTCCTTTGCGTTCCTCAACCCGATCTCCTTGATCAACGGCTCATCTTCGACCGCTCGCTTCAACTGCCTGACGATGTAGAGTGAGAAACGGTCAACCTCATCGTCAGTCCTCACCACCGAGTCGAGAAGCTCCTTGTCAAGCTCCTTGAGAGCGGAGATGACATCCCTCTGCATAGCTAACGCGAGAGAGAACATCCTTCTAAGAGCATCTTCCACCGTGAGCCCCGGGTAGCTTGCCAAGACCCGCAGCGAGACAACCTTCGGCGACTCCTCTACGATCTCCGCACCGACGAGCTTCCTCTGAGCCAGGTGTTTGATCGAACTTCGCTCCCGAGGGGTGAGCGCGCCCTCTGCCGACGTGATGTGGATCAGGTTATGCCCGACAAGGTAGAGCGATATGATCTTCCTAGCGAGGCTTTGGGGGTCGCCGACTCCTCTGACGAGCTTCACCTCGCCGAGCTGCATCGCCGCGGCGGGCGGAGTGCCTCCTCTAGGCGAGATCAGAAGCGACGAGTCCTCTTGTACTCTAATCGCGACGGCGTCCCCCGGCTTCAAGCCAAGGCTCGTAGCCCACTTCTTGGGAACCGAGACGACGTAAGACGAACGTCCAGTAAGCTGTAGCTTTCTGAACTCCTCGCGTGAGTAAGGGCCGGCCTTCGGCTTGTCGGCCATAGGTCTCCGTTCTCCGCTATGTGAACTATTGATCTCACTTTCGCGTCCCTTATATAAGAATACCCCTCCATAGTCGTTTTCCGAGCTCTAAGGACGGTAGTCGGGTGGCTCTGAACGGTTGCTTCGGCTGCGGGAACTGCGTGGCCGTTTGTCGACGGCATGCCCTTGCCCTAGTCGACGGCTGTGTGCAGATGATCAACCTCAGGCTGTGCGAGGGCTGCAAGCAGTGCTTTGGCGCATGTCCCGTAGGGGCCGTCGGGGTCGTTCTGAACGACCGGGGCCACGCGAGACACGCCTGGGTCCGCGCCCGTTCTCGGTATATGGAGTAGTCTTCGGAGGCTGAGTTCTTGCCTGAAAGCTACTTGAATGCTAGGTCTACGACCGGGACTGACACGAGAGTTTGGGATGTCTCGCCTCAGAGCGGCATGTGCCCCATCTGTGTAAGAGACTGCCAGACGCTATGCGAGGTGGGTAAATCCGCGTTCAGAGGCAGGGAGGTCCTATACCCGCTTCCAGAGCAGTACGGGTATAGCACGCAGGCCTCGAACAAGGACTACGTA
>CAYRUY010000084.1:4272-7704 GCA_964427455.1 uncultured Candidatus Bathyarchaeia archaeon | reverse complement strand
GGCGAGATCATCGTGCCGTTCTTGAAGCCCCAATCGTCGCCGACGAAGAACGCCGTCAAGCCCTTCACCTTCGCGGCAAGCCGGAACGCAGGCAGGAAGAGCTCCCCAACCTTCTCAAACATGGCGTCCACAAGGCCTGGCTGCCGGTAGACGCTTTGGAAGAAGCCCCTGAAACCCATCAGCCACATCACCCATTCCAACACGCCTGAGAAGTTGCAGACAAGCCCCATACCGGCCGGGAGGTGGTCGCGGACGTGCTCAAGGCTCGTCAGTCGGAAGCCCTCAGGGTCAGGCCACGGGAAGGCCTTGGAGCCCTCCCATGTGGTGATCGCGCCCTCACCCTCAACAGCCCACTTCCTGACGCCTCGATTCAAGCTTGGTGAAGGGTCTCTGCCAGGAATCCGCGGAAAGTCCACTTCAAGCCCATCGACTGTGGCCGGGACGTAGTCGTAGCCGAGCATCTCGTAGAACCGTATGATAAGCGATAGACGCTCCTTCTTCTCCGACGCGTTCAGGCCTTCGTCGGTCAAGAGCCTTGCGGGCTTCCGAAGGATCGAGGCCATTATCTCAGGGTCAGCGAAGAGTTCCATGAACGGAACACGGTCCGGCAGACCGGAACGGCCTAAGGCCGCTCTAAGCCGCTTCACGTCGGGCTCAGGCTTCCGCGAAAGGATCTCCTGAAGAAGCCCTGACGCAACGCTGTTCATCATCCTGAATATGCCTCCCTCTCAAGCAGGTCCATTGCCATCAGATCGAGCCCAGCTTGAGATATATGTAGCTTGGCGCCAACGCGTAGAAGCCCCCGCCTCCTCATCGACCCAACGGTCTGATGCGTTGCCAGCCCAGCTGAGCGATGGGGCCTGTCAGAAAGATGGGCTAAAATCTGACGAGCACCAGTCCGTCTTACGGGGGCGGCTATGTCTGAGGAAGTGGTGATAGGCAGGAGGCATGTCTTGGTGGTACCGAAGGCGATCAGGGAGCAGCTCGGCCTTAAGGAAGGGCAGACGGTACTGATGCGGCTGGAGGACAAGCGAATAGTCATTGAGCCCCTGCCTTCAGACCCGTATGAAGTCTTGGCCGAGGTAATCCGTGAGCCGTACACTGAGGCGAAGGATGAGCCTAGAGCTGAGGACTGGCTGAGGAGACATGCCGGTCGCTGACACAGAGGTTCTCTTCGGACTGAATCCGAGGGACCCAAGACATCAGGAATGCCTAGCGTTTCTGAAGGGGGCCGAAGGCCTCATCGCTCCGGACATGGCCATCTTGGAGTTCCAGGCGGTTCTCAGGGGGTGAGGAAGAAGCTCCGCTGAGGTTAGACTCGCCCTCCTCGCGTTGCACGAAGCCCTCAAACGTAACAGGGTGGCCGAAGGGAAAAGCATTGACACGCGTCTCCTCGCTTTGCAGAGCGAACTTGAGGAAGAGCACCGTCTCAGCTACTTCGACAGCCTCATAGCGGCATCCGCCCTAGCTCTGGACGGCCAAGTGGTCTCTAACGACGACTCTTTCGACAGAGTCCCAGAACTCAGGAGGATTGCATTCTCCCGCTAGATGAAGCATGGCCGCCTAGAACACCTGAAGCAACCCTTCTTCTCACGAGGAACACGTAGCCGACCCGAGCCACGGTGTGAGCTTGACGGAAGCGCTTAAAAGTGCTTGAGACTTGTACGCGTGGCTTGAGGCGAATGGCGTGAAGATCGTGGATGTGAAGGCAACGGGTTTAGCCCAGTCGACTCAGACCGTGGTTCAAGTCTACACGGATGAGGGCATCGTGGGTGTTGGGCATTCGGACTCGTCGCCTTATGTGCGTTACATCATCGAAGGCGACCTTAAGCCGCTCGTAGTCGGCGAGGACCCCCTTGAGGTCGGCAAGCTCTGGACGAAGATGTACCGTGCAGTGAGCTGGCATGGGTTCAGGGGGATAACGCTCCACGGCATGGCTGGCATAGATATGGCGCTCTGGGACATCGCCGGCCAGAAGCTGGGTGTGCCCGTGTGGAAGCTACTCGGCGGCCGTTTCCGAGACAGGGTTACGCCCTACGCAAGCCTAGGCTTCCACGGCGAGGCTGACTGGTTGGTCAAGGAGGCAGCGAAGTACCGTGACGAAGGCTTCAAGGTGGAGAAGTTCGGCTGGGGCCCCTTCGGCCGCGTCAGCGTCGAGAAGGACGTGGAGTTGGTCAAGGCGGTCAGGCAGGGCGCAGGCGAGGAGATGAAGTTGATCATTGACGCCGGTAGGCCGCCGGACTGCAACGCTTCATGGATGATCCAGACCGCGAGGCGGATAGAGCGTTACAATGTCTTCTTCCTCGAGGAGCCTGTGACACCTGACGATGTCGACGGCCTCGCAGAGATCAGGGCTGCCGTGGATATTCCGATCTCAAGCGGTGAGACGATGGGAGCCACGTACGAGTTCAAGGAGCTCATCGACCGCCGAGCCGTCGACATACTTCAACCAGACCCGTCTCGGGTCGGGATAACCCAGTGGAAGCAGATCGCGAAGATGGCTGAGATGGCGAATATGCTCTGCGTCCCTCACGACTGGAGCACAGGCATAAACATCGTCGCACAGATCCACCTGGTCGCATCGATACCGAACGGTGAGTACATCGAATACCACAGGCCAGAGCCAGACCAGACCGCGGCATCAGCCATCATGGACGAACTCCTCACGGAGCCCTTCAAGCTGAAACACGGCCAATTCGAGGTGCCAAACAAGCCGGGGCTAGGCATAACCCTGAACGAGAAGACGATGAAGAAGTACGCCGCAAAGTAACCTCACAACGCAACTAGGCCCTAGCTAGCATATAGGGTACCCCGACCATCTAGGGCGAGCCAGGAACTTCATCCTTTCAGCCTCTTCTCCGCAGAAGCAGTAGGCTGATCGCGGCGGCCACGATAGCGCCGCTAGCCCCTACAGCTATGAGTACGTTCATCTTCTCTGCTTGGTCGGCTTGGTAACTCTTCTCCGCCGCTATTGCTTGATCCGTCAAGAATAGGGCCGAACCCGCGAATTGGTAGGCCCTCTCGTAGTCCCCACGGTTGTACGCGTCTCGAGCCTCCGTCAGCCTGATCCTGGCTTTAGAGATGAGGCCCTTCGCGCGTCAGCGCTCTCAAACGTAACGCCTTGAAGAAGGCTGTCGATCAGAGCGTTCAGAAGCTCGCAGCTGGAGGACGAGCCTGCGAACGCTTCTTCTATCGAGTTCTCGGAGGCCTCTTGGAGATCAACCCGTTTTGGATACTCGTAACGCCCGGTGTGGAAGGTTATGTCGATTGCGCCTTCCCATGGCCCATCGTACCGGAAAGCATAGGTGTACGAATACCCTGGCGGTAGCATTGTCGGCAGTGGGTCCCTAGTCTTGACGATGCTGCTATCTACCCATACCTCCATCAACGTCACATTCAGAGTCCCAGTGTTCTTCAACCTGCAATAGATCA
>CAYRUY010000084.1:1410-4172 GCA_964427455.1 uncultured Candidatus Bathyarchaeia archaeon | reverse complement strand
TGCCTATACGCTTATTTCCTGAGGAAGCTGGTGCCTTCGTATCGTCTCGAACCCGTGAGGCTATCGGATGGTCGACCCTACGGAGGTTCAGCTCAAGCTCAAGGCGGAGTCCAGACTCGAGGGTCTGGTTACACCTCGCTACGACGGCTACGGCATCACAAACCTCACCGCCACGCTGATGGGGCTCCTCGAAGCCCCTCTGCCCGGCCGCCCACCGTTGGTTGAAGGCCCCACCCGCAGCACTTTAGGCGAGGTGAGGAAGGTCGTCGTGCTCCTCGTCGACGCCTTAAGCTACAGGCACATCCATGGAGCTGTGAAGGCCGGAGCTTCGCCACTCGCGGAGCTCGCGGAGAAAGGAGGTTTCATGCCCCTGACCTCGACTTTCCCGTCTACGACTGTGGCAGCGCTAACGTCCTTCAACACGGGCCTGACGCCTCAGGAGCATGGATTCATCGAGTACTACATGTACCTGAAGGAGTTCGGCCTCGTCGCGAACATGATCAAGTTCAGCCCCGCGGTCGATAGGACGCCTGAGAGGCTGCTCCAGCTAGGCTTGGAGCCGAAGAAGCTTCTAGGCGCCGAGACTGTTCACGTGAGGCTGAGGCGCCGAGGCGTCGCGCCGTACGTGGTGACGAGGGAACGCTACTTGACGAGCGGCTTAGGCCGAGTGACGAACGCCGGAGCTGAAGGCGTAACCTACGTCAATGCCCCAGATATGTTTGTGAGGGTTCGAAAGCTCTTAGAGGCTAACAAGGACAGGAGGCTGTACGCGTTCGCGTACTGGGACTGCGTCGACGGCGTGGCGCACGATTATGGACCGGACACCGAGGAGCTTCAGGCAGAGCTGCGAAGCCTCGCCTTCTCGCTGAGGACGGAGCTGCTCGAGAAGCTAAGCCCCGCGGCAGCCGAAGGGACGCTGTTCATCCTCACGTCAGACCATGGGCAAATCACGGTTTCGAAGGAGAAGATGACCTACCTGCCGGACCACCCGGCTTTCCTGGAGTGCCTTTCAGTGCCGCCCACGGGCAGCCCCCGAGACCTCTTCCTCCACGTGAGAGCGGGCAGAGCCGAAGAGCTGAAGGAGTACGTTCGAAGAAACTTCACGGAGCAGGCCATGCTCCTAGATTGCCTTGAAGCCTTGAACATGGGGCTGCTAGGCGTTGGAAAACCTCGCCGAGCAACATACGACCGGATAGGTGAGATGCTCCTACTCCCGCGTGGGAACAGGATGTTCGTCTACCCCTACACGAAGGACGAGATGGATTTCAAGGTGAAAGGCTTCCACGGCGGCCTAACAGAGGAAGAGATGCTCGTCCCGCTTCTCTACGCGAAGCTGTAAGCCATAACGGGAAACGAGAGCTCTCAAGTAAAAGTGTAACTTACGCCGACGCTGCTATGCCCTAGCCCCCGGTCGGCTGGCTCCCATATCGTTTGCCGGCTTCGATCATGGCTAGGAAGTTGCACAGCCTTACGCCGGCGTGAATGCTGTTGCTAGAGCTGAGCACATGGCCACCCCCGGGTGACGCCGCTTGAAGGCACCGCTTCGTCTCCGTCACGACGTCTTCAACCGAGCCGAAGACGAGCGTATGCGCGCAGTCCACGTTCCCCAACAGACAGACCTTGTCACCGTACTCCCGTTTGAGCTGGCCGATATCCATGCCAGCTCGGGGCTCGATCGCATGGTAGCCGTCTATCCCAGACTCGGCGAGGAACATCCCTTTCACGGCCTCCATGTTCCCGTCCGTGTGTTTGACGAACGGCACGCCTAGCTTATGACAGGTCTCGGCGTGTGCCTTCAGCGACGGCAGGATGAATTCTCGGAAATGCTTCGGCGAGACGAAGGGGCCCTTCCTGTAGCCCCAGTCCGCGCCGCCTATGACCATCTCCGCACCCGAGTCGACGAGCGCCTTGATCGTCTCAGTCGCTCTCCGAGTCGACTCGTTAAAGAGCCTCTGGATGAGGCTTGGATTCACGTAGAGGCTGCGGAGAAAGAGCGAGAGCCACGTGGCGTGGCTGACGGGAAAGGTTCCATCAGCGCTTCCGAAGACCAGGAGACGCCCCCCCGCAAGGTGCCTCGTGTACTCCATGGCTTCAAGCTCGCTTCCGTCTATCGTGAACTGCTCGGCTTCAAGCCGTCTCACGTATTCCTCCAACGCTGGGAGGCCGCCTTGGCCGATCGTGGACTCGTACTCGGTCATCATGTCGCTTTCGGGGCTGTACCTGACCTTGCGGTAGAAGCCCGTGTGGTCGTCTACGTAGAGGAATTCTCGAGGCCCAAGCTCTCGGGGCGGCGTGTACTTCTCGGCTAGGCATAGGCCAGACCGGACAATATCGAGGCCTAGCTTCTCGTACAGCCTTAACTGGTCCTCTGCAGCCTCTCTGACCAGCACGTCCCTCTTGCCCTGAATCATCAGCCGCGCGGATTCCAGCTTGTCCAAGCCTGGACAGGGTTTCCCAAGTGCCTTCGACGCAGCTGGAGCGTTAATGAGCAGTTCGAAGATAGGTGTACGGTCGGGCTCCTCTAGGTTAACCGCGGCTAGTGCCCTATCTCTCGATGAAGGCAAGCAACCGCCCGGGACGGCTCTCAGCGTGGCGACTCTTTAAGACTTGTTATTACCACTCTAGCGGTGAAGCTGACCCCTAGGAACGCTAGGAACAAACGTGAAAAGGAGCTTGCACAGGAGGCATAGACGCGAAGACCCTCGGAAGGGCCCTGCCAACTCACAGGAGACGTTCGTTATGAGCGAGGTTGTTAGAAGGTA
>CAYRUY010000084.1:0-1310 GCA_964427455.1 uncultured Candidatus Bathyarchaeia archaeon | reverse complement strand
CAGCTCTCGGAGTTCGCTGATGAAAGCTTTGACGCCGTTCTCTGCCTTGGAGCTCTCTCACATCTGATTGAGAGAAGAGAGAGGGAGAGAGCAGCCCGCGAACTAATTAGAGTGACAAGGAAAAGAGCACCTATCTTCGTCTCAATCATCGGATTGGACGGCGTTTTCAGAACGGTTCTGCAACAATCGCCTCATGAGCTCCTAGATCCTTCTCACATGGGAATGCTGTCACAGGGCATACACAGGGCAAGTCGCCATGAAGCTGATGCTGCCCAAACCTTTCCTGATGCTTATTTCTTTCATCCAACTGAGCTAAGAGATCTGTTCGAGACCAATGGGGTTGAAACTCTTGAGATGGCTACTTGTGAGGGGTTATCATCACATCTACAGGAAGAGACTAACGCGCTGTTTGAGGATGAACGGAAATGGAAGGCTTGGTTAGAGACCATTCTCAGAACGTGCAACGATCCTTATCTCTTAGGCTTAGGAGAACATTTCCTCTACATAGGTCGAAAGGTATAGCATGCCCCTTATGACGAGGGGCGGGTCAAGATGTAGGCCTCGGCGTAAGCGGGCTCATCTCCGGCGGGCAGTTGCCTAACGCTGCGCCGGGACCATGTGCCCGCCAAGGAGCGGTCATGGATGGGCCTAGCTCATCTAGCTGGTGGTCTCTGGCTCCACTACAACCGCGGTGGCTGTGGCGGAGATGAGGACGACGCCTTGGAAGACCTCGGTGGTCTCAATGTCGACGCCGGTGACCGCGTTCGCACCCATCTCCTGAGCCTTCATCCGTAAGCGGTCTAGGGCTTCAAACCGCGCTTTCTCCATCTCGGACGTGAAGGCTGTGACCTCGCCGCCCACCAGCGTCTCTATGCCAGCGATAAACCTGCCTAAGACGCCTCTAGTCCTCGGCGTGAGGCCTGTTACAACGCCTAACACCTTCTTCACCCTGTAGCCTGGGATCGTCGGAGTCGTGGCCATTAGGAAGCCCGTGGCTCCCACAAGCGACGCACCGCATCTCGGACAGAACTTGTCGCCCTCCGCTACGACGGCGCCGCATCTCGGACAGCTCATACTGGATATGCACCTGCGCTGAAAAAGGCACGGCTCTATGGTTTAAGCCTGCCGCAGACCCGGAGCCCCGGCTTGGCAAAGGGTTTTTCTCTCTGAAGACATCCTAAGGGTTGCAGGGATGATATGAGCTCGTTAGACGAACGGATTATGCGCGCCGTGGAGAAGGTCGGCCCGGCTGTGGTGAACATAAGCACGATCCGCATGGTGCAGGACTACGTCTTCCACGTGCACCCCGT
>CAYRUY010000083.1:0-7718 GCA_964427455.1 uncultured Candidatus Bathyarchaeia archaeon | reverse complement strand
GGCAGTCGCTCAGCCTAGCCGTCATGGGCGCCGTCGCCGCCACCGTGGTTCCACCTGAAGTGCTTTCAGCCCTCTTCGGAGGAGCTGGCGGCACTGGCCCGGTCGCCGCTGAAGCCTTCATTCAAGGCCTGAGGAGGGCCTTCTCCGTCGGAGCCGCGTTAGCTCTCGCAGGCGCCCTCACATCAATGGTCAGAGGCAGAGAGAACAAGGGTGGATGAAGAATCGCCTAGGATAGGGTGAAGGCTTAACGTGCAGTAGGGCTTCAGGCGGCTCCTCTCTCTTCGGGCAGGTAGAGCTTTAGTCCCCGAGAGGCAAGTGGCTTCGCGACGCCTGGCCTGCTGAGGGCGCTTAGAAGCATGTAGCCTATTCCCGCGATAGCTATGAGGCTGCTTAGAGTGATGCTGACGACCATCGCGAGCCACGGTGACAGGCTTAGGCCGAAAATGTCCGGCGGAGGAAAGAACACCAAGAGGTATGAGCCGACGATGAAGCCTATAGGCAGAGCGCCAATGAGGCAAGCGAAGAACCTACGCCTTCTAAGGACGAAGATGAGGCTGGCGGCGACAAAGTTGGCTACCGGCCCTAAGACGATGTCGATAGGCCCAAGCCCCCCGTACGTGTTGGCCACCAGTGCCCCGAGGGCTACGCCTGAGACGACCGGCCAACCGAAGAGGGCTGCGAGCGGAATTAAGGCGTCCGCGACCCTGAGCTGTACTGGGCCGAACGAAATCGGGGCGAAGATTATGACGAGCACAGCGTAGAGCGCCGCAAAGACGGCGGCTAAGCTCAGCTCCCTAGCGTTCATATGCGTGCGGCCCCTTCTCGGCTGTGCCTCATCGGCGAGGCGCAGCGGCTTCCCACCTGTCTCCTCACTGAGCTTTATTCCGGAAGTAATGCTCCTCAGCCTATAACCGTCAAGCCGATCCGGCGACTTCAAGGCACGTGTCTTGTCAAGCCCTGCCGTACTCCCACCGCCCGGGGTTTCTATTGAACGGCGGAACGGGGGTGGCCCCTCACCCGCCGATGCACGAGGATGCTTAGGCCTAAGACCTGTCTAAAAGGCTTACGGAGAACCCGGGTAGCCTCGCCTCCTTTTTGAGGGTGCTGTCAGCAGGCCCGACGAACAGCGGGGAACACGCGCTAAGCCTTTTTGCCTGGGCTGTTGTAGGCAGGCCGTTATGACCGTGTTGTCGACGCGACCCGTGCCGCCTGCCAAGCTCCGGTTGAAGTTCGACGCTGAGACGTGCTGGTGGTGTCGTTGCTGTGAACTCGTCTGCTCGCTTACGCATGAAGGGGTCTGCAGCCCATCTCTTGCGAGGATCCACATAGACCTT
The DNA here is from genome assembly GCA_964427455.1 of uncultured Candidatus Bathyarchaeia archaeon. GTDB lineage: Archaea > Thermoproteota > CALKCG01 > B24 > JAWCPE01 > JAWCPE01. Next base: position 6,384 of record CAYRUY010000083.1, on the reverse strand, counting down.
GACCAGTTCAAAGCTGAGGTGAACGCTGACCTCTGCTGGCAGTGCGGCAAGCCACTCTGCCTCTACGCCTGTCCGGTTCCAGGCGCGATGACCATAGACGAAGCTACGGGCGCAAGGCTGATCGTGGCTGGGAAATGCACAGGCTGCGGCGCGTGCGCCAAGGCTTGCCCCTTCAACAAGGAGGGGACCGTTATCAGGTTCAACGCCGAGAAGGGCATCTACGTGAAATGCGACCTCTGCGGTGGGAAGCCCGCCTGCGTAGAGACCTGCCCTGTCAACGCGATCCAGACGGTCGCCTTGAAAGGTGCCTAACGTGACCCTCTACGGCTGGACAGGAAAGACGCTGGAAGCCGACCTTACCACGGGCCGGCTTACCGGAGTGCGAACCGACAAGTATGTTCCCAAGTACATAGGCGGTCGCGGCGTCGCAGCCCGCATCGCGTGGGAACAGACCCCGGTGTCCATCGATGCCTTCGACCCTGGGAACGTACTGATCTTCATGACGGGGCCGCTCACCGGCACCCTAGCCCCGACCTCCGGCGGCAGGATGACGGTGACAGGCGTGGCTCCTCAAGCCTATCCGAAGCCCCACTACACTCGTTCCAGCATTGGCGGCCACTTCGGCGCCGAGCTGAAGTACGCAGGCTACGACGGCATCGTCGTCCGCGGCGCAGCACAGCAGCCCGTCTACCTTTCGGTCGTCGATGGCGAGGCGGAGCTTCTCGACGCGGGTCAGCTCTGGGGCTTGGACACCTTCGCGGCACAGACGACGCTGATAGAGAAGCATGGCAGAGGCGTACAGGTGGCATGCATCGGCCCTGCAGGCGAGAACCTAGTCCGGATCGCGGTCATTCAGAGCGGCCTTGAGAACGCCGCGGCGCAAGGAGGCTTCGGAGCCGTCATGGGCGCAAAGAGACTGAAAGCCATCACGGTTAAAGGGACGGGCCGAGTCGGGATAGCTTATCCCGAGAGGTTCCGTCAAGCCTGCCGGGAGGCTCAACGCCTAGCTAGGGCCGCAAGGGAGTGGCGGCCTAGGCCTGGAACCAGCCGGAAAGCTTGCACGGCGACCTGTACCGTGAAGGGCTGCGGAGACTCGTACATCCTCTATAGGAACGTTCTGGGAAGGCTTCGACCAGACCCTTACACGGGCGTGGTTCAATGCGCTTCGCCGATGTTTCTCCGACTACAGCCTTGGCAGGCAGGCTTCGAAGCCGCGCAGCTTGCGAACGCGTACGGGATAAACCATTGGGAGATACTGCTAGGCCTCACGGGTGCAGGCCGTTGGCTTGACCAATGCGTGGAGAAAGGCCTCATCACCGAGGTTGAGATGGGTATGCCGCTCCAGCCGAAGAACGGCGAGTTCTGGAGCAGGCTCCTAAGGAAGATCGCTTACCGTGAAGGGATCGGCAACGTCTTCGCTGAAGGGCTTCCTAGGGCGGCGGACCTCCTGGGCCGCGGAAAGGAGTTCTTGCCGCATGTGGCGCATGGGTTTGAGACACACTGGGACGGCCATTTCTTCGGCGCGCCCTGCTACCCTTACTGGCTTGTCTCAGCCCTAGAATGGGCTTTGGACTCACGAGACCCGCTCTGCCACGGCTACGCGCAGGAGATCACCTGGTGGTGGGACAGGTTCCGAGGCCCCCTCTCGATCGAGAAGATCAAGAAGGCAGCGGCAAGGGTCTACGGTTCAGAGGCCTCCGTCGACCCTGAGAGCGGCTACGCGTATAAGGCTCAACCCGCGGTTTGGCAGCAGCACCGCCTCGTCGTGAAGGACTCTGTGCCTATCTGCGACCAGATCTTCCCATTGATCTTCAGCCACGACGCGGAGGACGGCTACGGCGACACAGGGGCTGAAGCGAAGCTCTTCTCCGCCGCTACAGGCGTAGAGATGACCGAAGCCGAACTGGACAAGGCTGGGGAACGCGTCTTCAACCTTGAAAGAGCCATCATGGTACGCGAAGGACGGACGAGACGCGACGATGAGACCGTGATACCGTACTTCAAGCGGCCCGACTACGAGGGCATCCCCTTAGACGAGGACAAGTTCAGGACCTTACTCGACGAGCTTTATGAGCTTAGGGGATGGGACAAGACCACGGGGTGGCCGACGAGAGAGAAGCTTGAGGAGCTAGACCTGAAAGATGTCGCAGATGAGCTTGAGAAATCGGGCCGCCTCCCGTAACGGAGGCAGACATCAAGGCTTTCACTGCAAAACTCTTAAGGTCAGAGCTCCGAGAGCAACCGTCAGCAATGCGCTCGACTTGGCGCCATCAATGGGACGACGGGTGGTCTTGTGATAATCGTGAGAGGGCAGCGACAACTCTGCTGATGTGCGCATTGATCAGTCTCTTAAGCTCCAGTGTGTGTGGAAACGCGTGGACTGCGCTCGGCCAGTCGGAGAATGAGCATGTATATTATGGCTTCGTTCCTCGTGAGGTTTGGACGCTCAGGGAGACCAGAGGAACGGACGCGGTGGTCTGGGCGATAGGCCCCGAGACTGTGATGAGGCGTGCGTTCCTTAAGCTCGTCGGCAACCACGATGGCACGACGGTACGCGTCTATACTCTGCCTGACAAGGGGCTTGTTGACGAGTTCTCGCTTGGAAGGCTTGAGACAGCGTCGGTGGAGCTGCCGAATGGAACCTTCTTCAGGCTCGTCTCGACGCAGCCCCTAGGCGTCGTGCTCATCGGCGGCGTAGACTTCGAACGCGCGTACGGCTCTACGAGCACCTTTATCCCGGCAGTTGACGGAGGCTACGTTGGGAAGGAGTTCGTCTTCATGTCCGTTCAAGGTACCCAGCCCTGGCAAGGAGTGGTAACCTCACACTGGCTCAACGCTCTGGAGGACAGCGATGTCACGGTCTGGGAGAAGGACGGCGTCAAGGTGAACCAGTTTCACGTTAAAGCGAACGAGGTGCAGCGGCTTTCGCTAACGCCGCACGCAGTCTTTCGACTCGTCTCCTCGGGTTACGTGATGCTCCAGGCTTGGGTGATGGGGGCGCTCTACTACCCCGCGGTTGAAGGCGGGTTCGTCGGCAAGACCTTCCGCGGCTGCGCCGGAGCCGTCGAATGGTGGCAGCCGAATATGCCCCCTGCCTTCGTCACAACCAGCCTGACCGGGTCGAAGGCCACGGTCTACGATACCGAGTTCAGGAAGAAGTACGCCTCTGCGAGCATCGAAGCAGGGTCAAACCTCACGATGCAGGTCAAGGCCCTGACCATCGCGTTGGAGACTGAGCACCCCGTCATGCTGATGATGCATAACACGGGGCTGACGTACACTGGGCTCAGAGCGGGGCAGGAGGCCCTGGTCTTCATCCCCACGGGCGGCCCCACCACCGGGGAAGCCTACCTCTTCGCGTTGAAGAGAACCGACTTAACGCTGGATGACATGAGAATCAGCCTAGCACCGGACGGGGTCTTCCCCCTTCAGCCTGGCCTTCACAAGATAGCGGCCTCGGAGAACGTTGTCATCGAGGTGATGGATTGGCCTTCGCCTGAGTGGCCGGGGCAGGCCTACGGAGGCGTCCACGGCGCCGGCTCAGGACGGGCTTTCCCGACGAACCTGAGACTGACAGGGTTCTGCACCTACGTGCCGTCAGTTCAATCCCTTGACATCACGCGAGAGGAGCTAAGGCTGAGACCCGTCGTGGAGGAGGGCATCCCCTGGCTGTATCTTCTCGCAGCGGCTATCCCTGTCGCCCTCGTGGCAGTATGGTGGCTTAAGAGAACTAGGAAGTAACGAGAGGCTCATGTAAGCCTCACTCTTCTCTAAGCTTGGCGAGGAAGGGGATCGAGAGGCCGATGAGGACTGCGGAGGCGTAGAGAGGTGTTGTGGCTCCGTAGGCTTCCCATAGGGCGCCTCCGAGCGTCGGCCCGATCGTGAAGCCCAGCCTGACGCCTGTCTGCCTTATGCCTGTGGCTAGGCCCCACCGGGACCTGTCGACGAGGCTCATGAGTATCGCAACGGACGCCGGCCACGTCATGCTGTAGGCGCCGTACAGCGCCATGAACGTGACTGTGAACCACTCGTAGCTCGGCGCGAAGGCGCAGGCGATGAAGAGCGGCGGGACGACGGCGAGGCACACTCCCATGGTCTTCTTGAGGCCGAACCTTGGGCTAGCCCATCCGCCTACAAGCTGGCTTCCGAAGAGCGAGACCCCTACGAGCGAGAAGAAGAGGCCTACGTGCAGCTTGTCCGCCGTGAAGACCTCGGTCAGATAGATGGATAGAAGCGAGTAGGTGGTCCCTATGCCCGCCGCTACGAGAAGCTGATAGACCGTGAGGATCGCTAGCAGGTAGATGGCTTCTTGAGAGAAACCTGCGCTTCTCGCAGCCCCTTCTCCGGGGGCGCGGCCCGGAGGCTTCGGGCTTCGTCTCTCGACGAGAAGAAGCGCTGGCACGACGGACAGAACCGACACGCAGGTGGCGAAGTAGAACGGGTAGTGGAAACCTCCGGCTTCGGCTAGGACTCCTGCCGCGGTTGGGCCTACGAGGCTGCCGATAGGCCAGGCGAGGTTCATGTACCCGTACATCCTCACCCTGCCGCTTGAATCCGTGCGATCAGCGATGTAGACCATCCGGGCAGGTATGAATACGGCGAAGCTGGCGGCGAAGATTATCGCCCAAGGGATGAGCTGCCGCCAATCGGTGGCAAACGCGTAAAGCAAAGGCGGGAAGCTGGCTAAGGCCACGCTCAGAACCAAGGTTGGCTTCCTGCCGAATCTGTCGCACATCCATCCGCTAGGAAGCATGATGGCCGTCGAGAACACCCCTGCAGCCGAGAGAAGGAGGCCGACCTCGAGGATTGTCGCCCCTAGGCTCTGAACATAGAGCGGGAATAACGCGTTGACACACTCCATACCTAAAGCGTTGCCCACGTTCAGCATGAAGAGCATCAGGAGGCTCCGGTCTACTGTCGAGAAGACGCTTCTACGCTGGCCTTGACCGCTGTTGCTCTTCTCAGACACCGGAGGTTTCCATCCCTCTGCTGCCTTAGGAGAGTTACATCCCTTGGCCACTTGCTTAAAGGGATATCTCGGACCTAGATACGGGCCGAGGAGCAGGGATGTTAGGGTGGGCTTATATCCGGCTCGGCGACCAGACAGCCTCTAGCGTAGACCGGAGGGAGCACGTATGATCGTTGACTGCCATGTTCACATGACCGGCCGGGAGGAAGCCTCGAAGGTCCTCGAGGCCCTAGACAAGGCTGGCGTCGACAAGGTCTTCCTGTTCGCGCCGTACGGGGGGCTCAGCCTTGAAAAGACGCGGCGGTTCACGGACTTCACCTCCGAGCTTGTCGCGGAGGACCCTGAGAGGCTGTACGGCTTCACCTGGGTGGAGCCGAGGCTTGGCGAGAAGGCCGTCACGGAGCTGGACCGGGCGGTCCGGGAGAGAGGCTTGAGAGGCGTCAAGATGATTCCGCATCACTGGTACCCGTACGACAAGCGGATGTGGCCCATCTACCGGAAGGTCGAGGAGCTAGGCGTCCCGGTCATATTCCATTCAGGCATCCTCTGGGGCTTCGAAGACTCCTCGCGTTTCTGCCGCCCCGCCTACTACGAGGCCCTGCTCCACTTCCCTAAGATACGGTTCGCTCTAGCGCACATAGGCTGGCCTTGGACCGACGAGTGCATAGCCGTAGCGGGAAGATTCCGCGCCGCCGTAAGCGAGACAGGGGGTGAACCGCAGATGAAGATTGATATAACGCCGGGAACGCCCCCGGAGTGGCGCCTCGACGCGTTGAGGAAAGCCCTCTCGTATCTGGGCGATGAGTGGCTTATCTACGGAAGCGACTGCGTAGCCGGAGAAGGGGAATGCCAACGGAGAAAGCTTGAATCTGACAGGCGGCTGCTAAGCGAGGAGCTGAAGGTCCCAGAGACCTCGGAGCGGAAGATACTCGGCGAGAACGCCTTGACGCTCTTCAAGCCGCTAAGGCTAGGCTCGAAGCCGAAGGCGTAGAAGCCCTTAAAGCGTCGACCGGCCGATCGCTATTCAGCCGGGGTAGCGAAGTCAGGACCAACGCGCAGACGAGCAGGAGATGCGGCACTCCGTCGGCGTAAGCCTTGAGCGTCCCATGGCCCAGACAGCCTGTGACTCATCCGAGTCGCGAGGGTTCAAATCCCTCCCCCGGCGCCCCACAGGCAACCCAGAAGATGAGGATTCCTTCTCTTCGATCTTGTGTTTTGGCCTATGCCCTGATTTTCTCCATGAGATGGTATTACCGAGGTTAAAGCTTCGGAGGGGGGCGGTGTATGGATGATTCTTGGGCTGTCGTTTTTGGGTCTTGGCTCAGGCGTTCGCCTCCTCTGTTTGGAGCTCTTCTATCTTGGCTTCAAGCTCCTCGATCTCGTAGGCGGTCACGACTTCGTGGGCCTTCTTGATG
>CAYRUY010000082.1:0-7788 GCA_964427455.1 uncultured Candidatus Bathyarchaeia archaeon | reverse complement strand
GAGGCAAGACGGCGGAGTTCAAGATACACTACGACCGATGCGCCTTCTGCGGCCAGTGCTTCGAGTCCTGTCCCGTGGACGCGATCGAGATGACGAAGCAGTATGAGTTGGCCGCGTTTAACCATGACCAGATGAAGCAGGAGTATAAGCGCGCGAAGCCAGCTGAAGCGGCTGCTTGACCGTGACTCGTTTATAGGACAGACCTGTGCGGTATAGGCGGGAAGACCATGGCGGCAAGACCTAAAGTCTTCGCCTCGCTGCTCGCAGAGGTGATTCGAAAAGGCCAATGCACATTCTGCGGCGCCTGTATGGCTACATGCCCGACCTTCGCCCTGCTCCCGACAGGCGAGGAGCCTAGCCTGAAAGGCCAATGCATCGCCTGCCAGCTCTGCTACCAGCACTGCGGCAGGACGCCTGAAGGGGCACCGTACCCGTTCGAGGCCGTCGAGAAGGTAGTCTTCGGTCAGACGCGAGCCCAAGAAGGCCCGGGCAGGCTGATAGGCGTCTACAAGGGCGTTTACGCTGCGCGCTCCACGAAGGAGGACATCTTGAAAGTCTGCCAAGATGGGGGCGTCGTAACGTCGCTCCTCGCGTATGGGCTTGAGTCCAAGACTATCGACGCCGCGGTCACAGCCGGCCTTCTAGAGTCTGCTCCGTGGAAGGCGATGCCCGCCGTGGCTCTCACCTACCAGGGCCTCTTGAAGACCGCTGGCACGAAGTACACGGCCAGCCCAACGCTGCTAGGGTTGATGTCGGCCGTCCAGGAGTATTACAAGCACAACGTGGCGGTGGTTGGAACCCCATGCCAGATCCAAGCGCTCAGGAGGATGCAAACCTCTGATTTCGGCGTCTCGAAGGTCGCGAAAGCCGCCAAGCTGGCCATCGGACTCTTCTGCTTCGAGATCTACGCTTACGATGGCCTGATGAAGCATCTGCGCGACACGGGCATCGAGCCATCTGCGGTCACACGCTTCGACATAAAGAAGGGAGTCTTCAACGCAGAGACCAGCGGGACGAACAGCCTCAGCGCCAAGCTGGAGCAGCTCGACCATCTCGTGAAGAGCAGCTGTCGGATCTGTACGGACTTCACGGCTGAACTGGCCGATATCAGCGTCGGCGCCGTAGGAGCCCCCCTTGACTGGTCCTTTGTGATCACGAGGAGCGAGCTAGGTGAACAGGTGCTTCTCGACGCGGAGAAGGCAGGGTTCCTAGCGGTGAAGAGAGGCGACGAGCTGAAACCGGGCCTTAGACCTGTCCTAAGGCTTGCAGAGAAGAAGAGGGAAAGGGGCCCGCCCGCACTAGGTGAGGCAGCTAAAGCTCTGGCAGCGATCGGCTAGACTTCCCATCCCTTTTGAAGAGAGCCCTCCATCCTCTCGATGCACGGTCAAACAGCCGCTGACCTTGAATCCCCATGGAGGTACAGGATTTCTGTGTAAGCATCAGCTTAGATTCCACGCTCTCTCCGAAAGTCTTAAAGGCTATTCTTAGCCACGCTCGGTGGCGAGCATATTCTCCAGTTAGCCGTCCCGCTCTTGCCAAGAGCGGCCCAGGAAAGGCGTGATAGGGAGAGATGAGCCCATTTGGTGGAAGCCCCCGTGACCGCTGCCGCAGAGGGTGAGTTTGAGAAGCGTTTGGCCGATGAGCTACAGGGCGCGCGGCGCGTCATCGTCCTCGGTGTCGGCAACGAGCTGCGCGGCGACGACGACGCTGGGCCTAGAGTGATTCGCCTGATCAAGCACCTCGCCTCCAAGGTCGTGCGGATAATCGACTCCGGGGTCACACCTGAGAACTCCGCCGAAGCCGTCTTGAGATTCAGGCCTTCGCACGTCGTTCTGGTAGACGCTGTGGAAGCTTCTCAACAGCCCGGATCCGTCGCTATCCTCTCTGAGGACACGATCTCGAACGTGGCTGTCTCGACGCATAGGCTCCCTCTCACGCTTTTCACGAGCTACCTGAGAAGTCAGGGGCTCAAGGCCCAGTTCATCTTCATCGGCTTGCAGGTCAAGGATGTCTCGCTGGGATCAGCGATGTCGCCCGAGGTGGAAGAGGCGACGACCCGCGTTTCCACAACCTTGGAACACGCCCTTTCGCATCTCACGCTCAGAACCCGCCGCCCGCACAAGGCGAGCCCCGGAAAACATCCATAACCAAAACGCATGGCAAGCAATGTAACTGGGGATGATATGTTGAGCAAAGACGCTGAGACCGGCCCAGGTGGGGACAGAGGCTTCGGGAGATATCCGGTTCTTAGGGAGGTTCTCGGTTACTACCTTCGAGACGATATATCCAAAGTCCTCTTTGAGCTCACGAAAACAAGACGGGCGTTTTTCAAGTGGAGACTTCGAGAAACGAGCGAGACCCACTCAGAGGAAGCCGTCGCCCGGACGACGGACCAGTTCAAGGCCTTTGTCGAGAACTCGCTTAACCGGCTGTCACCGGAGACACGGTTCAATCGATACCCCCACTTCGAAGCACGAGCAGCAAGGTACCAGAAGAAGAAAGGAGCTGCGGAGCCCTTCGGCTACGACTTTTTCTTCGAGAGCGATGGGCTCAGCCTGAGGGACAACTTCCACAAGCTTGATCTGGTTCTCGACATCTTGGAGAGTTACGGCGTACCCTACCTCGCTAAGTTCAGTGGGAATACTAGCCTCCATGTCATTATCCCAGCCGAGGCATTCCCGGACGAGATCATGGGAGAGAGTGTGGTGGCGAATTGGCCCTTAGTTGATTCGGCGATTGCCTCCTACCTTCGCGTCTTCGGAAAAACCCAGATAGACCATGAACCAGTCGGGACTCTTCCATACTCGCTATCTAGGAAGACGGGACTTGTCAGCCTACCTCTTCGAAGAGAGGACCTGGAAGACTTCGAGCCCTGGATGGCCAACCTCCACCTGATAGAACAGACCAAGATGGCGACAGCCATGGATTCCAATGCCGCGGGAGGCGCAGTGGAATCCACGCGGAGATTCTTGGAGGATGTGTTGGCATGGCGTGCACCTAGAATATCGCTCCGGGAGCCCAGAGAACGTAAGGCCTGGCAACCAAGTCGACTGCTTCGCCGAGTGAGAGTGAGGGTGAATTCCAAGCCTATGGAATTCTGGGTCGGCCTTCTCAGGTCTCAGGAGGAGTCAGACAGGGTTTGGGCTGCGTGGAGCCTCCTCTGGCATAAGGACAGAAAGAAAGCAGCTTCTAGGATCGAAGAGTGTCTAGGCGACACATCCGCCGATGTCAGATACCTCCTGATAAGCCTGATGGCAAGAGTCGGCCCCGAGAGGTTCCCAAGGTACATCAAGGAGAGCTTGGTCAGGTCGGTCCGTGATGGACACGAGATCATGGCCTTGGAAGACCTCTTGGTCCTTGACAAGAAGGATGGGCTGAGGCTCACGCTCTCCAGCCTCTCAAAGAAGCTTAACAGGTGGAGTGTCCAGATGGAGGCCTCGGCTCTGCGCAGAATGGGGCTACCGAGAGATCTTGCTGGCAGACTCCTCTCATCGCCTGATGTGGGGATCAAGATCGCAGCGGCCATAGCCCTGGGCAAACTGAGAGACGCCTCCTCGATCACCGCTCTGGAAGCCTTGCTGGATGATCCTTGCAGAGAGGTAAGATTGGCCGCAGTATCGTCTCTGGGCCTCATAGGAGAAGCCTCCTCCATCAAAGCGCTTTCCCGAGTACTCGAACTCCAACCGACATCCGTTAGGAGGAAGGCCATCCAGGCACTGTCAAGGATCAACGATCCCGAGGCTGCACGCATAATCTATGGCAAGGCTCTGGAAGGAGCTATTGAAACCAAGAGGGAAGCTGTTAGAGTCCTAGACGGCAGACTAGGAGAACGGGTCCAAGACACACTGCTTGCCGCCATGAAGGACAGACATCCAAAAGTCAGACTCACCGCCCTCAGGCTGCTTCTGCACAGGGAGAGAAAGACCGCAATCCGAGCCATAGGAGAGGCACTTGAAACCGAAGACGAGACCATGAAAAGAGAGGTCGAGAGCTTAAGAGAGAAGTACCAGGCCGAGCGGTTCCCGCCGGTCTGGTCTCTTAACAACATCTAGATACATCCCAGCGGCTTATCCTGCCCAAGCGTGGACCGAGAGCCAGGCCACCGTGAGGAAGTTCAAGCTGCCGAAGGACCGTGAACCGTCGTCAAAGAGCGCCTTCGACGCCTAGACGCAAGCGTTTAAGCCACGGTCCACGCAAGGTTCCTCGCGGGGACGATCGTGTGGGCGCCGTAACGAGCATCGAGATGGCCGCTGCGGAACTGAACGCCCGGTATCTGGGAGTCACCGAACTCCAGTTGATGGAGAACGCTGGGGCAGAGGTAGCTAGGGAGGTCGCGTCGAGGTTCACGCCGGGCCAGGACACGGTCGCGGTTCTTTCTGGCACGGGAGGTAACGGCGGAGACGGCTTCGTCGCTGCTAGACATCTGGCCGGCCTCGGGTTCAAGGTGAGCGTGATCCTCGTAGGCAGACCGAGCGAGATAACTAACGAAAGCGCGAGAACGAACTGGGAGACCCTAGTGCGAATGAGAGAATCCGTCAAGGTGCTGACCGTCCCCAACAGCGACCTGATGCCTGAACTCACAACGAACGTTATCGTGGACGCCCTCTTGGGAACCGGGGTGAAAGGCGCCCTGAGACCTCCCCTCTCGCATGCCGTGAAGAAGCTGAATCAAGCCCAAGGGTTCAAGGTCTCAGTGGACATCCCGTCCGGCATAGACGCCGACACAGGCGAGGCGCTCGGCGGAGCGGTCAAGGCTGACGTAACCGTGGCCTTGCACAGGTCGAAGACGGGCCTTGCCAAGGCAACCCCGTACGTCGGCAAGCTGAAGGCCGCCAACATCGGGATACCGCCGGAGGCTGAACGGTTCGCAGGCCCAGGGGACGTCCTTCTTGCCGTGAAGCCTAGGCCTGTGGACTCTCACAAAGGTGATTTCGGCCGCCTACTCATCGTAGGCGGAAGCGAGACGTACACCGGGGCGCCCGCCTTGGTCGCGCTCGCGGCGCTCAGAACCGGCGTGGACCTGGCCTACGTGGTTGCGCCCGAGAAGGCGGCGTACGCGATATCGTCGATCTCCCCCGACCTGATCACGGTGAAGGCTCCGGGTGACCACCTGACGGTTCAAGCACTCGCGGTCGTCGAACCCATGATGGAGAAAGCAACTGCTCTCGTCGTTGGGCCGGGCCTCGGCCTTCACCCCGAGACCCAAGAAGCCGTGGAGAAGCTGTTCAAGTTGACCGCAAAGATGAGGCTTCCAACGTTGATGGACGCGGACGCGTTGAAGGCCTATGGTCGGTTCAAGCGAGCCGTAGACTTCCCCTTGGTATTGACACCACATGCAGGGGAGTACAAAGCCCTCACGGGGGAAGCCCTGCCGCAGAGAGTGTCCGAGAAGGTGCCTCTGGTCGAGGCGACCGCAAGGGCTCTCCGCTCGGTGCTCGTGCTCAAGGGCCCCGTAGACATCATCACTGACGGCGATCATACAAAGCTCAACTTCACAGGCAACCAGGGCATGACCGTGGGCGGGACGGGCGATGTCCTCTCCGGCATCGCGGGGGCGCTGCTCTCACAGGGTGTCCCGGCCTACGTGAGCGGTGTAGCCGCAGCCTTCATCAACGGCGGAGCCGGGGACATGGTCGCTAAGGAGCGAGGATTCCACATGGTCGCCACAGACCTTCTGGATAAGATCCCTCAGTTCATCGAGCTCTGCCTCAATAGAAGGGTTGAAGAGGTTAGGCATATCACTCTGGCTGGTAAGAGCCAATTGACATTGATCTAGGCCCGGCTGGAAGCGGGCAAGCTTGAACTCGCGAGATGGAGACTGAAAGCTCACATGATCATGTGAGAGCCCCTACCGGTCTTTCTCTCAGTCGAGAGACTCATCAGACGGGGATTGAAAGAGAAAATAAGGCAGAATTAAGGTTTGTGCGCGCGGTCAAAGAGATCTGCACCCCTACCACACGGAGATGTCTCCCGCAAATCCCGACCTTCTTGTTAAAAAAAGGTCTGAGGACCGTTCGAGCGTCGGCTGCGAATTGTTTATCAATGACAGGCACACTCGATCTCGTGTGGTGGCTTCGGATGGATGCGAGTGGAAAGATTGAGCGTTGGGTGTGTAAGGAGGACATCAAGGTTGCTCTGAGGAAGCTTGGCTTAAAGAAAGGTGATTCTGTGGGTGTTCATAGTTCTTTAAGAAGTTTCGGTCATGTCGAGGGTGGCGCTGACGCTGTTATCGATGCTTTGTTGGAGATTGTAGGGGAAGAGGGGAATATCGTAATGTCGACGCATTCTGCGAATTTGGTTGAAGTTCAGAGGACGCCTGAGGAGATTGCAATGGGAGTTTCTTGGTTGTTCAAGATTTCGCCTTACGATCCTGAGAAGACGCCGGTTACGACTGGGATTATCCCTGAGACTTTTAGGAAGAGGAAGGGTGTGGTCCGCGGTTCTCATCCGAGTCATTCTGTGGCGGCTTTGGGCCCGAGGGCGAGGGAGTTGTCTGAGGGTTGGCATAGATTGCTTCAGTTAGATGGTTACATACTTCTCATCGGTGTTGGGTTAGACCGTTGTACAGCTATGCATTTATCTGAAAAGCATGCGCGGTTTCCTGCGCGCATTTTAAAGAAGATAACTCCGCCGAAGTGGCTTGTTGAGAAGTATCCTGAAGGTGAGTGGGAGTGGGATTTTGGTCCTTATCCAGACTTTTCCAAGTTGACTGAGCCGTGTCTTGAGCGTGGTATAATGAAGATTGCTAGGGTTGGAGGAGCTACTCTTAGGCTGGTTAGGTTGAGGGAACTGATAGACTTGTATGTGGAGTATTTAGAAAAGGACCCCGGTCTTTTCTATGGTGAATCCTGGAAAAACGCGTAAAACTCGACGTGCCTCACCAGTCTCGCAATCAGAGAACGAGCTACTCTGCCTTATCCCGGGATTTCAACCTTGTTCAAGGCAACTTGAAAGGCCTCTATCCTGTCATCAACCTTTCTGCGCTGAGGGTTTCGACCCGACTCCCAGAACTTGGCGAATTCCTGATCCTGTTACCGCCCAGCAGAAGAAGTCAGACGCCCACAGCGGTAGCTCTCCGATGTTGTCGCCCGTGTAGCATCATAAAGGGTCTATGAAGAGGCTGAATTAGGGGTTCTGGTGCGGTCTCGGTCAAGACAGCTCTAGGCCTGTCAGCTCAGCGTCTGCAACTCTTCTAGGGGTTTCTCTGCCAGATAGATTATGAAGAAGGGTACTCTTGAACATCTCTCATAATGTACTTGATCGCTCTTTTTGACATCTTCTCTGGGCTTTGGTTCTGCTATCCTTAGAATCTTAAGCCCCCCGTCAGCGATCATGTTAGCGCACTGTTCGATTGTCCGCGTGTAATACTTCAGGGTAATAGTTCGTCTTGGACTGGGCTTTATCCGCCACTCCCTTTCATCTTGTAAGAAATAATCTTCAACGATCCTCCCTGCGCCGATGCCATCACCTTCCCATCTTCCCTTTGACTCAATTATCGGATGAGTATCTGAGAACAAAAACACTCCACCGGCTTTCAGAACTCTTGCTGCCTCTTTAACAATCTTGACATTCAAGATAGTAAGGATCAGGACGGCTGCGTCGAATGAGTCATCCTTGTAAGGTAACGAGTGCGCATCTGCTTTCTGCAATGTCAACGTCATATTCGTCATCTTAGCGCTGTTCCTGGCTTTGTCCAACATCTTCCGAGAGATGTCTACCCCGAAAACATCGGCTCCTCTCCTTGCAAATTCCACAGAATAGATACCTGGACCACAACCGATATCTATC
>CAYRUY010000081.1:0-7903 GCA_964427455.1 uncultured Candidatus Bathyarchaeia archaeon | reverse complement strand
AAGTCGTCTATTCATGGCTTCAACCCCGGTATCAGCCTGCTGAAGACTACGCGTGCGATCTGGGCTGGCGCTAATCCTTTCTCTTCCGCTGTCAAGGGCATTCCTCGCTCCTCAGCCTCGTCTAGGAGGTACTCTCTGCACTGCTGCGTTAGCTCACAATCCGCGCAGGCGGTGGGCTTCTCGTACCAGTACCAGACCTGAACCCCATGCTTTGCCGAGTATGAAATGACCACCTGCTTCCCCAAGCCGCGGTGATAACCGGCTAGAACACCGTTCTTCACGTCCAAGACTCGCATCTCTATCCTGTTCGCCTGGGCTGCTTCCCTCAACAGCCTTGAAACCTTCGCGTCCGCAGCGTGCAGAGTCTGATGCACGAATTGACGACTTGTCTTCAGCTCCCTCGCGATCTCAACAGGTTCGAAGCCCTTCCGGCGTAGAGACCAGACAAATTCCTGCCTCGGGGCGAGAGGGCTGCTCAACGACATAGGTGTCGTCAACGCATGCATGTTGACACGTATTTGACACTTGCGGCGTCTGGACCGATTCAGGTGTATGCTCTTGTCCCACTCAGGGAATCAGCAGGCCTCCGGAGGCGTGCCTTCCTAGGAGACCTATCGCTGCGTAGCTGCCCTAACCTATCGCTACGTAGCCGTGCTTGGCTAGGAACCTGAAGTACTGCAGTAGGTCGATGTCGACTTCGTCGAACTCCTGCCTTACGAGGTCGCGTATCTCTCGCACCGTTCTTTCGCCGTTAGCCCACCAGAGCGCCGCGGTCTCGACGCCCCACCACCTAGGGCTGCTCTTCACAACTTCCCACTTCTCGTACGGGATATCGTCAAGCGTAACCGTGCCGACGACGAGCCTCCTCGGAACAACTCTGGTAGCCTCCTTCTCCCACGGAGTCTCTTGTCTCACCCAGGGCTCAACCTTGATCCTCGCGTGCTCAGCCCAGAGCTTCAAAGCCTCAACGAAGCCCTCCTTCTCAGCCTGAGCGAATTCCTCTAAGCGGCCGTTCAGCTCTTCTAGACGGTTAGAGAGCGCTACTCCTTCCGAGCCGCTGGCAAGCCTCATGACCGAGCCTAACGCCTGGCGCTCTATGGCCGCGAAGTGCTCTATTCTCTGGATTCCTTCGTCTGTGAGTCGTCCCAGCTCTACGCCGTCCCTCGCCGCTAACGCCTTTTGAAGGATGCTCTTCGAGCATTCAGCTACGTTCTTCTTGCCAAGCGATAGGGCTTCCTCGCTGAGCCAGAGGCTTTCTTCGAAGCCTCCTTTGGCTACAAAGTACAGGAAGGTGGCGTCTACGGTGGCGAGGTCCCTTAACGACCGTGAGTCCACCTTGTCCAGCGAGTCCTCGGAGGTATGCCAGTAGTTGTCTCCCATGCCGATGTAGACCCATGGGGTCGGGACGCCTATTGAAGGGTCGTGGAAGTAGTTGTCGGTGCCCATCTGGTACTTCGAAGCAGCCCAATGCTTCCAAGGCGCGTACTTCGAATGGTACCCTTCAACTATCCTGAGCATCAGGGCGTCTACGAAAGACCTGTGGCAGTGAGGGCTTAGAACCAGCTCCATCGCAGACCTGGCAAGCTCGTAGCGGCCAGCGCCTAGGTCGACGTTGACCGCGGCTAGAGTCTTCGAAAGCCGTTCCCGGTTCTGCACCGCGTAAGCCATCGAACCGTAGCATTCAGCCATAAGCAGGAAACGGATGCTCCTCTTCGGCCTAGGCAGAGCACCGCCGTGAAAGAGGCTGGCTAAGGCTCTTGAAGCCTCAAGGATCACGGCAGCCCCGGCGGCGTTATCGTTCGCTCCCTGCTCGTACAGATGGCCGAGGATGAGCACCTCCTCTTCCGGCAGCGTTGAGCCAGGTATAAGCCCCGTCACGTAAGGCAACGTACCCTCGTACAGCCGACTCTCCACCTTCGCCCTGACAACGACGCGACCACGAGCCTTCAGGAGCCCTCTAAGATACGCCCCTTTCGCAGGCGAGAGGGAAAAGCCGAACAGCCGAGAATCATCCGCGGTCATCATCCATGAACCAGGCTTATCGCCCCAGCCGTTCACCCAGAAGGTGGCGTCGCGAAGAGCCCGGTTCCTAGCGTAGTCTGAGACGAGACCCAGACCATGCTTCTTCGCCACGATACCCTTGATCTCTCTGGGATCTCTAGGTGCGAAGACGATCTTGCCTTCGACGGCTAGGCCGGCGCACTCCTCGACCGTGCCTTTCTCCAAGGCGAGGACCTCGCCTTCAACGCCTCCGGGAGGCGTGGGGGCGCTCCACATCACCAGCGCGTTGGGGACATCAAGCCTCCTAGCTAGGACGCGGCTCTCAGCGGGCACCTGAGGCTCCACTAGCTCCAAGGTGGCTTCGCCAGCATCCCAGGCTAGAGGCATCACCCAATCGCCGAACTTCGTCCGGCCGTCCGCAGGGACCTCTACGAGCTCCACATCGGAGACGCCGTTCTGCTCAAGGACGCGCCGGCAGTACTCGCAGGTCTCATGATACTTGGGGAACGTGGACCAACGGTCACGCAAGTAGACCTCGGTCAAGTAGCCCAGCGAGGTACTGGCTGAGACCTCTGCCCGGATAGCATCAAGAAGCCCCTCCAACATCGACAACGTTCAGACCACCCCTTCAGCCTTAGAGATACGCAGACTACGTCATCAAGGGGTTAAATACCTGGCCCTCCGATGGCTAAGCGGCTGAGGACGCTTTCAGCATACAATGAGAACCGAGTGTCGACATTCTGCTTCGCGAACTGACTGGTCGTTCTCACCTACATAGGTGTCTTCCTCTGACAGCTCCTAGCTGGTGAAGTGCCGGCGCGCGAATAGAAGCAGATGTCGAGCTCACAACCAGCGGGCGAGACAAGAGTCTCCTACAGCGCCGCATTTAGAGGAGTCACACCTCTCCCGTCTCAACTCTCTTAAGCGGAGGGCCTCTCTACTCAGTGGGTTGTGAGAGCTGCTGGCGGGGGTTGAAGCCACGAAGATGACAACTAGCCGCGCCTGTCTGGTTGCAGCCCTAGGCGGATTCTTACTGGCGCTGTTCGTAGCTCTATGGCTGTTTATGGCCGTATTCATGGGAACCTCCTACGGCTCGATGCTCGTAGCTCTGGAGATGGTTGGGATCGCCGCTGTCGCCGCGGGGTTCTTATGACTCTCGCTCATCCGCGTCTATGGTATTAGGACCGCTCTTCCCACTATCTCGCCCCTCTTCAGCCTCAAAAGTACGTCGTTGGCTTCCTCAAGCTTGAATCCTTGCCACTTCACCTGGACCTTGCGTTTCCCAGCCAGCTTTGAGGTCTCGATCATGTCCATTCTTGAGCCGATGACGCTCCCTATGATCGTATGTTCGTCAGCAAAGCTTACGCGTATGTTCCCTACGACAGCCATCAAGACGGTCCCCCCGCGTTTCACAGCTTTCATGGCTTGGTCTACTGCCTGTTGAGAGGGAGCGTGAACCATTACGACGTCCAGCTTACCAGTTTTGGAAACGAACTCTTCGAACTCACCGGCTGGAACGACGTGGTCAGCGCCCAGTTCTCTCGCGAGTTCAAGCTGGCCCTCAAGCCTGTCGACGGCTACGACCTCGCCTCCCGCCAACCTGGCAAACTGAAGCGACATGTGCCCTACGCCTCCTATGCCTATGACCCCTACTTTCTGTCCGGGTCTAACACCTGCCCTCTTTACAGCCCGGTAAGCCGTGACGCCTGGACAGAACAGCGGCGCCGCTTCCTCAAACCCTAGGCCATCCGGTATCGCGTAGATGAAGTCCCAAGGTGCCTTGACGAGTTCGGCGTAGCCGCCGTCAAGGGTTTCCCCGGTCATGTTTCGGCTTAGGCACAGGTTCTCGCGGCCGGTCAGGCAGTACTCGCACTGCCTACAGGTGTCGTGCAGCACCTGAACGCCAACCCTCTGGCCTACGCGCCATGCTTTAACCCCACTTCCGACGGCTTCCACGACGCCAGCAATCTCGTGGCCGGGGATTATCGGGAGCTTACTTGGCACACCCCAATCTCCCTCGATCATATGCAGATTCGAGTGGCAGACCCCGCACGCCTTGACCCTTACGAGGACATCATCAGGGCCCAGAACCGGGTCGGCGACCGACTCGCTCACAAGGGGTCTGCTCTCTATGGACTGAACCGTGTGAAGGACCTGAGCTTTCATAGCGCATCGACAGCGCATTACATTCATTCCTCTTAAGCTCACTGTTCAACACTGGCTGACGTTCCCTCGTAGATCTGCCCGCGTGAATCCTGATGGGGTCAAGGACGAAAGCATCGTGTGAGTACTCGGGGAGAGAAGTGAAAGCGCAAGAGAGCGTTCATCTTGCCGGACTATGCATAGCTCCGGGTACTTCCCGAGTCGCAGCGATGATACGCAGAGTACGTCGATTCTCCCGATGGGTGCCTTCGGCGCTTCACTGGCCCTGCTGGAGAGGATGTAGCCAACGAGGACAGTGAGTTAAATAACATGCTCTCTACCAGATACTGCCGCGGCTGAAGATGATTCCGGTAGACGATGAGAATCCAGCCTCCATATTCCCCTTCGTGAACTGGCTGCTCATCCTCGCCTGCGTAGGCGTCTTCCTTTGGCAATTCGTAACGGGGCCAGAGGAGTCCAGCCGTCTTGTCACTGTTTACGGCTTCACTCCAGCGAAGATACTCGACGGGAAAGGCTACTACACGGTGATAACGAGCATGTTTCTTCACGGCGGGTTCCTCCACCTCGCTGGCAACATGCTCTACCTTTACATCTTCGGCGACAACGTCGAGGACATGTGCGGCCATCTACGCTACTTAGTCTTCTATCTCCTCTCAGGCGTCATCGCCTCGGTCGTCTTCATGTTCTCCGCCTGGGACTCCACTCTGCCCGCTGTCGGCGCGTCCGGCGCCATATCCGGGGTCCTAGGCGCCTATGTGCTCCTCTTCCCAAAGGCGAGGATAAAGACGGTCATAGCAGTCGGCATCTTCATCCGGCTCGTCCGCGTCCCCGCATTCGTAATGATCGGCTTATGGTTCCTCTATCAGCTGCTCCTCGGCTTCGCGGCGGTCGAAACCGGGGTGGCCTACTGGGCTCATATTGGTGGCTTCCTAGCTGGGCTGGCCCTCGGAAGACCCTTCGCGTCTCGGAGAAAGCGCCACCCCATCTATCAACGCCCAACTTACCGAGGCGACTACATGTAGACCGGAAGGACAGGGCCCCTAAGGGTGGGTAAAGGGTTAGATTCCTCCTCGTCGAAGATAAAGCTGGGCACTCCCAGAGAGACTGCCGCAAGGCTGATTGAGACGAAGAAGCGTAAGGCTGAGATTCCATGGGAAACGAAGGCGGGGCACGCGTAAGAGTCTCAGAGGAATACTGGCCGCTCATCCACGAGTATTGCCGCAGGGTGAAGAGGCACTTCGGCGATAGACTCCGGGCGGTCTGCCTCTTCGGCTCCGTCGCGACAGGAAAGGCTACGTCTGAAAGCGACATCGATATCCTCGTCGTAGCGGAGGGCCTGCCTTCTGATGTCGGCATGAGGATAAGGGAGACGAACCCCATTCATGAAGGGCTGAAGGGCACGGAGGCCTATCGTCTCCTGAGGAAGCTTGGAAGGAACACGTTGATCTCGGATCTGTTCTTAACGCCTGAGGAGGGAGGGCGGCACCCGCCGATTCTCTTAGACATTGTTGAAGACGGAATAATCCTGTTTGAGAGAGGCGGCTACCTGACGCGGGTCTTGGGGGATGTTAGGAAGAGGCTTAAGGAGCTTGGAGCGAAGAGAGTTCACACTGAGAAAGGCGCTTACTGGATTCTGAAACCCGACCTCAAGCTAGGCGAGGTGGTCGAGATCTGAGAAGCGACGAGATGGTTCAGGACTACCTCTACAGGGCGAGGCGTTGCCTAGAGGAGGCCGCGCTTGCCTTTGAGAAAGAGGACTTGGCCGGAACTGTTAGGAGGTCCCAAGAAGCCTTGGAGCTTGCTGTCAAGGCCGTCTTGAGATCCGTGGGAGTCGAGTACCCTCGTGAACATGATGTGGGCGGGGCTCTGACAGCCGTAGACGAGAAGCTGCCAAGGGAGTTGAGGACAAGGGTCGCTGAGCTGAGGGCGCTCTTGACTGAGCCTGCGCGAGTCAGAGGCCCAGCCTTCTACGGCTATGAACGGGAGGGCGTTCCGCCGAGAAAGGCATTCAGCCGCGATTACGCTCAGGAGACGCTTAGTCAAGTCACCGACCTTGTCGGGGCCTGCCTTCGTGCGGTTGGACAGGTCATGTAGGAGAACGGGCAGGTTCGAGGCGATAGACGCCATCACCAAGCCTTAACGCCCTTCCATGCCGGTCTCCGCAGACGTACGCTACCAGAATCATCGGTTCTACCTTGGTCTCCTCCGGAGGTCGGTGAGAGGAGGGGTTAAGGCGGCAAGAGCCCCTCTAGCTCTTCAACGTCCTTAGAGACCCTTCTCCAGTCTAGGCCCTTGAACGGAACTTGGAGATGCCTTGAGTCGAACTCTCGTTGAAGCTCCTCGATGAAGATACCTTGGCCGCTTGTAGCCTCCGCTTCCCCGTTCGGACCGTCTGGGCGGGTCGTCGTCTGCTCGACGCCGCAGGAGGGGCTTCTCTCAATGCCTAGCACCGCGAGGACCTGAAACCCGTTCTTGGCGTATTGATCGACCTGATCCGCTATAGATCCTGCGATCTTCGCGCAGTGCCTTCGGAACCTAGGAGTGTCGTAGTCCTCCCTAGTGCCGGCCGGTCGATTCAGAGCCGCGAAGGTGAACTCCGGGCAGGGCATTTGGACCAAGCCTACCCTGTGGGTTCTTAACGCGTCTACAACCTCATCTATCACCGCGGGGTAATGAGCGCCGCCAGCGACGCGCACGTTCTGGTTCAAGATGCAATGAGCCACAAAGGCTAACCGGCGACTCCTTCTATCCGAGGACATCCGAGAGCCTTCCTGCACATGAACCGCCGACGGCCGTATTTATCGTGACAACCCAAGGAAGCGGGGATGACTCGTATGCTCCTCTAAGGAAAGTGGTATCACAGTGGCGTGGGCCAGCGATCAGCATGTGACGGAGAGGGCAGCCGAATCGAGTCTTTGGACACTCTTGTTCTAAAGGCTAGAGCTTTATACGGAGAGCCACCTATACTCTCTTGCCCGGCGAAGAGCATGAATGAAGTAATCTCGACACCGTCCGTCTATTACTCGATAATCCCCCTGCTTGTGTTCGGAGCGATCGTTCTAGGGGTCCTCTTCCTTATCCTGCTCGTCATCCTAGTGGCTCGCGGCTCCCACGTCTCTAGGACCGCGGGCGGCGCGGTAGCGCTCGCCTTGGCGTCCGTCATCTTCCTCACAGGCGTCTGGTGCTTCGCCCTCTCGCCCACGGACAAACGGTATGAAACGGTCTTGAACGCAGGCCCTTCGATCGCGCCGACGAAGACCTGGACCTACTCCGCGAGCTTCAAGGAAGACGATGTGATAACGGGCAACATCAACCTGAGGGACTACTGGCCTAAGCCCCTCGATGGGGAGCTGAACCGGACGCCAGTCATAGAGCCCCCGCCCGATGGGATCCTCGGGCCTGGGGTGATCACGATACCCCAAACCTTCAGCGTCTTCGTGTATGACCCCGACGGAGAAGTCGTCTGGTCAGAGGAGAAGGTGAGTTCCTCCTACTTCACGGTTGAAACGGCTAAGACGGGCGATTACAGGTTCAGGGTGCAGAACGACGGGCCGAACACTGTAACGCTCTCCATAAACATCTCCAAGACCATGGATTACAGGCCGCTAGAGCCCTTCGGTCAATGGCTAAGCCTCATCTCCCTACCGTTGATAGGCTTGGGAATATGGGCTACGTCGCCTAGGCGTCACAACGGGACAGAGGCAGTAAAGACCCCTTAATCCGAATCTCTCCCGGCCCA
>CAYRUY010000080.1:0-8066 GCA_964427455.1 uncultured Candidatus Bathyarchaeia archaeon | reverse complement strand
CCGTGGTCGTACATGTAGACGCCCTTCGTGATGGAGGGGGCGGCTGTGGGCTCGACGGCGATGAACCTAGCATCCTTCGACGCCTTCCCAGAGACCTTGTCGTAGTAGAACGGCCAGAAGAGGCCTGAGTAGCTGCTGCCCCCGCCGATGCAGCCGCAGACGATCTCGGGGTAGTCGTCTACGAACTCCAGCTGCTTCCTGGTCTCTAAGCCTATCACGGTCTGGTGTATTAGGACGTGGTTGAAGACGCTCCCTATGCCGTAGTTGGCTTCTTCATGAGTGAGCGCGTCCTCAACGGCCTCGCTGATGGCGATCCCCAAGCTTCCAGGGTTGTCGGGCTCCTTCTCTAGGATCTTCCTTCCCGCCTCCGTCTTATCACTCGGACTGGCGTGCACGTCAGCGCCCCAAAGCTCCATCATGACCCTCCTGTAGGGCTTCTGGTGGTAGCTCGCCTTCACCATATAGACCGTGCATTTGAGGCCGAAGGTCATGCATCCGAAGGCCAGAGCGGAACCCCATTGGCCGGCTCCCGTCTCAGTGGTCATCCGCTCCGCCCCTTCCTTCATGTTGTAATAGGCCTGGGGAACCGCGGTGTTAGGCTTGTGGCTTCCGGGGGGGCTGACGCCCTCGTACTTGTAGTAGATCCTCGCCGGAGTCTTCAAGGCCCTCTCCAATCCAAGGGCCCTGAAGAGCGGGGTTGGCCTCCAGAGCCTGTAGATATCCCTAACCTCCTCGGGGATGTCCACCCACCGTTCTTGGCCGACCTCTTGAGCGATGATAGCCTTTGGAAAGATCCTGGGGACAATCCCTACACCTGGTGCCCTCGTCTCAGGCTCTATGAATGGTGGCAGCGGTTTGGGCAGGTCTGGAAGTATGCTGTACCACTGCTTCGGTATCTCTTCTTCGTCTAGGGTAACCTTCCTCTGCAACGTCATGGCTCCGGCCCAATACACTGAAGCCCTATTTAAGACTTCCGCGTACAGAAATGTGCGTCCAGCCGACTGAACACGTGCCAGTATCCATATTCTCGGTGCAAGCGACTGTCGCCAAAGCGTGATTCCCGAGCTTTGCTCTTCGTCCTGCCGAGCCCACGAAGTCAGGAAGCATCGATCGAGGCGATCGCGTTCCTTGCCGCACGCATGTCTGCATCAAGCTCCTCGACTGAACCGACACCGACCATACAGTTGCGTACGCCGACCCGGCGGAAGACGTAGTTGAACGCCTCCCAGGGAGGAACTCTCCCTCCTGCCATCGTCTTGATCGCGACAACTCGTCTCCGCGTCGACTGTATCGCTTGAAGCGCTGTCTCCGCGGATGGGAGCATCAACGCTCCGATCTGGTTTACAGCGGTCACGTAGCCGTCGAATCTGATTCCGGAGTTCTCCAAGAGGGGCATTGTGACGCCTGCATGATGAACACCGAAGAAGACCTTGGTGAAGCCCCGACGGCGTAGAAAACTCGCCAGTTCTCCAAGTTCTCTGAGTTTGCCCGTCATAGCAAGGAAGTCCGTCTCTGAGCCTAGTTCGGCGAAGAGGGTTCTCTTCCACTCGAAGTAACCGACCAACTTCTCCAGTTTTGAGAAGTCGATCTCCAAACCCTCGAGCTCATCCTGCCTGTATGGTTTCCCTTCGGCCAAGACCTGGGGGAAACTCTCGCTCCAGCCCGGCCTCGTGAGAAGGATCGGGTCCGAAAGGAACTTTCCGGCTAAGTCCTCTGACGCTTGCGCTCTCTCATAGAGGTAGTACGTCAGCCAGCGCCGGTAGTTGTCGACCGGGCTTCCGCCTATGGTCAGGGGAATGCTGAAGCAAGGCGCTAAGGAGAACTCGATCCCTAGGGCCTGCTCAGCCTCGGTGACAGCCTCGAGGTAGGACCGTGCCAAGGGGCTGGCGTTGGCCGGAACGGCGGCGAGCGCTCTGACCTCGTGCTCTCTCGCCGCCTTCTTCAAGATAGCCACTACGTTCTCCCTCGCAGAGAACCTCTCGGCGTACTCCTTGTTTCGCTCAGGGCCTTGGTAGGACTCGCCTATGAACGGCTGGCATCCTAGGATTATCTGCGGGAACTCGTCACCACCGAGCTGCGCCAAGACTCTCACCCTCCGACTCTCTTGGGCCCCTCCTCAGTATCCGCACGGACAGATTCCTTGCGAGGGTCCCGCTACTCACATGCCCGCGCCATCTCCAAAAGCACACGGTATGGGTCCTTTGCCTTGACCACGCCGCTGGCTAGTAGGACGCCCTTCGTTCCCAGCTTGAGCGCAACCCTGACATCTTCAGCCGTCGAGATACCAGCGCCGCAGAGGACGGGAAGAGTGGGCGCTGTCCTGCGTACAAGGTTGAGGGCGTTCGTCACGGCCTCAGGCCGCGCCCTACTGACGGGGACGCCTGTCCCGATGAGCTCGGGTGGTTCATACGCGATGATGTCCGGGCCCAGTGCAGCGGCAGCCTGGCTTACCTCAGGGTTGTTGGTACAGACAAGGCTCACCAACCCTGTCTGCTTGGCTCTTCTGATGCACTCATCGATCGCTGCAAGCTCGAGCCTTCGCTCAGAATGGTTGATCAGGGTTCCCGCGGCTCCCGCCTCGTAAACAGACTCGGGCAATATCGCGCCCGTGTTCTTGTCGGCGGGCACAGGGTCGATGTGTTGCGAGAAGACTGGAAGCTTGGTCTCATACGCGATCAGCCTGATATCGACGTACTGCGGAGCGACACCGATGCAAACGCCCGTCTCCTGGCTCGCTCTCTCGGCGTCCCTAGCCAGCTTCAAGCCCCTCCTGCCTGTGCTCTCTAGATAGAGTTTGAAGTTCACCAGTATCAACGGGAACGAAACCTTCGGTCTCTCCATCACAGACGCTCCGTATGCCCCGCATCCCTGAGGCCCTCTAAAAGGATTTGTGGAAGCAGCCTAGGACGCTGATCAGGCGGCCCGTGGGGGGTAGCCAGCAAGCCCGGTATTCGTGCGTTGGTCTCTGGTGATTCGATGATGAAGCCTGCAGGAAGAAGCTAAAGAGGCGATGTCCACTCGAGGTCGTACGAGTAACATGCGGCCGTCGGTAAGCCCAAGACTCTTTAAGGCTTAACATGCGTAACGATCAAGTCGGCCTGCGAGGAGGCTTCGTTCGGTGGAGGGCAAATGCGCGAAGTGCGGCGCCACAGGGGAGGTCTTCACCTGCAAGTATTGTGGCGAGGTCTTCTGTGAGAACGACTACGATCAACACATGCTATGGGAGAAGAGGCATGAAGGGCTTGAGCCTCCCGTCAAGAGGGAAGACCTGAGGAGACGCAGCAGAAGATAGCCGGCTACGGGCCGCAACCTTAGTGGGAGCGATGCAACGAGCAAGCGCATAGTTCGCCGAGAGCTAACGTGCTAAGCTGCCATGATGACCGCACCGGAGGGCTTTTAAGCCCGATCCTAGATACCCTCGGGCGGAGTAGGCTACCTGTCGAACAGTTAAACGCATCTGCCAGGTTGGATAACATGGGTCTGGGCTCGGTGAAACCATCCCTCAACTACATCTCGCTCGGCCTGATGATTCTAGTCGCTGGGCTCATCCTCTACTTGGTAGAGGTCGGCTCGATCACTAGTTGGTGGTGGTACGTCCTCATAGGAGTCGGCGCCGTGATGTTGGTCGACACCGCGCTCAGACTCGCGATGGACTACGGCGGAGCCCTGCCGAGAGGCGCGCTCGGTCTCTTCCTCCTCTCCGTAGGCCTGGTCTTCCTCTACAGGATCAGTTTCTCTTGGCCTCTCTTCGTCGTAATCGTGGGCGTCGCCTTGGTCCTCTACGGGACGGTGAAGGTGACGGCTCGTAGGTAGGGGGGGCCCTCAGCTTGGAGACGAGGACAGCAATGGCTATTATCGCCATTGCAGCCCTGCTTGGGTCAATGGGGCTTATACTTGCACTCTACCCACCGGAGAGCCAGCTTGTAACGCGAACATGGAGTGTCCGGGCAGAGGAATACCCGTCGGAGTCGGTCTCCTTCGACATAAGGCTTGGCTCGGCAGAGCTGACTATCCAGCAGCTTGATAGGCCCGACCTCATAGTAGACGTCGAAGCTAGGTTCAGGTCCTATCAGGCTGAACCAGTCTTTCGGGCAGCCGTGTCAGACAACGCTCTTCACATAGCAATCAAGGCTGAAGAGCCGGCGGTCTCAGTGCCCGAATCCGTGGCCGACAGTTACACTCTATCGCTGGGACGGTACGGGAGGGCCACTTCTCTGAGGCTGAGGGTGGGAGCCGTCACCGCGACGATGAGGCTTACAGACCTGCCGCTGAAAGAGCTATCGGTGGATATCGCGGCTGGCAGCCTTGCGATCGACCTCGCAGAGTACCGTAACCCGACCCCCTGCATCGCTGATCTAACAGTTGGAGCCGCGAGCCTAGACGCGACCGGGCTGGGCAACCTCAACTTCCGAGACCTTTCCGTGAAAGTAGGCGCCGCAACGGCGAAGCTCGACTTCTCCGGCGACCTCAAGCCGGGAACCGCGGAGGCCCGAGTTGAGGCGGGCGTGGCAACCGTCAGTATCCGGCTTCCCAGAGAGTTGGGTTGCACCCTCTCGTCCAAGGTTCTCGGAGTCCTCAACTTAGACTCGGCGTGGAAGCTTGTCAGTGAAGTAGGGGGAAGAAAAGAGTATGAGAGCCCGGGTTTCAGCGAAACGACCAAGAGAATGCTGCTCATCGTAGATGCTGGAGTGGCCACGGTTAACGTCGAAAGGCAGCAAGACTAGGGACTGCAGTTCACAAACAACGACTTGAACAGGTACCGGTCACGATATCAGGCAGAATCGCGAAGCTGGGGCTCTCAGCAAAGGCTTAAGGTGGCCCCACGATAGCATCTGCGAGGCCGAGAGCTTGGATGTGCATCTACCTAGGCAGCAGCTAGCGAGAAGGCTAGAGGTGTTCCTCGAGGAGGACCTGGGATTCGGCGACTTGACAACTGAGCTCCTGCTCCCTCCAGAGATGCAGGCCAAAGCTTGGGTGAAAGCCAAAGAGCGCGGCATTGTGGCGGGCGTCCAAGAGGCCGTGCTGCTCTTCGAGCTAGAGGGCGTAGAGGTGGCTGAGTCCCTCTCCGACGGCGGAGCCGTCGAGCCGGGCGATGCCGTGATAGCCGTCAAAGGCCCAGCAAAGGCCATACTCGGCGTTGAGAGGACCGCGTTGAACATCCTGGCAAGGATGTCGGGGATAGCAACAGCTACGAGGAGAATGGTCGAGAAGCTGGACAAGGCTGGCTATTCGACACGCGTCGCCGCAACGAGGAAGACGGCTCCAGGCCTTAGGTACTTTGACAAGAGGGCGGTCTCTATCGGAGGGGGGGACACCCACCGGACACGGCTAGACGACGCGGTGTTGATCAAGGACAACCACTTAGCTCTCTTGGGCTCCGTATCCGAGGCCGTCACGCTCGCGCGGAAGAGGGCAAGCTTCACGAGGAAGATCGAGGTCGAGGTGAAGACGCCGGCAGAGGCCGTCGAAGCCGCTCTCGCTCACGCTGACATTATCATGCTCGACAACATGGCGCCTAGCCAGGTGGCAGAGACTATGAGGGATCTGCAAGAGGAGGGTGCTCGTGAGAAAGTCCTCGTGGAGGCATCTGGCGGAGTCACGGAGGAGAACGTCCTCGACTACGCGCGCCTCGGCGTGGACATAGTCTCGGTCGGCGCGCTCACGCACTCATCCAAGGCGATGGATCTAAGCTTGGACATTGGGCCCATACGGGAGGAAGCGACCTAGGCGTGGCTGCGGTTGTCAACCCTTAAATAACGGTCAGCGCGGTTCTCCGGATTGCGGGCTTAGTCGCATGGCCATTCCGGACATCGCGCGGCGGCTCTCTGAGTTGAAGAAGGAGAGACGGGCCCTCATACTAGCACATAACTACCAAAGGCCTGAAGTTCAAGACGCAGCAGATTTCGTAGGTGACAGTGTCGAGCTTAGTCGTAGAGCGATGGACGAACGTGAGGCACGGATCATCCTATTCTCCGCGGTCGACTTCATGGCCGAGACAGTAGCCATCCTCAACCCTGGCAAGAAAGTCCTGATACCCAGCCTCGGGGCGAGATGCCCTATGGCTCGGATGTTACCTGCCGAGACAGTGCGGCTTTGGAAGAGCCGCTATCCAGGAATCCCCGTGGTTCTCTACGTCAACACCTTGGCTGAGGCGAAGGCGGAGAGCGATGTCTCCTGTACCTCCGCAAACGCCGTTGAGGTGGTAGAGGCTCTGGACAGCGACAGCGTGCTCTTCGGACCCGACCGAAACCTTGCCTGTTACGTGCAGGCAAAGACAGGGAAGACTGTGCTACCGATCCCTGAGAACGGGTTCTGTCCGACCCACGTACTCTTTCTCAGAGAGGACATCCTCCTAGCGAGGGAGAGTAACCCGGACTGTGTTGTCATGGCTCACCCTGAATGCACCCAGGATGTTCTGAGAACCGCAGATTTCGTTGGCAGCACGTCTCAGATGTGCAGGTACGCAAAGGAATGCCCGGCGAAAAGCTTCATAGTCGCGACCGAGGTCGGCATCTTGCACAGGCTGGCAAGGGAGAACCCGGGCAAGAGCTTCATGCCTGCCTACGCGGGGGCAGTCTGCCCGAACATGAAGAGGAACACCCTAGACCTCATGTACCAAGTTCTTAGGGATGAGAGCAACGTCGTTACCGTCCCCTCTGCGACGGCCGCGAAGGCAAGGCGGTCTCTGGAACGAATGTTCGAGGCTACGCGGTAGCGTGGCGGAAACCAGAAGTGGCGACAAGACCTAGCGGCCCTGACTTGCTGATATCGCGCTCGCTAGCCTCGGCTGGCCTACCATTCAGGCGAAGCCGATTCACTGCGTCGCACCCGCTTGCCGCAGTTCGGGCAGAAAACTGCCTCTTCTGGGACTACGGCGTTGCAGTTGGAGCACCTGCCGGGGACAACTGCTCGGGGGCGAATGAGCCCCTTTAGGTAGCCTCCCACCACCCCTCCCGCCGTTCCCAGGACTAGGAAGATTCCAAGGGCGGCGAAGAAGAGCGGCCAATACATGTCAGGAGGCGAAGGTGGTATATCCCACTTGATGATGGCTGCTTCGATGAGGAACGGAACGATTTGGAAGTAGGCCATGAAGCTGAGAAGAGCGACGAGGGCCCCCGCGAAGGCTGCGCGCCTTAGCGGTCTGAAGATCAGCTGCCCTGCGAGAAGCCCGCCGAGGAAAGCGCCCAGGAACGTCCCCTCATCAACAAACTGGGTAGCCGCGATTATAACTGCAGTCCCGGCTGCAACCGAGAGGACAAGCCCCACCCCGACGCTTATCCACAGGGATCTTCCGGGCAGGCTGGGCCTGGTCATACGTGTCCCGCTGCCTGGAAACCTGTCTCGGCTTCATTTAAGTCTTGAACCGCCGCCGGAGTCCGTCTGCTTTATATCCAATCTGTCGGCCTCGATCCATTCCCGAGGAGCTAGACTTGAGGGTGCTGAACCGTCGCGAGTTGCTTCAGAATGCGGTCAACAGGAACGATCGACTTGCTCGCAGCAGGGCTCTTGCGATCTTGGCCGCAGGGATTGACGCAGTAGACCCTGTTACCGCCGTGAAGACGTTCGTACATGTGAAAGGAGCGATTCTCAAGATCGGCAGTCTGTCGTTTGATCTGGGCAAGGTCGGCCGCGTCTT
Organism: uncultured Candidatus Bathyarchaeia archaeon; assembly: GCA_964427455.1. Taxonomy (GTDB): domain Archaea; phylum Thermoproteota; class CALKCG01; order B24; family JAWCPE01; genus JAWCPE01. The sequence goes on along the minus strand of CAYRUY010000080.1, from coordinate 430 downwards.
CGTTGTTGGAGCGGGAAAGGCAAGCGGTCTTATGGCTCAGGCGGTTGAGGAGATATTGGGCGAGAGGATTGAGCGAGGCTTCGTCAACGTGCTCGCTGAGACCGCGAAGAGGTTTCAGACGAAGAGGGTGGCGGTAAACGGGGCGGGACACCCGCTCCCAGATGATGCTGGGTGTGAAGGGGCAAAGGCAATCCTCGAGTTAGCACGTTCTGCCCGTGAAGGGGACCTTGTGCTCTGTCTCATCTCAGGCGGCGGCTCAGCGTTGATGCCGCTCCCCGTTGACGGCGTCACTCTTGGGGACAAACAGTTGCTGACAGCTCAGCTTCTGAAGTCCGGCGCAAGTATCGAGGAACTGAACGCTGTCAGGAAGCACATCTCGCAGGTGAAAGGTGGGCAGCTCTCTAGGGCAGCGTTCCCGGCCACTGTTGTG
>CAYRUY010000079.1:5432-8166 GCA_964427455.1 uncultured Candidatus Bathyarchaeia archaeon | reverse complement strand
TGGCCCACGCGAATGCAACAGGATGTGCGAGATCTTGAGTGTGCTCATGCACCCCTCAGTAGGGGATCTTGATAGGGTCTCCTAGTCGAAGAGGGCATGCTTAGCGATTGGCGCGGGTAACCGTGACCCTCAAGGTCTAGATGAGCAGATAGGACAATGGCGTATCAGCTGCATCGCAGGGGTCTCTGGAGAAGCTGTCTGGATACTGTTAACATCTGCAAGACCTAGGGTTAGGAGAAGGGCCCGCAGAAGCTCAGGAAGCATCTGTAGATAGCCTGAGGATGGCAGAAGGCTATGGAAAGCCTAGCGGCACTTATAAGCAGGGAGTCGTGATGAAGCTTGGTGTCGAACTGGAGGTAACCTTCCCAATCTTGATGGTTGCTGCTATCACCGGCAACATGCTTGACTAGCAGGTAACCACTACCGTCCTGAAGCAGTCAATCAGGGCTTCCGGGGGAATGCATAGGCTTAAATGGAAAAATGGAAGAGACATCGCGAGGTTGGTGTGGTGTTGGAGAAGAGTCATCTTCTGGGCTATGTTGTACTCTTTGTAGGGGTGGCCCTATTGATCGTCACTTTCTTCAGCGCGTTCGGCTTCTTGGGGGAGGAGCGCGGTCTCCTAGGGTCGCCCGACTTGGTTAAGGCCTTCGGGGAGGCCTTGCCGCCCCTTGTGGAGGCTGCGATCCGCGCCATATACCTAGGTCTCATGGGCTGGGTCGGCTCCATATTGACTATGAGGGGCGTCCAGATCATCATAGGTTTCCGGAGGGAGGAGAAGGCAGAGAGGAAAGCCGAGAAGAAGGCTGAAGCCCAACAACAGGCCTCTCAGGCCCAACAGGCCCAGCCGAGTCCTTCAGGTCAAGAGACGACCTCCGTCTGATCAGGTCGGGTTAGAAGAGGGGAAAGATGGGCCCCGCCGTCAGGGCTCTAGGTTGGGCCGGAAGGTTCCTCCTAGTCTTCGCAGCCCTATACCTAGCCACCTCCCTCTACTCCTTCTCCGTCATGATGGGTGGTGGCTTCGCATTAGGGAAACCCGCCTTCAGGGTCACGGCAGAGGAGCTGGCTGTTTCCATACCATTCTCCTTCAACAACACGGGATACTACGACCTGAACGATGCGAACCTAACAGCCATAATCAGAGACAAGGAGGGAAACGTTCTATCCAGGGCTGAGACCCTAGTCGCGTCTGTCGCCAGGGGAACAAGGGTTGAGGGAGTTCACAGTGTGCCCCTCAGCATCATGAAGGTTTTCTCGGGGAACATGACAAAGCTGCTGCTGGAGGATGACGAGTTTAAGGTCGACATCTCATTAGGCTTCAGGTACGCCCATGCCCTCGGCTTCAGACTTGGCTTTACAGACATGTCCCTTCCCTGGGGAGCACCCTTGGGCAACCTCTCTGTAAGGCCGTTCGGTCTAAGGTTCAACGGCACCCATCACATCCTCAGGGTCGAGTTGAGTTTCGAGAACCACTCCCCGTTTCTGCCAGTCTCCGGATCGGTGAAGGTTGAGGTCTACAACGAGAGAGCGAAGCTGGTGGGCCTCGGGTGGGTCGATGTGGAGGCCCCACCACGATCGAGGTTTGCGACGCCCCTCGAACTCGTGGTGGAGGACCCCTCCTGGTTTACGGGCGTTGGGCGGGTTCATGTCTACACGGAGGCCCCGTTCAAGCTTGGACCGGTGGTGCTGCCCTATGGCTGAAGAGAATGGTATTAGGAGGCCCCTTTGGAGGATTGTTCCAAGGGTTGCAAAGGCAGCTGCATGGGCTGCCTTCTACATCATCCTCCTCAATTCCCTCCCCCTCAAGTCGCTTCCAGCAGAGGTGCTTGGGGAGCTTGCAGGCTTCGCTCAGAACCTTATCATCATCCTCCTCGTCTTCGCCGTGGCAGGAAGCCTCACGTCTGGGACCATCCTAGCCTACGCCTTCGGCTTCGCCAAGGGCCTAACCCTCATAGCCTTCACTTGGATCACGCTCAACGGTGGCCTCCTAACCCTCACCTTCCCCTCAGGCGGCGGGGCTGTTACCTTCACCTTAGACTTCACGGTCTACCTAACCATGTTCCTCCTAGCCGAACTCCTAGGCGTAGCCAGGAATGTCGTCCAAGCCCTAGACCTCCTATCCAGAAGGGTCGAAAGATCTGAAACCCCCTAGACGCCAGGCAGCCATAGGGGCTTCTTCTTTCCCGTTTCAGCGTCTGTAACGGAAAGTGCTATCTCTGATGGAGCCGGCCGTGTCTATCGAGGCCGCGGTGCTGAAGGTTGGGACAGGTACCCCCAAGTCGTTGTTGGCGCGGTCGTACGTCATTGGGTCTTCTTGTAGCGTTCTGCGACATCTTCCCAGTTGACGATCTCCCACCATTTATCCACATAGCCTCCCCTGTCGTTCCTGTACTGTAGGTAGTAGGCGTGCTCCCACACGTCGACCGTTAAGAGCGGCACAGCGCCTTGGACGGCGAGGTTCTGGTGGTTCTGCACCTGCAGCGTCAGGAGTTGCCGTGACTCAGGCTCGTAGACGAGAAGCCCCCATCCTGAGCCCTCAACCGCCTTCGCAGCCATGCCGAGTTGCTGCTTGAGCGATGCGAAGCTACCGAAGCCCACGTTGATCGCGTCAGCGAGGGCTCCACCGGGCTGGCCTCCTCCACCAGGCTTCATGTTCGCCCAATATAGCGAGTGGAGAATGTGGCCTGATGCGTTGAAGGCTAGGTCGCGTTCCACAGCCCTGATGTCGAGGCTCGCA
>CAYRUY010000079.1:2742-5332 GCA_964427455.1 uncultured Candidatus Bathyarchaeia archaeon | reverse complement strand
CGATGCTCCCGGACGCTAACTCATACCTGCCTTGCACGCCCTTCACAACTTTGCTCCCGCTCCTTCGGAAGTAGCTTCCGAAGAGCGCAGAGAGACGCTTCGCCTCGTCAGGCCTCTCGTCGACTAGGTTCTTCCTCTCCCTCGGGTCGTTCTTCAAATCGTACAGCTCGTCAGGCTCGCCGGGAGGCCTTTGGATGTAGCTCCAGCGCTCGTCGCGGATGCACCTGTCAACGCCCTCATGGTACCCTGATATGACCGCCCTCCGATGTGTGTCGGCTCCCTTGCAGAGAACTGGCGTGAAGCTCTTACCATGCATAGACTGCGTGTTACTGCCCAACCCGAGCAGCTCCAGTGCGGTGGGAAGCACATCCGTGAACTGAACCAGCGCAGGCGTGCGCCGGGCTTGGCCGCCGCGTGGCAGACGGACTATGAACGGCAGCTTCAGGAGTTCGCTGTACATCCTATCCGTTCCCTTCAGGAACTTTCCATGGTCGGCCAAGGGGTGGCCGTGGTCTGCTAGGAGGAAGATCAGCGAGTCATCGTAGTAGCCTAGGTCGTTCAATGCGGCGAAGAGCGGGCCTAGGCAGTGGTCTACGAACGCTGCTTCGCCTGCGTAGAGCCCTCGTATGTGCTCGATCTCCTCTGCAGTCGCCCATCGTCCGGCGGGGCCGCCCATAGGCATGATAAGCCTCGGCCCCTCGTACTCCTGAGGCCCATAGGCGTCGAAGGCTTGCGGAGGGTCCCACGGCTCGTGAGGGTCGAAGCAATCAACCCAAAGGAAGACTTTTCGATGAACGCGGTTCCGTTTCAGCCATTCGACCGCTTCTTTGACAACTTTGGCGGGGAACCAGTCCTCCTCTCGTGTGAAGTCATCTGTGTTCGCGAGGAACTGGCTGATCCTTGCCTTCCACTCCTCCGTGTAGTTCGCGTTCACGTAATCCTCCACTCTGCGGCGTGGGGGCGAGGACACATAGGGGTCGTACTCTTGCCCTCTCACCCACCGGTACGCGTGGAATCCCCTGTGGAAGTTCATGCCCGGAGCCCTGTAGTGGTACGTGTCTGACACCAAGCCGCAGACGTAGCCTTCCCGCCGGAGGATCTCCGCCACGGTGACCTCGCGCAGCGTCAGGGGCTCCCACGGCCTGTAAGGTAACGTCTCCTGCCCCGTCATCAGTTCGCATCGAACCGGTATTGTCGGCAGCCCACCAGGGTAGGCGTTCTCGAAGACAACGCACTCCTTCGCGAACTCGTCGATGTTAGGCGTCTTGCACGCTCTCACAGCGGGGAAGAGCACATCGCCATGACTGTAGACCCCGACGTGGTCTTGACGGAAGCTGTCGAGCATTATCACGATCAGGTTCATTGCTCTAGTCACGTTGCCCTGACTGGCGCCTCCTTCGGAGGACGAAGCGGATACTTTCCATGGCGTCTGAAGGTTCTCCACGCCCTATCGAAGCCCTCGGGGACGAACTTCAGGACGTTGCTCGTAGGGCCTCCGTACGTGCCACCTATGAAACCGCCCCGAAAGTTGCCGAGATGCCACATCAGCTCCACAGCTGCAGCGGATATGTCACCGAGGTCGCCCTTGGCCATCGTCCTCTGGATGTCAACCGGACATCTGAAACAGACCTTCCCTCCAAAGCTCTCGCCAAGCCTCTCCACTCCCAGAAGCTCGGGTTGGTCCAGCAAAAGAACGTCCACCCCTACCTCAACGAGGTCGCTGATGACGTCGTAGATGTAGCCGCAACTGTGCATCCAAACGTGGAGGCCGCAGTTATGAGCTGACTCGAAGAGCTTCGCGTAGCGGGGCTTGAAGAAGTCGCGCCAGAGCTGCGGTCTCACCATCAGCCCATTCTGAGCCCCCCAGTCGTCTGCGAAAGCCGCCGCGTCCACACCCAGCTCTGCGTACTCCTCGACCAAGCCGGTGTGGAAGCCTAGGATCCTATCGTCGAGCTCGCCCAGCTTGCGCCTCTCAACGTACAAGTCTCTGACAACGTTCGTGAATCCGCGGAGGAAGTGGAGTCGTTCGAAGATGCCATGGCCTAGGTGGCCGATCACATACTTCTTCCCATACCGGCCCGGCATATGGTATTCGTCGACCAAGGCTTTGAGCCCAACGAGCCGCTTCTCGGAGTGGGAGTCCGGAAACCGGTATGTCTCTAGCTGGTCCCAGCTTCCGAGAGGGTGGCCCCTCACCTCACCCATTGTTTCCAAGCGGAGCGGCCGAGTCCAGACACAGCCCCACTCGTCCTCGACGATCTCACCGAACTCTGAGACTCTCTGATACTCCTGCCTGAACGAGATGTTTGCTGTGTCGCTCTTTTCAGGCTTCCAAGGCCAGTCAACCGGGACACGGTCTGGGCCCTCAAACTCGACAGCTCGGATGACTCTCTCGCGGCTCTTCATCTGCAGCCAAGGTAAGTCAGACCGCTTAAAGCCTTTACCGGCGCAGGCGTGCAGGAGACTCCGATAAACGTAGCCGGTCAAACTCTGAGACGGCAGGCTTCCGGGATGACGTCACTCCGAAGGGTTCCTGGATCAGCATCTCTCGTAGATCTGTCTCATCTGTAGGCTTTCTGGGTGGCAAAGT
>CAYRUY010000079.1:0-2642 GCA_964427455.1 uncultured Candidatus Bathyarchaeia archaeon | reverse complement strand
CTTGAACGAGTCTATGGCTTTGAAGCCGAGATACTCCATGTGCTCCTTCTTCAGCCAGGATCGACCTACTAGGCCAATCGTCGCCAGGCTGTTAGTGTCCCCAGCCTGTCCAATGGCGTGGTTGAGCAGGAGCCTTCCAAATCCGTATCCCTTCGCCTTCCTCAGAACCCAGATACAGTTCGAGACATGGATGCTCTGACCGTATATCGGGAGCCCGGAGGCCTCAGCTGGTGCGTACTCGATCTGGCCGACCGTCGACCCGTTAAGGAAGAGCATATCCTTGCGGAATCCCTTCGGGATCGCAGCCTCTAGGTATCTCTGCCTCTTCCTATACCGTCGGAAGGGTATGGGTGAGATGCACGTACAGGTACTTCTCATACCTGCCTCCAACCGTCGCGTCGACGTTCTCGACCCTGCCGATTCCCCGCTTCAACCGACGGCCTTCGATCCTCATAGCTTGGCGTAGGCCAAAGAGGATTACGGTGTTCGACCTACAGGGGACGAAGGTTTGCTTTCGGTCGTTTATGGAACCTCCCCCCTTTCAACGGAACTTCACCAGGGCTGAAAAGAGTGAGTTCTCAATCAAGGCCTGTCCACACTACCTTTCAGCTGAATCAGGGCCTCCCCGGCGCTCTTTTGGTGGTATGAAACCACCCTAAAGCATGGTCAAAGCCGCCATGAAACCACCCTGTTACGCGAGAAGTCGGGGCGATCTTCCTGAGTACGGCTCCCATCTGCGGGTTGCCACAGGGAGCGCTGACTCAAGAAGGCTTTCTTCTCATCCTCACGCCGAGGACAGCGATGACGATGACCACGACGACGCCCGCTGCCATGTACATCCACGGCAGCTCAGCTACAAGAACTGACTTAAGGTTCAGGTCCGGGTACGTCATACTTATCGACTCGCTTGAGGGGACGCAGACGGCGAAGTTTGAAAGCCTGATGAAATCCGGGACCGCGCCTAACCTCGTATACCGGATGTCGGAAGGCCTCGGCCAGTTCGCTACTTGGACTGCAACGCTCTCCGTGGCCGACAGCCTATGGTATCCGCCGGTCAGCTCCAGGTAACTATCAGGGGCGAGCCTCGTCTGCATGTCGTCGACGGTCACGGTGGTCTCCTTGTACGCGAAGAGGTAGGCCTCGCCGGTGTAGATCCCGTCCGTTGGGATGTAGATGTATGCGTCTTGGCCCTTAGCCACACCTGCATAGGTCATGCCGCTGTTCCAGAGCATCAGCATGAAGGGCTTGTCGCTCTCCACCGCCATGTGGCCGACCTTGATGTGCTCTGTGTAGTTAGACGCCGCAGCCACCTCCACCTCTCCATGCTCTTTCTTGTTCTCGATGTCGTAGATCGTCAGCTTCGAGCCTTCGAGGCTTGTCGCTATGAACTCAGGAGGCGGGAATGCTCCCCACGTCTCCACGTAGATGCCTGGGTCAATCGCGCTCCCGTAGAACGCTGTGTTCACAAAGCCGCCCTTCGCGGAGGGGTAGTAACAGGTCCCCGAAGGATACCAGCCCCAGCCCAAGTAGAAGCTCTGAACCATCACGTAGCCCGTGGACGCGACCCTGTGAACCACCTGCGGCATCAAGGAGACATCTCGAACCCTGTTAGCGAGGACCTTGAACGAGGCGACCTGCTTCCCGCTCGCATCCGTCACGGTCACGTCTGAGTCCTCCAGAGCGTAGATCCTATACGGCATCCCAGGGAAGTTCTGCGGCAACTCCTTCCCTTGGACCGCCACAAAGATGAACTCCTTGCCCACGTATCCGCCTGACTTGCTCGTGTAGAAAGTAGTCGTCAAGCCTTGGCCCAGCTCCATGTTCTGGCCACCGAGCAACATCACGGTCGCAGGCTTGCTTGTGACGACCTTGAAGAAGCCCCCATTCGAGACGTTCACGACCGTCTTCTCCAGCCTACTGGTCGTGAACTCCTTGAGGAGCGTTCGCTCAGGCAGCGCGTAGACCCTAACCTGAGTGCCATCCTCGTTTCCCACGACCGTCAGCATAGCGCTACTCCGGATGCTGCTGTTGGCAACTCGCCATGAACCGACATCGTGGCCAGCCCTGACCGCGATCTCGATGTCCCAGATCTCGTTTGGCACGTGTCCATAGTACGTGAACTCGGGCGCCGCTTGAACCATTGGAACATCAAGTCTCCCGATCAACGCGCAAGCAAGGAAGACGAGTTCAACGGCTGCGAAGTATCTAGAGAGGGAACCGGACCTGAGGCGAGAAACATGCAGCATCGGCAATCCTTCCTTGACAGCCCAGAGTCTAGCTGCGGCTGACGGATCAGACTCTCTTATGCGTTTCGGTCAGTCAGGGCCGGTGCGTCCGCCGCAGAATACTTTCACTCTCCCCTCCTCTCTGCTGTCTTTCTAAGAGACGAAAAACATATATCGATATGAAACTGATCCTTCGGGGCTTCGCCTTGAGCCAAGAGATGGTTTTAGAGGGGCTTAGGACCCCCACCGTTTTCAAGGATGAGAGCAAGCTGGACCTCAGCTACGTGCCTCCCAAGCTGCCCCACAGGGAGGAACAGTACCGGTTGCTCACCCAGGTCTTTCGCTGCATGGTGGAGTCGCCAGGAGGCACGGGGCCTAGAGCCATCATCACCGGGGGCATCGGCACGGGAAAGACCG
>CAYRUY010000078.1:0-8395 GCA_964427455.1 uncultured Candidatus Bathyarchaeia archaeon | reverse complement strand
TCCTGAGATGGTGGAGAAGGCTGAGAGGCTGCTCAGGCAAGGAAGGGTTGTCTCCTTAGACGAAAGCCGCTACAACATCGTGGGGGATCACGGCACCTATCTCGTGCAGGTCCAACCAGACGGCCATGTCTCCTGCACGTGCCAAGGATTCCTGTCGAAGAAGAGATGTTCCCACGTGGCCGCGGTCATCATCCTACGTGATGTCAGGCATCGCAGGCCGTGGGCGCCCCGCCGGAGATAGAACAGGCTAGAGCTTCGCAAGCTGCTTCAGAACGTAGTCCCTCACGCTCTCCGCTGCTGGCACCGGAGACACTGCTCTCCCGCTCAGGATCAAGGGTGTAAGCATCTTTTCTGTCTCCGAAGCGCACCTCGGGCACCTTGGCTGCGGCTCGTTGAAAGGCTGTACCAAGTCGACAAGACATGAGAGACACCTCCAAACCTGCTTCTTCCCACCTAGCTTGCCCCTCTTCGCCATCGGTCTGCCTTCGACCTCCACGATGTCCATCGCCATGTCGACTGTCGGCGCGTTGCTGACCGCGGTGCCTACTCCGAAGCCGTCGGCCCCGGCCTCTGCAAGCTCCTTTACGATCTCGTCGTCCAACCCGCCCGAGACCACGATCTTCACGTGTCTGAAACCCCTTAGATTAAGCTCCCAACGGGCTTCGCGGATGATCGATGCGAAGTTTCCCTTCCTGGAGCTTGGCGTGTCAAGGCGGACATCGTAGAGTTTCTCGCCCGACGCCTCGGCAGCCATAATCGACTCTGCTTTCTCATCGTAAAAGGTGTCGGTCAAAGCTATTCTCGGCACGTCGCTCGGCATTGCCTCGTCGAAGGCTTTCCAAGCCTTAACTTGGTCGCCGAAGACCATTACGAGGGCGTGCGGCATCGTGCCCATCGCAGGCCTCTGTATCGCCTTGGCCCCCGCGAGGCTGGAAACCCCATCGAAGCCCCCGATGAACGTGGCTCTGTCTATCATGGGGGCCAAGGCTGGATGCATCCTTCTGATACCGAACCCTAGGAGAAGCTTATCCCCAACAGCCTTGCGTATCCTCGCTGCCATTGTGGCGATCCCAGACGCCTGGCATAGGAGACCCAGGAGAGGTGTTTCGAAGACTGAGAAGCCCCCATACGGGCCTTCCACAAAGAGAAGCGGCATCCTTGTTCCCTTAGAGTCAACAGCTCGAAAGAGCGAGCCCTCCGTGAAAGCGTACACGTCCACGGGAAAGCCTTCCAGTAGCCGGACCACCTCTCCAACGCCGCATAGCACGGCCCAGGGCCATCCTCTCGGCAGCTCGCCCGACGTGAGCCCCATCACAACCCTTCGCGAAGCCAGGCCGTACCTTTCCAGGACCTGCTTGGTGCGGGCGAAGTAGACGTCAGTCGTCTGCCCGTCTTTGATCTCGTCTTCGCCTGCAACGTAGAAGTGCCGGGAACTCATGGTCTCCCTTGGTCCAACCTGCTAAGGCATATTCAACTGATGGCCGAGCCGTAGCATTGAAGGCCGAAGCTTGAGGCTTGAGAGTCAAACGATCAGCTGTCTCCCTATGTCCCAAACAGAGCCACGCATAGCAGCGGCGTCTTCCGGGCAGGATCTGCGCCTCGCTGAGGCTTCCTCTGCCTGAGGGCGAGAGAGACAAGAACCCCAAAAGCCAGCATGACCGCGGCTGCAACGGCCAGGAGGCTCTTCACCCAGAGGATGTATTCGGCCTGCACCGCCTTCGCAAACATCTCATCGCCGAGAGGCGTGAACATCACTAAACTGTACAGGAGGACCAAGACACCTGCAACAGGGATGGACGACCAGATCAGGCTCGAAGGCTTGCCCCAGGCTAGGTCTGGCGCCCTGACGGCGGGGCTGACGCGTTTCGAGACCGGTTCTAGGGCCTTCACGAGAACTGGCACCACCGGTACGACGAACGGCAGCATCGTCGTCAGCCAGAAGAACGTGAAGCCCATGATCGTGGCCAGCTTGACCCCCGTGGGCCATGCGGCCCATTCGGGTATGAAGAACGATAGATAGCTGACGACCCCGGTCGCTGCGACAAGGTTGCCTACGAAAAGCGCGACAAAGCTCCCCCAGACGAACGAACGCCAAGACCGATACCTAGACGTAATCCATCCGAGGACGTAGAAGCCCACAAAGTTCCCCGGCACGCCTGCAACCAGGCTGAGGAGTGGATTCGTCAGACCTGCACCTGTCAAGACTAGGTCGCCGATGAAAGTCCCGATCCCCGCGCCGACTCCCGCGATGAAAGGTCCAAAGATAACCGCGAAAACAGCCGGTACGACCACACCCGGCCTGAAGTGGCCGACACCCCAAGGTGTGGGGATAGGCGAGGTCGCAGCTATCGCAACGGCATAGCCCGCAGCGCATAGAGCGATTAACGAGAGTGAAAGGGTGGGCCTCTCGGCACCTGCTCTCATCGGCGCAGCAGAGCTTTCGGTCAGCAAATGACCTCCTTAGGCTATCGGGCCGTCAAGTCGCGAGATAAGTGTAATCCACACGGACCGTAAGGGCCGTGGTGTTTGCGTGACGCCAAGAGACCACCTTTGGCGACGATTGCCATGGTTGAGGATGCGAAGGGGTCAACTGAGAGAGTCGCCTACTCTCCGGTGCAAACAACGTTCTGCCTCGCGCATTCGCATGAATCCTTAACTCGGACCTGAACGCACTCCGCTTGTGAACTGAATGATTGTCGGAATCGATGTGGGCGGAAGTACGACGAAAGCCGCCGCTCTAGAGGGCGACAGGATTCTGAGGCTTGCTTCGATTAGGACAACCGATCCCCTAGCGGCGGCCTCTGGCGTTCTCGGAAAACTGCTCACTGAATCGGAACGCAGCCTACGAGAGGTGACGCTTCTGGCGGTTTCAGGAGGGGGGTCAAGGTGGATCGGAGACATGATCTTGGACGTACCTGTCGCCAAGGTGGATGAGATCTCAGCCATAGGGATCGGTGGCATCGCATTGACAGGCAAGCAGAACGCCTTGGTCATCAGCATGGGTACAGGGACAGCTCTTGTGGCGGTGTACAACCAAGGAGAGAGAATCCTGCACGTGGGCGGGACCGGGGTGGGGGGAGGGACCCTCGAGGGCCTATCGAGGCTCCTCCTTAGGAAGCGCAGCTTCGAAGCCCTAGAGCGGATGGCTGAGCTAGGCGATACGAACCGGATGGACCTGACGGTGGCTGACGTCGCCGGAGGGCCTGTAGGGGTGGTCCCGGCTGAGGCTACGGCTTCGAACTTTGGGAAAGTCAGCGATGAGGCTGACGAGAACGATATCGCTGCTGCGATCGTGAACATGGTCGGCCAAGTCATCGGGATGGTTTCGGTCTTCGCGGCGAAGGCCTACGGGCTTCAGAACGATGTGGTCCTCGTGGGGAAGCTGGCGGGCAGCGAGACGGTCGCGACGAGGATAGTCAACGTAGCGAAGATGTTCGGTGTTACTATGATTGTCCCGAGAAACTTTGACTACTGTACGGCAATAGGAGCCGCGGCGAAGGCCTCGGGGCTTCACACTGTCGTATGATGAAGGGGGGCTGAGCCCAGGTGGGTGTACGGTGACTCACGAGTTCGTCGTCGTAGGAGTCGGTGGAACCTTTGACCGACTCCACGCGGGACATAGAAAGCTGCTCGAGACCGCCTTCGAGGTGGGTGAGCAGGTGCTGATAGGGCTGGCGTCAGACGAACTTGTCCAAAGCTCGAAGAAGCCGCATGGTGTAGGCTCGTACGCAGATAGAGAGCGCGAACTGGCGGGCTTCCTGAGGGAAAGGGGCCTCCTAGCAAGGGCTGAGGTCGTTCCGCTTTACGACTCCTATGGGTTAGCGACCACTGACCCAAGCATCGAGGCCTTGGTTGTGACAGCGGAGACAGCCCCAGGAGTGGCTGAGATCAACTCCATCCGGGCCTCAAGAGGGCTTAGGTCGATCAGGCCGGTGATGGTCGCTGACGTCCTAGCCGAGGACCTGAAGCCCATCTCATCGACGAGAATCAGAGCAGGGGAGATCGACACCAAGGGGCGAACCCTCCTAGGCTCGAAGCTCGCTTCGACCGCGTAGGAAAGAAGGGTGAAAAGCAAACAGCATCCGCTAGGCTGCTCCTCGTTCTCCACGCCTTTTTAGCCTCTTCTGCGATACGTGGAGTGGGCAAAGTCATGTACGACCTCTTAGTCGTCGGCGCCGGGACCGGTGGATGCCTAGCGGCGCGAACCGGGAGCAGACTCGGCTTGAAGACCTGCCTCATTGATGCTAAGAGCCAGGGAGATATCGGAGACAAAGCCTGTGGCGACGCGGTCGGCAAGCATCACTTCGACAACCTCGGTTTGGCCTATCCGAGAGGCGACGAACTCGCGGCCGAGCTGAGTGGTTGCAGGCTGTACTCGCCGAGCCGGAAGGCCTCGCTTCTTGTTGAAGGGCTTGGCGCCAAGGCTTTCATGGTGAACCGCAGGGCCTTCGGCCAGAGGCTGTTGAGGGAAGCTCAAGACGCCGGGGCGATCTTCGTTGACAGGACTCAAGCCTTAGCGCCGCTGATCCGAGATGGCCTCGTCACAGGCACCTCCGTGACACATCTGGAGACGGCTGAGAAAGAGGAGTTGTTCGGAAGAGTTGTCGTTGATGCGAGCGGGGTGCAGGCCATCCTTCGGTCACACCTTCCGGACGAGTTCGGGATCGAGCAACGCATCAGCCCTCAGGATGTCGACGTGGCTTACCGCGAGCTCTTGCAGCCTAGTCTGCTGCTCGATTCGACGGAGTGCGGTGAGATCTACCTGACGAACAAGCTTGCTCCAGGAGGCTACGCATGGCTCTTCCCGAAAGGCGAAGGGTTGGTGAACGCTGGCCTCGGTGTCCAGATGTGCAGGGGGCATCCGCATCCTCGAGAAAGGTTCTTTGAGTTCCTGAAGGCGGAGCCCAGGCTGCGCGGCGCCCGGGTCTTGGACAGGCGAGGCGCTCAGGTACCCACTAGGAGGCCGCTTGACAGCCTTGTGGCGAACGGGTTCATGGTCGTGGGGGACGCGGCCTGTCAGGTGAATCCGATTCACGGAGGAGGGATTGGGCCTTCCATGATTGGCGGCAAGATGGCGGCGGAGGCAGCTGCGGAAGCGATTGAATTCGGTGATGTTACCCGAAGAGGTCTCTGGAGCTACAACGTTGCGTACATGAGGGGCTATGGCGCGAAGCAGGCGACGCTCGACATATTCCGAAGATTCCTCCAGAGCATCGACGATGATGACCTAGACCATGGCATGGAACATCGACTCATCATGGAACGAGATGTTCTCAGGGCGAGCCTTGAGGGAAGAGTGAGGCTCAGCATCTCTGAGAAGGCGTTGGTCTTCTTCAGAGCGATAGGGCGGCTTTCGTTCTTGGCGAGACTGAGGCGGATGGCCAGGGAGATGGCTTTTACGCGAAACCACTACGAGGGGTTCCCGTCTATCGAAGGCTACCCGGCCTGGCTTGAGAAGACAAGGGAGATCTTCAAACCCCACATCGCTTCACGTTGACCAAGCCGAACGGGTTGTCAGTCTCCTCCTTCTGGTAGCCCTTCTTTGCCGAAGTGGAGTAGTCCAAACCTTTTACGCCTCCTCAACTATGATGATGCGGTCAACGAACATGGAGACCGATAGCCAAAAAGAGAGGCTGATTCAGAGATACCTGCGAGAAGGGATCCTCAAGACACCCGCGGTCATAGACTCGTTTCGGAGAACGCCGCGGGAGAGTTTCCTGCCTGAGGGCCTGAGGCCTAGCGCCTACGTAGACACGCCTCTTCCCGTTGGGTCGGGGCAGACCATATCTGCGCCACTTAGCCTATCGGAGCGGATAGACTAGGCGAAACATGGTCTGCATAATGAACGAGGCTCTTGAGCTACAGGTGGGCCAGAAAGTCCTCGAGGTGGGCGCGGGTACAGGCTATCACGCTTCAACGATCGCTGAGATCGTGGCCCCACCAGCTCAACCCAAGGATAAGTGGGGCCATGTCTGGGCAGTGGAGATTATCCCCCAGCTAGCGGTTGTCGCGAGGCGGAATGTTGAAGGACTAAGCTACGGGGAAAGGGTTACTGTTGTCCAAGGTGACGGATCTACCGGGCTGCCTGAGCATGCGCCGTACGACCGCATTCTGGTCACAGCCTCGGCGCCAGAGGTCCCTGAACCCCTCACACAGCAGCTGAAGCGCGAGGGCGTACTTCTAGTCCCTGTAGGTGACTTTAGGCTCTTCCAAGAACTGCTAAGGCTCAGGAAGGCTAGGAATGGCTCTCTCTCATCCGAATACCTTGGAGGCGTGGCCTTCGTCCCCCTGCGCGGGAAACTGGGGTGGCGCAACCTCTAGTAGCTCTCGCCCTCCTGCGAAGACGATCCGCGAAGGGTGATGCTTCCGAGGCGTGGACGATGCCTCCCGACGAACCCCGCTCTTCAGTCTTCGCTCAGACGATACAGGCTCGAGGTCACGCCAGTGTGGTGGCGACTCACCCGACGACCTTCGAGGTGACGAAGGAAAGGAGCCTAACCCAGCGCGGAGATTGCGTGTTGGCCGTAGCCGCGAGCAAGGGTCCTCGGGACCTCGACCAACGGATACGGGACGCACTCCGAAACAGCCGCGCAAGGGTTACGGCGGTGCTCGCTGCAGGCGGGAGGATATTTGTCGCACGCGGCTATGGGCATGAGGGTTTGTCGCTCACACATCCTGCGGAGATGGTGTTCAGGAGGAGCAGGTACGTCTCTGATAGAACTGTGATGCTGGCGTCGGACAAAGCAGCGAGTGATGTACCGAGGGATATGGTGTTGCTGCTGAAGAACCCCGATACCTTCGTCGAGTTGACTCTCCAAGTCAGCCTGCCCTAGCTGGGCGCTAGGGGGCTGAGAAGAAGGTTCTCAATCAGAGCTAGTCCGCGCTACCTTTCGGTTGAATCAGGGCCTGAGCTGGGCTCCTTTGGTGGCATGAAACCACCTCAAAGCATGGAGAAAGGCGCTACTAACGTACCCTTGTCTCGCAAGCCGCTGGACCGGTTACAGGAACAAGCCCTGTGCGCCAGGAGCCCCGGTCCACCTATCTGACCGCTAGGTCTAGTGCAACGAGGTATTCATGCGGAGCGACGGCCCTGATGGTGCGAGTGGCAAGCACAGCCTCGACTCCCCGACCTGCTTGGCGGATAGCGTCGACCGCGCTGGCTTGAACCACCTCGATGGGCTCGCCTGCTGTGGCAAAGGCGTAGTGGTGGACTACGCCGCCTCGAGGCTTGAGCGCTAGGCAGGCAGCGTCAAGGAAAAGCGTGGCCTGAGAAGGAAGGTTCATGATGACTCGATCCGCCGAGTTCGCAAGCTGCTGTCTGACGACCTCACGAGCATCTCCTTCGATAGGGATGACCTTTCCCCACACGTTGTTCGCCAGAATGTTACGCTCTAGGTACTCGACCGCCGCAGGGTTCAGATCGACCGCGTAGACCCTGATATCGCGAACTCGCTTGGCAATCTGGATCGCGTATGGTCCGACGCCGGAGAAGAGGTCGACAACAGTCTCACCTTCCTTTGCACTCATGGCAACTCTTTGATGCTCAAAGGAGAGCCTGGGCGTGAAATAGACCTTCGAGAGGTCGAGATAGAAGACGCAGCCATTCTCTCGATGAACTGTCTCCATCTTGCCGTCACCTGCCACCACTTCATAGTCCCTCAACCTGAAGGCTCCGGTCACGGGACCCTTCTTCGCAAGCACGGTCCTCGTCCTTTTCTCAACAGCCAGGATGGCGTTGCCGACGATGGCGCGGTGCTGCCAGAGCTCTGGGACGAACTCGATCACGGCGATGTCGCCGATATGGTCTATTGACCTCGGAGCAACGGCCAAGAGATGGGGTGGAAGCCTCTCTGAGAGCGCGTCCAACAACGTTGGCCTCGCAATGGGCCTAGGGACCTCCGCGTCTAAGAGCATCATCGCTGGCTCCAAGGTCTTCAGCCGCGCAGTCTCAGACGCCGAAGGCAGTCTAACGAGTGGCAAGAGCAGATTCCCTTCTTCAGCCGCGACTTTGAAGGAGCGGTTGAGCAGCTCCATCTCGCCTAGGGCTCGCAGCGTTCTCTGGCCGGAGGCTTTTGGGACTCGGAGACAGACCGGCATCGCGAATCCTCGGGGCCAGCGGAATCAGTGAGCGCGTGCGATAAAGGCTTCGCGGCGGAAACCTACTTTTGCGGATCGGCGCCGGGGGCTGTTGGCGGGACCGCAAAGGATTAAAAGCGGATCGGCTTGTTCACGTTCGGGCCCGCGGGCCCGTAAGGGCTTGAGTCCCGGGTAGCTCAGCAAGGTAGAGCAGCAGGGAAGCGGGGCTTCGCTGAGGCTCTTAACCTGTAGGATGGGGCTGTGGCCTCATCCGGGGACTGGTCAGGGGTTCGATTCCCCTCGGGCATCCAGATGGCTG
>CAYRUY010000077.1:0-8469 GCA_964427455.1 uncultured Candidatus Bathyarchaeia archaeon | reverse complement strand
GGCTTCAAGCTCCTCGATCTCGTAGGCGGTCACGACTTCGTGGGCCTTCTTGATGATGTCTGCTAGGGTTTTCGCGGCTAGCATGCGGTCCCGCGGTCTTAGTCGGCCGTCCTCGATCCGGTCCTCTAGGGTATGGAATAGGGCTCGGAGCCTAACGTATAGGTCCTCGCGTTCTACCTGGACCTTGAGGATGAGAGGCACGCGGTACGAGTCTCTCATGAGCGTACACCTTGCAGGAGGGTTCGGAGGGAGATTATCGTTTCCTGGGGCCGGAGGCTTCGTACCACGGGGATTTCCTTTGGCTTAGGCCCCCTCTGCTGTAATGCTGAGGCCCAGACAATACGTTGCTTGTACCGCGAGGCCCCGAGTAGCCCGAGCCTCAGAGCCTACGTCTCCCCCGGTATAGGGGGGAGCCTCAGGACACCGATGAGTTGAAGCCCACCGTGGCGCGTCCAATGGAAATAGTCAGTAGGCTTCATTCCTGTCTTCCTGTTGTCGAGTTTGGAGCGAGCACGGCTACGAGCCTAGCCGAAAACGCTAGCTTCTCGGCTCACAATGGCTGCGACCCCTAGGGTGTGAACGAGGGTGTAAAGCTGTCCCCTGGCACCATACTGATCTCCCTAAACGCGCTGAAATCGAGCCTTTTAGCTGTCAGGACGCGATGGATCACCTGTAGACTCCAGTTCTTAGATTTTGAGTATTTCCTTCGCTCTCTTGAGAAATGCTTCAGCCGTCTCTATCGTCTCGATGGCTCCGGCTTTCGAGGAAGTCAAGCCGTAATCTGCCTCTTCCCTCAGGCTCATGGCATCCCCAAAGCCTTCGATGAGTTCTGTGCCAAGCTCCATGATCAACAAGTTCCTCAGCGCAACCAGCAGGGCGTAATGGCTCTTCTCCCTGAAGCCTCTGCTGTAGACCAAAGCCCTCACTGCGTGGAACATGGAGTAATAGCCTTGAATTGTAGCCCACTTGAACTTGCTCCTCTCAAGAGAGTCCCTTGCCTCGACAAGGTCAGCCTCTGCCTCCCGCATCTCCTTGAGGACAAGGCTTCTGTCCGCCTTGAACCGAGTTAACCTCCTTTCCTCCACCATGCGTTCGAATTCAGAACTCATTCTGACTCCCACAATACTATGCCCTTCTCAATCCTTCCATAAAGCGGCCTGTCTTCCCTCTTCAACCTCGCGAATCCATTCGCGTCTACTATAATCGGCGACAGCCTCCTGTCCAAGCTTTTCTGAAAGGCGCTGACCATCTTCATAACCTCTTTGCTCTCCTGCGTTAGGATGAATAGGTCTACATCGCTCTCCTTTACATCTAGACCCTCCGCGCAGCTCCCGAAGAGCACGACTCTCTTACAATGAGGCTTTAATTGATCCACTAACTTCTGAAGAGAGTAGACGTTGAAGAGAACCTTAAGCTGCCTTGCCAGAGGGGCCTTGATATTGAACCTGTAAAAGACCATCCTCCCAGTCTTTTCCCTCTCAAGTATCCCTTCTTCAGAGAGCCTTCTCAGAATCAAGTTAACGGAGCCCTTGCTTACATTCGCCCTCCTCATCACTTCTCTTTCATGAAGCTCCTGCATAGGGTCCTCGTGGAAGACATGCAGGACCTTCAGGACTGTCCGGGTTATGAAGTCTAATTTTTCGGGCATATACTCATTATTTTAGACCGAGAGGTATAAATACCTATGCTCATAGGCTCGCAACCCTTTCTGATGCAGTAACCGTAGCGAAGAGGGCCATGGCTCCTAACCAAGACCGCTACGGTCTCAGCCCAAGCCCGCTACGAAGGCGAGGGTGTGAACGAGGGTATAGATCTATCCCCCGGCGCCTTTCAGAGGAGAACCCTCTCCCTCTCTTCTTCTTTGGCCCACGTTATCTCTTCGGGCGCGGATTCCAGCATCGTATCGCCGAATGGCTGCTTTCGCTTGCCTCAGATGAGCCGAGACCAGACTCGGCAGAATGCTCCTCTCGGCAACCGCGCTGGGCGAAAACGTGGTTTCATAGGGCCTTTCACCATGTGGATGCGTGCGTTTACCAGTACCAAAGGAGCGCGCGGAAGGCCCTGATTCAACAGAAGCCTAGCATGGGAAGGATTGAAAGCTTTCTTCTTGCGGTCTGTTGGAGTGAAACCTAGAGAGAACTGGCGCCACCGTCGGGGCTTACTGACGCGGCCGAGTGCCAAGGCAAGGCGAAGGTTGACGCGGTGATGTGAGAACAGGACGTCCATCATGGAGGTTGTGCTTAAATAGAGACAGGGCTGAAGCGTCGCATGGTGCTCGAGGGTTGAAGCTCGTCAGGTTCACTGTTGGCGATGGGCCGGCACGGCTAGGCGTTATGCTAGAGGGCTTTGTCATAGACCTGAACCGGGGATACGCTGCTCTGCTCAAGGAGAAGGGAGGAGCTGCGAGCGGTGCAGAGGCCTCGGCCTTGGCCGAGAGCATGGAAGGCCTGTTAGCGATGGGTAAGAGGGGAGATGAGGCTGCGCGAAGGGTCGTCGAGTATTCCAAGGAGAGGGAGTCTAGCCTTCGAGGCTCGGTAGTCTTTCCCTCGGAGGAGTCAAGGCTTCTCGCGCCTTTGGGGAGGCCCTCTAAGATAATCGGTTTGGCCCTCAACTACGTCAGCCATGTCCGGGAGGAGCGGAAGGATGCGCCTCTGCCGCAGAGACCCTTCCTCTTCTCGAAAAGCTCGGGGACGGGCATCATCGGTCCCAGCGAAGACATCGTCGTGCCTGACACGGTTCAGAAACTGGACTACGAGGTAGAACTGGGCGTCGTCGTCGGGAAACGAGGCAGGTACATTCCCAAGGAGAGAGCGTACGAACATGTGGCAGGCTACACGGTCTTCAACGATATCTGCGACCGCTTCTACCTCCTAGACGTTAAGCCCGGACAGCCGGACTGGCTCGGGATGAAGGCTCAGGACAGCTTCTCAGTCTTCGGCCCGTGCATCGAGACCGACGTAGGAGACCCACATGACCTACGGATGACCTTGAAGGTGAACGGCGAAATCCGCCAAGACGGGAGGACAAGCGACATGATCTTCAAGACGCCCGACCTGATCAAGACGATCTCGCACCTCGTCACCCTAGAGCCCGGTGACATAATCGCGACGGGCACCTGCGCCGGGAACGCGATGACATGGGGCGGCAAGTGGCTTAAGGAAGGCGACATCATCGAGGCTGAGATCGAGCGAATAGGCGTCCTCAAGAACAGGGTACGCTTCGAGAAACCAGAATACCGATGCTGAGACGAGGATGGCACCGGGCGACTAATCCGAGGCGTTACACCAGAGATAGAAGGGTCTGCGCCTCTCTGTCTGGCCGTGGTCCGAGCCGGAGCTCAAACGACCCGCATGCTTAATCCGCGAAGGCTTCTGCTGCTGAGCTCTTGATGCGAGCGGTTAAAAGGTGCCCAGGGTCGACTGGGGTCTGGTGTCTGAATGAGGATTACTGGGCTGGAAACATATCTTGTGAACGCCAACCCGGAGGGCCTGGAGGAGGCGGAGCGGCCTAGGGGAGTAAACTGGCTCTTCGTAAAGCTCTACACAGACGAGGGAATCACAGGTGTGGGAGAAGGGGGCGGCTGGCCTGAGGTAACGGCGACAGCGATCCGGGAACTCGAACACTTCCTGAAAGGCGAAGACCCGTTCGAAGTTGAGAAGCTTTGGATGAAGCTTCACGCCGTCCTACACGGTCACGGCGTCACCGGCGCGGTCCGGGGCGGAGCCCTGAGCGCTATCGATACGGCTGTCTGGGACATCAAGGGGAAGGCCGTCAAGCTTCCGGTCTACGAGCTCCTAGGCGGCAAGTGCAGGGATAAGATAAGGGTCTACGGGCACGCCAGCACACCGGAGAAGGCTCAGCAACTCATCGACCAAGGCTACACGGCCTTCAAGTGCTCTGCGTCGGTGGACGTTATCAAGAAGCTGCGAGATGCGGTGGGCTACAAGGTCGAGATTGGGCTTCACGCCCATGGACAGTTCACGCCTAGTGCCGCGATAAGCCTCGGGAAGCGAGCTGAAAGGTATGAGCCCGCCTTCTTCGAGGAGCCGGTTCCCGCGGAGAACGTGAACGCGCTCGCCAAGGTAGCGGAGAAGATGGACATACCGATCGCGACGGGCGAACGCCTCTTCAACAAATGGATGTTCACAGAGCTGCTTGACAGGGGCATCATCGACATAGTCCAACCGGAGATCACGAGGCTCGGCGGCATAACGGAGGAGAAGAAGCTTGCGGCTATGGCTGAGGCGCATTACGTCACCGTCGCTCCCCACGACGGCTCAGCAGGCCCCATCGCTGAAACCGCGAATCTACACATCCTAGCGAGCATCCCCAACTTCATCTTCCTAGAGCATCCTCCCGTCGCAGACGAGGTCCCGTGGATAACAAAGGTGGTCAAACGCCTCATTCCGGAGAAGGACGGCTACATAGAGGCCCCGGCCGGACCCGGCTTAGGGATTGAGATCGACGAGGAAGAGATTGCCCAACACCCTCCAGCCAAGGTGGAGGACCTCCGGTATAGCATCGAGTACAGGAGCGCGTTCCCCCACTACCTCGCCTAGGAGAGCCGCTCTCCTAGCCTTAGGTTTCAGTATCGTACTATGCCGGGTCGCCGAAGCCTCTACTGAACCTTGCCTCTGCCCGCGACCGGCCAGACGACCTCAACCCTCCCATTCCGTACACCGTAGTACTGGTCGTGCAGGTTGAGGCACATCTCTTGGTGCAGCGGGATGACGGACAGCCGTTCGCCCACCGTGAACCTGTGGCTGCACTTCGACACGTCCACATGCCCATGCTCGACGCTCATCGCGTATATCTTCGCGTCGGGCTGCTCGATTATGTAGCCGTAGGGCGTCGGCGGGTAACTCGCAAAGGTCTTCATGCCGCCGTCTATGATGACGCGCCCCGGCGTCGGCGTGCTCACCACGGTGGTCATGACTCTCAAGACGCAGGTGACCGGGTTAGGCGGGTTCGTCGTATGGTTGATCCGCGTCATGCCTTCGAAGGCGTAGGAGCCGCTTCGCGTCTCGGTGCAGCCCAAAGCCTTGGATGTGGCCTCAAGCCCCGTGCCGCCGCCGCTGATGATGTTCACAGGTAGGCGTTCAGCCCTGAGCAGGTCCACGGTTCGCTTCACGAACGGCACTGCTTCAACGCGGCTGGGATGCGTCATGATCCCTTGAAGGCTCAAGCCGGGCATCGCGGCGATCTTCCGTGCGAGTTGAAGCGCAGCCTCAGGAGACTGGACGCCGCAACGGTTTCCGCCTGTGTCGAGTTCGATGATGACCCGGGCCTCCAAGCCCTGCTCCTTCGCTTGGTCTGATATTCCCTTGGCTGTAGCCTCTGAGTCAACCGCGACCGTCATCGTGGCCCGCTTGACAAGCCTTAGAAGCCGTTCCACCTTGAGGCCGCCCACGATGTTGTACGGGATGAGCACGTCCTTTACGCCCGCGGCGACCATAACCTCCGCCTCGCCCAGCTTCTGACAGCATATCCCGATCGCGCCCGCAGCGAGCTGCATGTGGGCAATCTCAGGTGTCTTATGCGTCTTGGTGTGAACCCTCAACGGGATATCCAGCTCGCGGCAGTGCGCAGCCATATCGTGGATATTCCGCTCGAGTATGTCGAGGCCCGCAGTCACAGCAGGCGTATCCAGATCAGACACGAGCATACCTCATCGTTCTCCTAGCCGCTCCGTTCCAAACCCACGCGTAGCAGGTGCACTTAAGACCATCGATGCTTGAAGAGCCCAAAGGCAGGCCTGAGGCTCTCTCCGTGGTAGACTGCACCCGGATAGGTGCGCTGCAGAGCTTACGGTGAGGAGGCAGAGGAATCTGAAACAGGCGGAGAGATAGGCGTGCCGCAAAAGCCTGAGCTGCCCTTATGGGGCTCGTGGGTCTCTGTTGACGGAATCCTTATGTAGAGTAGCCCAGAGGACGCTGGGACATGCTTCGGTTTGAGAGGGCAACACCTGAGGATGCTCCCCTTCTGGCAGAAGTCTCAAGGCGAGCTTTCCACAACGATATCCATTATGAGGGCCCAGGCGAAGGTGGCCCTCCCGGCTATGATTCGGCCGAATGGCAGATCCTAGCGATGAATCACTGCATGTACTATGAGATTCTATTCGATGACAAGATCATCGGCGGATTCTTCATACTCGACAAAGGTGATGGACATTACGAGCTAGTCAGGATCTTCATCGACCCGGATTTCCAGAATCAAGGGATAGGTACGCGAACCTTGGAGTTCATGTGGCAGATGTTTCCAGAGGCAACGAAATGGACGCTGGATACTCCGGCATGGAACCTTCGCACTCAGCACTTCTACGAGACGATGCATTTCGTTAAGGTAGGGACAAGAAGGGAGGGTTGGGGAACATTGGTTCTCTATGAGAAGAGAGTCGCTGAACAATCCTCCTAAGAGTGATTTCCTGTCGGAACACAAGTCTTAAACGTGACTGCGTACCTGCACAAGGTTGTGTTGGTCTTGATCACTGGGGCGGGTGGTTTCATCGCCCCCTTCGTCAGGAGAGATCTGTGCAGAAGCCATAAGCTTCGACTCCTTGATATGGCCGATGTGAAAGAGCCTGAGGGAGAAGTGTTCAAGGGATCTGTGACGGATTACGCATTTCTCGATCACGCAATGCGAAGCGTGGATGCTGTTGTTCACATGGCACGCGCGCCGCGCACGCAGTCCGACCATTATAAAGATCTTGAAACGAGCTTCGACGTGAATGTTAAGGGAACATTTAACGTGTGCAGAGCTGCTATTGAGAACAAGGTTAGGCGGTTGGTTTATACGTCCACGCATGCTATTTGGCTACATAACCCTGGATACGAAGTACCACCTTCCCAAGGTGGGTTAATCACGACGGAAGATGTGGAGCCAACTCCAGGGCCCCAGTATCCATACGCTATTACCAAGTACCTCGGGGAGAAGGTTGTGGAAGTATTCGCGAAGGCAGGCCTCCCATCGATAATCCTACGCTTGGGCCAAGTCACCGCTACTTGGCCAGACAGGAGGATCACGGAACGGAACTTGGTGCACGTTTCCGACGTGTCGCAGGCCGTGAGCCTCGCGCTTGAGAACGAAGTCGTAAGATTTGACGTATTCAATATCTTCGGGAGCTTCAAAGACGCAAACTACCCCATAGAGAAAGCGCGAAGGATTCTAGGATACAGTCCGCGCTATGGAGAGATCTAGAGCGACGAGATGGCAGTATTCCGCTAGAACACACCAAGGTTCAGCTGAGGGGAGAGTTCCGGAAGCTCAAAGACGCGTTCGTAAAGACGAAGCCAGTCCAGTCATCCTCCATGACTTAGGATAAAACCACCGTAAAGCGCGGGAGATATGCCGTAGAGAAACCATACCTCGATTCACAGAATAACACTAAACGGGGAAAGGCGGTGAGGTTTGAGACGAACACGAGCGACACCATCCCACGAGTATACAACGTGAAGAGTTTCAGATTCCACCAGACCGTCTAGGGTGGCAACGGCTGTCGGAAAGTGCTGAAAGACCGGGGCATCAGGGTGCTCTTCTGCTCAGACGGCAACATCGACCGTGTCGTAGACGACGTAGCTGAAGCTGGCGCAGACGGGTTCATCATCGAGCCCTGGTGCAACCTTAACCCCATCGTAGAGAAGTATGGCGAGGAGAAGGTCATCATAGGCAACGCGGACCTTAAGGTCCTAACCTTCAAGGTGCCTGAAGACGTAGCCGCGGAGGTCAAACGCTGCGCTTCGACCGCCGGGCACAGCCCTGGCTACTTCTTCAACGTTACCGGGTCGATCCCTGACAACGTGCCGATCGAGAACCTTGAAGCGTACTTCTCCGCCTGCAGAAAGTACGGCAGGAGACGGCCCCAGGTCCAGCTCTAATCCTCCTCAAATATGACGCAGCTGCGCGAACCCGAGAGGAAGGGTTTCAATCAGAGCCTTTCTACGCTAGGCTTCTGTTGAATCAGGCTGTGAGGAGCGCTCCCTTGGTGTTATGAAACCACCTTACAGCATGGGGAAGGGCGCTATGAACACACGGTCTGCTGCCTCCGCCGTCGGCGGGGAGCATCGCTGTCCTAAGACGCTGGGCTCATCCTGAACTCTCGGTTCCTAGCCATCTGCTCGCCGCGGTGAAGTTGGGCGAAGAGCTAAGAGAATCTCGAAGCTGAGCGGACTCGTTACCAAGCTCGTAGAGCCAGATTCAGATCGAGAGGCGTGTGCAGGTCCTCTGACTGCGACAGGCCCTGCATCATACCAGTGCTATCTTAATAGGAGGGACAGGC
Organism: uncultured Candidatus Bathyarchaeia archaeon; assembly: GCA_964427455.1. GTDB lineage: Archaea > Thermoproteota > CALKCG01 > B24 > JAWCPE01 > JAWCPE01. The sequence goes on along the minus strand of CAYRUY010000077.1, from coordinate 194 downwards.
GTTAGCCCGGAGCCAGATCGCGCCTCAACGCCATGAAGGAACAGATTCTTTCACGGGATAACGATGAACAGAGAGAGCATTCAGCAATCTACACTGAAGCCAACTCTAGGGCTGTTCGACGCTACAGACGTGAGACCAACCATACATAAGCTTTCACTCCACGGTTCTGGTACGTTCGAGGCTTCCGTTGAAAC
>CAYRUY010000076.1:0-8640 GCA_964427455.1 uncultured Candidatus Bathyarchaeia archaeon | reverse complement strand
CCATCTCTTAATGCCTTTCCATAGTTCCTCTCCAGACCTAGACAGCTAGGGTTTCGCTCGTCTTAAAGTCTCTCTCTGAGCGCGAGCCGGAACGCTAGACAGACGTACCGGCGACGACACGGGTGTGTCTCCTCAAGCAGTTCGAGCAACGTGGTACGTGATGGACGCGTTCAAGGCTGCAAACCAAGCGATAGGCCGCGGCATCAGGCATCGAGAGGACTGGTGCAGCTTCATCCTCATGGACGAGAGGTACAGGTCCTACATCGGCCTGATCGCTGAATGGGCCAGAGCGAACGGAGTCAAGCCGATCTCAGAGGGAAGCTTGCCTAAGCCTGGCCGCTAACCTCGTCACCCACCAGATAGGCAAAGTTCCTCATCGGTCCCAGAGGGATCTGGAGGAACATCAAGGTTTAGTCACCGCTCCCTTTCATCCCATCAGACGCCTATCGTACGAGCCCTGCTTATGCTGCATACGTGAAGCTGCAAGGATGGGTCATGACTTTGCGAGAGCCTCTCTTCTGGCTCTGCTCGTACGCGGCCTCATCCGGCGCCACAACCACGAAGACGATCATCCCGGCCTCCGCTCCGACACGCACAATCAGAAGAACACGATATGAGTGAAGCAGCCAACCGCGGCGAGCACCCAGGCTTAAGGAGCTAATAGGGGCCCATTCCTTGAACACGATTCCCACGAGCGCGAGAAGAGAGCAACGGCTCAGAAGACATGAACCCGCGGAAATGAGACCTTTGCCCCACCTAGGCCAGCCGTTGAGACCGAGCTAAGGTGACGCTCAGAGCTTTGAACAACCCTAGGCTGGTTTGCTGAGGAGAAGTGAGGAGAAACACGGAGACCTCAGAATCCTAGACCCGTCCGCTCCAGGGAAGCCGTCCGAACCATCCCGTCTTTCACCGTGAACAACCCCCTGTGCTTCTGCTGCACCTCGCGAAACGCGAAAGGCAGATACTGTCTGGCATTGTACTCAAAGCCCATCAAAGGCCGTGAACGAGCAGCGAAGGACGCCGAGTGAACCAACGCCAACCCCGGACACGTCAGATCTTGAACCGTATACGGCCAACCATTGTGCACTACCTTCGCCAGGAGTAACAACGTGGAGGAATGACACTTACACGTCTTCAAAGCCACACCTGACCAACCAAGCTGCACTGCCAGATCGAGGCTTTCGAGGTCCGTGATACTCTCGTCGACCAACACAGGCTTGATCCGTGCGACCCGCCGCATCGAGAGCCTTTGACGAGCCAGATCCCTCTCAATCGGTTGCTCAAGGTAGATGAGGCTTCTGAAGGCAAGCGGTGAGGTAGCCTTCAGCCTCCTTAGGTACTCCAACGTAGCTTCCGGGCTGGGGCTCATCTCATTAGCGTCAGCTGAGATGTAGAAGCGGCTTCTCCCCTTCTCTCTAAGGGATTCCGAAGCAGTCTCAGCGACCGCCCTCGTCCGCTCCACATCCCAGTCTACGTCAACTCCGCTCAACTTCACTTTGAAGCAGAAGAGACCGTCTCGTCTTATCCAGTCCTCCAGTGCAACGGGCAACCCATCCCTCGGATCACCGGCGTCCACCTCGTCCCTCGTGAGCTTGTCAAGGCCCCCGACTAGGTGAAAGACTGGCAGTTCTGCCGCGTACTCCGGTTGCAGATAGTCTGAGATACACCTGCCCTGGAAGCCGTCACCCAAGTAGAGGCTCAGGTCATGAGCCATATGCCGTGGCCCATAGCCATCGTAGGAGCAGATGTTGTTGACGCGCCCGAACGCGTCGTGGAGGGCAGCATCCACGGCTGAAACCGAAACCAGTGTCCCGAGCACAGGCATAGAGATGGTTAGCCCGACCTCCTTGCTGACATGCTTCGCCAGCATGAGCAGGTCCTGCTTCGCGCCTAGGAAGATGTCGATGGGATGAGCGTAGCCTTCCCTGCGCTCAAGCATCCGGCAGAACCTCTGACCGATCTCGGTCATGGCCGCTAGTTTACTTTCATATGGGATGGAGGGCTCGGGAAACGCCCATTGAGCTCCAAGGGGCATGCTACCCGTTCCCTCTGCGCGGCCGCGCAGCCTGTTCTCAACCGTGGCCTTGACGATCAGGGAGGTGGAGCTGCTCACGGTGACCTTGCCGAACTTGAGCGGGGTCCGGAGATTGTCCGTTCTCAGTTCCGTCTGAAGCTGCAGGACGTGAATGTCAGAGTTCATCTTGGGGCCGCCTTATGTAGACTCTAGGCTCTTCGCTCCTCCACCTCTTTCACGACGCGTTTCACGTACTGGAGGTCCCTCTGCGTCTGGTCTAGAAGCTCGTTGAGGTTCATGTACTCGTACTCGCTGTGCAGGGATACGGGGCCGTTGTATCCGATATCCGCGAGGCAGGAGAAGACCTCATGCCACCGCACCATACCTTGGCTTAACGGTATCAACCGGAACTCCCAGTTCTTCGCGCCACGCCTCTTGAACCAACCGAAGTCCTTCACAGCCACGAGCCTTATGTACGGGCTGAGAAGATCGATGCCCATCTTCCAGCCTGAAAGGCCTCCTTCTATCGTCATATGCCCCGGATCGATGTAAGCCCCAAGCAAGTCGGCGTCGTAGCCCTCAAGCAGCCTAAGCACCACCGCCGCGTCAGCCGTCAGGAACGGCCCTGAATGAATGTGAAGCGTCGAAGTCATAGCGTACTCCCTGCTCAACGCCTCAAGCCCTTTAAGTTGCTCACGCGTCCTCTGGATCTGCTTCTCGATCGCCCCGAACCCCTCATACTGCCAGTAGCCCAGCTTCAGAAACCTAACGCCAAGCCGAGACGCTGTCCTGAAGACGCTGGCAGTGTTCTTCCCTCTGGCATCAGTGATCTCCGTGGTGATCATCGGGACTACAAGCCCCTTCGACCTAAGTGTCTCTATGGCTACAGGAAGCGTCTCCGCTACCCTCTCAGGAAGGACATAGCCGCCAGTTCGAACTGTGAGGTCTACGCCGTCGAAGCCCATCGCTTTGATCCTGTCCCCCGCCTCGCCCAACGGAAGTTTGCCGATGTTCTTCAGCATCTTTGAGAACATGAGGAACTGCATAGAGCCACGACCTAGAACGCGGAATACCCGCCTTGTATATACGGATTGCCTCCATCCCGCGACCGGGCGGCAAGGAAACCAGTCAGGCTATATACGGGTACTCTTCAAGCCGCGCAACTCCCTTCACAGGCCTGCCGGAGAAGAAGTCTTCAAGCGCTTGAAGCGTTGAGGAGCCTATCTTGAAGTAGCCGTAGTAGCCGGCGCCTGAAATGTGCGGGGTAACAACAACGTTCGGGAGCTGCCTCAGTGGGCAATCGGGTGGCGGCGGTTCAGGGTCAGTGACATCAAGAACTACCTGGAGCCTGCTACTCTTGGCCTCCTTCAGAAGCGCGCGTTGATCGATCAACGGCCCTCTAGACGTGTTCACCAGAATAGCCCCGTCCTTCAGGCGTCTTAGCTCCGCTTCCCCGATCAACCCTCTCGTCTGAGGAAGCATTGGCGCGTGGATCGAGATGAAATCCGACTCGCTTAGAACTGTGTCAAGCCCCGCCTTGACGACCCCTAGCTGCGCAGCCTCTTCGTCAGAAAGGTACGGGTCGTAAACTAGCACGCGCACATCGAACGGCTTCAGCAGCCTGATAACCTCACGTCCAACTCTGCTCGCCGCGACCACTCCTACGGTGCTTCCGCTCAGGAACTGACCGTTCGCCGGGATGCTCGGATCTCGCCAGACTCCTCGTTCCCGAAAGGCTAGGGCGTGGTCGAGAACTCTACGCGAGGCCATGATCATGTACCCTATCGTCGCCTCAGCCACGTTCAACGCGATGGCCTCCCTAGCGCTGAAGACGCAGATCCCTCGAGGGAGGATGAAGCGGCTAACGACCTGGTGTGAGAGTACGGCTTTGATTGAACCTGCTGAGTGGGCGATTATGCGCAGTCGATCCGCAGCCTCGAGTACTTCCTCGGTTAAGGGAGCTGTCCCCCATCCTGTGACGAGCCCATCGTAGCCCCCAATCAGCTCAGCTAGCTCAGCGCTGGTGTAGTCTTTCTCGCTTGGGTTAGCTGAGACCTCGAAGCGTTCCAGCAACCGGCTGAATGTTTCGTCGTTGAAGACCCTTTTAGTATGGGGCTTAGTTGGCGCGTAGAGTACCTTGGGCTTGCTCACGTGTCTCCCACCCCAGCCAGGTCTACGGACTGCTCTTCTATAGGCGAGTTAGGGAGCACGTCGTTCCATCACTTCGAGTGCATCGGCCTATTCCCATGTGCGGCCTTCTGAGCAACGGGTCTCTTCCCTTGGTGGATAAACTCATACGCGTCTCGATGCCGCTGGTGGTACGTGAACGTGGACTCGAAACCGAGGCTCTCCTTCAGTTGCCGCATTGTCAGAGCATCATCCCTAGGCTCCACGAGGAAGTGCGCGTCATCCCGATGCGACCTGATCTCCACACGGTCATTGTAGGCCTTCATGACACCATCCAGGATACCGAGGTTGAAGTCGTAGTGCGCGACCATGAAGTCCAGGTTGATGTCCCGCCAGATGATGTTTGAGAACGGGTCTGTTTCTGCGAGTATCACACCACATGGATCGATGATCCTAGACTTCTCAGCTCGCACCGAGGATACAACATAGTAATGGTGCAGATACGCGTAAGCTTGCAGCGGGAAACCCCCGTTGTACGCGGAGGGCCAGAAGACCATCTTCGCCCCCTTCCGCCCAAGCTCCGCCCAGCTCTCTGGGAAACCAGCGTCGAAACAGATCTGGATGCCGATACGGCCCAAGTCAAGGTCGAAGACAGGGATCTCCCTGCCTGGCGTAACGCCGTTCTCGAAGACAGTGTAGTCTGGTGAACTGGTCACGGGGTGAGCCTTATCGTAGACTCCGGCGATGCCCCCGGATCTATCGACGACTACCGCTGAGTTCCAGAGCTTGGACTCTCGCTTCGTTAGGATCGGGCAGATCACGTAGCAGCTGCCAGCCTTCGCCCTCTCAGCAACAGCCTCGGTTGTAGGACCCGGCAGCGGCTCGGCCGAGTCCCAGATGGATTCAGGAGGGAGCGATGCGGTCGTGAAGGTCTCGGGAAGGCAGACCAGGTCTGGTTTCTGGCTGAGGGCAAGGTCCAGAAGCCCTAGGACATGTTCACGGTTCTTCTCTACCGTGTCAGAGGTGTGCCCTGCTTGGCAGACTGTGACAATGCGCGCCTTCATGCTCCCAACTCCTAGGCGACCTAGCTTCTCGCCAGCCCAAGTATATCGGCGATGTTGGCGTTCGACTGCACCCTTGGCAGTATCTTGCCGGTAGTGGACGTGAAGAGGGTGGTCACGCCCGGCCCGTGACCTGAGGTGACGCAGTCGCTATGAACGATGATTCCCACAGACATCGCGCCCTTCTTATAGATACGCCCGAAGGAGTGATCCGCGTCCTCTATCGCGACGATATCGCCAAGCCTGAGGTCTTCCAAACCGTACCTTTCCACGGTCTGCTTATCGAAAAGCTGGATATCGTAGTCGCCGCTGTACACCTGATCGTCGCCAAGACCTGAACCCATCAGAGCAGCAGGCACGGTATGTGTTACCGGGATCTGAAGGCTGTCTCCCACGGACTCGACTCCCATTGCGGCCAGTAGCCCGGGATCAAGGTTCATCGCCCTAACCTCAGGATAGTCCAGTAGCTTGAGACCGGTCCCATAAGCCTTGATCAATACCTTGTCGCCCAAGACCATCTTCTCCATGGTCTGGGCGTTGAAGTCGACCATCACGTGCTCGATGCCGCCATGCTTGCCCGTCACGACGCCCTTCTCACCCTTCGCGTCGCCCGAGACGATCACAGCCACGTTCCCCACGCACGAGTAGAGGTTCAACGCCGTATTCGCGCCATGGGGCAAGCGGTCATCCCTCTCCTTATTCTCAATGCTCACCCCTGGCTCAACATGGTCCGCCTCGAAACCCGCAGCCAGGTCTCCCACCCTCACGTTGTAGGTTATCCCTCCGACCCCAGGTAACACAACAGGTCTTCCATCAGCTGTGATCCTGTAAGAATCCCTTGCTACGGGACTGACAGCCTCACCGATAACGGAGATCCTGACAAGCCTGTCCACGTTCGTCCTCAGCATACAGAACACGTCAAAGCTGAGGTCAGGTAGCTCTTATAAGCCAAACGGCGTCGCAGAGGCCCCACCATCACATTGCCTTGGCTCAACCCACATAAGCGACCATGTAAGCATCCATGTGAAAACCGGACCCTGACACCTGTTTGACAATACACCGCCCGAATGGAGCCTCAGTATAAGCTCGGCAGTTGCCCCAACCTCAACCTCCAAGATGTAGGTCGTGTCGCTCAAGCCCTGTCTACCGCGAAGACCTCGTGGAGGACCGGATCGTCCACAAACGAGTCCCTAGACCCCATGCCAAGGACGGGACCTCCATGTGAACTGTCCTGGGCTGGGCACACATGGAAGTACCCTGAACGCCGATAGCATGTTCCTCGCGGAGCATGCCAAGTCCATAAATAGAGCCCTGCTGATAACGGAACTGTCCTTACGCTGGCCACGAGAGCCAAACGTCAAAGCAACCTGTCCCGCTCGGCTCGGGAGGCTGGATGATGACGCCCTCGCCCCTCAGGAAGCCTGGGGAGAAGCGCCTCCTCGGCGTTATCTCCGAGCTCCTAGAGGGGGGAGGCTCATCCTTCCAGCTCCCCTTAGGCGTGGAGAGGGTGGAAAGGGTTACCCCCGAGGCTGTTAGGATCGAATTTGCAGACGAGGTAGACTACGGTCTACTTTACAGCCTCGCGGCTGAAGAGGGATACATTGTTGAGGAGGGGAGCTTCACCCCGAGGGTTATCGATAACGGCATGATCTTGGCCAGAGTCGGAAGCCGATCTGATCCTGGCGGGAAGCATAACATCTTCATCTACCTATTTCCTAACGCGACGGAGCAGATGAACGCGTACATGAAGACTGTAGCGGTCAGATACGGGATACTAGATCCGCAGACGAGGAAGATAAACCTGCAGAGATTCTACGAGCATAACTTCAAGGTTATAAGATTGGTGGAGGGGTATAGAAGACGTAGATATGAGAGCATGATCAGGAGGCTTGAATCGTAGCTTGTAGATCAGCCTACGAAGACCTAGAGGAGTTCTTGCAGGCGCTTGTGAGGAGGGCTCTCGGCGTGAGGCTCTGAGCCTATCAATGCGACGCCTACAAGGACGGGGTTGTAGTTGAGGCAGAATCAATCGGCAAGTCCAGCGTCGTTGGCGTTCTTCACCGAGACCTGTTCAGGTTCCTGATCCTACAGCGAATGGGCAAGCTGAAGGTTGCCGTGTTGGTTACGCGTCTCCCCGGCGGAGAGGTCAGCCTTGAGAAGGTCAAGAAGGATATGGAAGTCTTCGGCAGGTACTACGAGACGCCTCTAATGGTGCTAGGCGTTTCCTGACTCTTCTGGGAGGGTGATAGCTCGTGGTCAGCAAGTACGATGGCTACTGGCAGGCGCGGCTCCGCGCTCTACGGAGGATGCTTGAACAAGCCCTCCTGCAAGGGCCTTCGGGAAGATCGGAACCCACCGATATCGAACGCGTGGGGGAGAACGCGTTGCAGCAGCTCTACACCTGACTCGTCAGCGGGGATTTGCACTTGATGGAGACAGCAGGGGCCGTTAAGCTCCTCTTGCGGCTTTGACGCCTTCCTCCGTGAGGCCGATGACAAATCTACGTTTGCCGATCTTGACCGTGTACTTCGGTGTCAGCCTCTTGCTGACGATTGTATAGACGTAGACGTTGCTCATGTTCAGCTCTCTAGCCAGCTCGTCTGCCCTGATAGGCTCATCCCTCCGGAGCAGCGTCTTCAGAATCTTCAGCTCGGTGTCGTTCAGAACCTCGATCCGCTTCTCTCTCTCGATCTCGCTGACGGATACGAACTTACCCCTATACCAAACCTTGGCTTCTTCTTCCCTCTGAGACATATTCGCCACAATTTCCAGAAGAATATGAGCTTACATAAAAGTTTTCTGATTGATAGACGACAGAGTCAAGAGGCCTATGAGCTAAGCCCATTTAGCCAGGCTGAGGCCACGTCCTATCTGGTGGGCTGGCAGGTTTGCATTTCTCTAGATACAGGCTTGCCGCTTGGACCCCAGCCTCGATGTGCCTGATGGCGGATTCGACGAGCGCCTTCTCCGTGCAAAGCTCGGTGCAGGTGATATTCCAGAGCATGTATGGGTCTGGTCCCCGTTATCATGGCCGTGTGTTCGACACCCGTGTAGTGGATGTTGGCGTGGTACGTGGACAATTCAGTCACGACCTCAGAGCCTATATCCTGAGTCCGTGGAATCAGAAGCAGACGGAGGTTGTGGGTTGGCTAGCACATCCGTTTGCCTCCCAGCAGTAGGATTGCTAATCGGGGCTGCAATCATAGGATCCGTGGTTGGCACAGCATATCTCGTGTCTCTACCCTTATCGGTAAGGATGAAGGAGATGGATCGTGCTATATCTAGGATGGACAGAGGGATAGAGACTTTGACGTCTCAACTAAGATCAGACTCGGAACAGATCGCTGCCCTGACACATAGAGTGGACTCCCTACAAGACCAGTTGAATAACATGATTCGGCGTATCGAACCGCTTGACAGATTTGAGATAACGAACGC
>CAYRUY010000075.1:0-8887 GCA_964427455.1 uncultured Candidatus Bathyarchaeia archaeon | reverse complement strand
CCAAAGGTTATCGGCATGCTTCTCCTCAGACCGCCCATCTGGCTTACGTCCGTAGTTCCAACCGCATGCATGACGGCGCCGGCGCAGAGGAAGAGAAGAGACTTGAAGATGGCGTGGCTCAGCAGGTGAAACTGGCTGGAAAACCAGCCAAGCTCCGTTCCCACGCCTAGGGCGGCCATCATTACCCCCAGCTGGCTGATCGTTGAGTAGGCCAGGATCCTCTTCATGTCAGGGTTGACCAAGGCCATGGCGGCTGCGAGCAGAGCTGTCACTCCTCCTATGTACGCGACCGTGGTGAGCCACGCGGGCAAGGTGGAGAAGAGGACAAAGATCCTCGCGACGAGGTAGATGCCAGCTTTGACCATCGTTGCGGCGTGGATGAGGGCGCTCACCGGCGTTGGGCCTTCCATGGCGTCGGGTAGCCAAACGTGTAGAGGAACCTGAGCTGACTTGCCGACGGCGCCGAGGAGCATGAACGTGGCTATCGTTAAAAGAGGAAGCGTTGCGCGACCCGTCTCGATGGTTGACTTCGCCTCCAGGAAGTCGAAAGTGCCAGTATGCACGTAAAGCATCAGTATTCCCGCGAGGAGAAACACGTCACCTATGCGAGTTACCACAAACGCCTTCATGCCGGCCCTTGCAGCGCTCGGTCTTCGATACCAGAACCCGATGAGGGCATAGGAGCATAGACCCACCACTTCCCAGAAGACGTACATCTGGAGCAGGTTGCCAGCTAGGACTAGACCCACCATTCCACTGATGAAGAGAAGCATGAAGAAGAAGTAACGCGGTAAGCCCTCCTCACCTTTCATGTAGCCTATCGAGTACAACACGATCAACGTTCCGATCAAGGAGGCCACGTTCACTATCAACACGCTGAGCGGGTCCACTAGGACGCTCGCCCTAAGGTCTACCACCTGAATCCACATCGACTCGGATATCACTCCACCTTTCGCTTCTAACACGCTGGGAATGAGGGAGACCGTGAAGACCGCTGAAAGGGCGGCTATTGAAACGGCGTACCACCCCACGACCTTCTGGTGAATCTTCGCGACTACGGGCACAAGTAGGGCGCCGACGGCGGGAACAATCCAAGCGAGCCAAGGGGCATACTGCAGCGTGAAGGACATGATCAGATCCCACCTAGAAGCTGGACCAGCTGCACTGATGCCGGGTGAATGAGCGGAAGTAAGAGCTGCGGGTAGACACCAAGCAGAACTAGGAGGAGAGACTCAACCGACATCGGAATCGTCATCGCCGCCGGCGATTCATGCACCTTCTCGAACTCAGGCTTCCTCTCTTGGAAGAAGATTCTCCGTATCGCCCAGAGATAGTAGCCCATCGTCAAGGACGTTGACAGGAGACCGAGCATGGCCAGCGGAAGGTAGCCTGCCTGTATGACCCCGGTGAAGATCATCCATTCGCTCGCGAAGCCCGCTAGGGGCGGGGTGCCGGCGATGGAGAGCCCTCCCAGCAAGGTAACCGCCGCCGTGATCGGCATGTTTCTCGCCAAGCCCCCGAGTTTATCCACGTCTCGAACGTGGGATTGATGGATGATTGAACCTGCGCAGAGGAGGAGCATCCCCTTCGCTAAGCCGTGCGTAACGACGTGGAACAGGGCACCGGTCACCCCGAGGTCTGTTCCACTGGCAAGACCCAGCATGATGTATCCGATTTGATTAACGGAGCTGTAGGCTAAGATTCTCTTTATCTGGATCTGCATCAAGGCCATCGCGGCTCCCCACAACATCGTGATAAGCGACAAGGACAGTAGCAACAAGCGGACGCCTTCACCGCTCATCAGCAGCGGGAAGGATGGGTAGACGATCCGCACGATACCGTAGATCCCTAACTTGATCAACACGGCGCTGAGCAGTGCATGGATGGGGACTGGGGCCTCCGCGTGGAAGTCGGGAAGCCAAGTGTGGAAGGGGACGATGGCGGCTTTCACCCCGAAACCGATGAAGAACAGGAGCGCGATCCCAGTAGCGGATACGATGTCGACGTTGGCCAAGAGAGTCGGCAAAGCTTGGAGGTCAAGGGAGTTCACCGACGCGTACGTCCAAACTATTGCTGCGAGCATGGCGGCGCCCCCTGCAAACATGTACATGAAGTACTTGATCGCTATCAGCCTGCAGGGACCTGAGCCCCAGATGTAGATCAAGAAGAACGTGGGGATTATCACAAGCTCGAAGAAGATGAAGAGCTGAACAAGGTTCGTCGATAGGACGACTCCGAGCATGCAAGTCGCGAACAGGAGTAGGTTGGCGAAGTAGGTCTCTATTGAAGGGACAGTGCCGGCCTCGCGGTCAGGTATAAACTGTGGATTTGCCAAACCCTTCTGGTAGGCGATCGAGTACTTCATCATTTCAGGCTCAACATGCACTAACTCCAAGCTTTCCATGTAGGATATCGAGTACAGCGCAGAGAGAGACGAGAGGAATACGATAGCTATCGCCAGAGGAAGGCTAAGCCAGTCTGCGTAGAGGTCGAATGCCCCGTAGAGTGTCAACAATCTGACCCCGTAGACCTCCCGAGTTGGGAGACCCCGGCTGAGGACCTCTGAAGACGCTGACACCAGAAGAATCGTTGAGGCCATCAACGTGAGAAAGGAAACGATGCCACAGGTCTTCCTGCCTATCCTCTTGCCCAAGGCTGCGGCGAGCAATACTATGAAGCCCACTATGGCAGGAAGCAAGAGTGAAGAGAGCAAACCAAAGGGCATCCACGATCGCCTCAATCCAATCAAGGCGGCCTCACAACAGCCGAGGTGTACGCCTCTACGTTCATCAGGGCGGCAGCCGCTTTGTCTGCGAAAGCTATCGCCGGGTCAGGCCATACGCCGAAGATGACGATCAGCACGGTCATCGTCAATATCGGGGCGAGCATCGAGATGGGGGCCTCCTTTGCCACGCGAACCCTCTCACTGGGCCTCGGGTTGATGAAGGTCAACATCAGTCGAAGGTAGTAGGCGAGAGAAAGGACGCTGTTCAGAACGCCCGCTATGGCGAGCCAAGACATCCCCGCCTCGAAGGCGCCCGCGAAGAGCAAGACCTTGCTTATGAAGCCGTTCAGCGGAGGGGTCCCCGCCAAAGCGAACAGGGATATGGCGAAAGCAGTCGCCGAGGCAGGCATTCTCCGCCCGATTCCCGCCAGCTCGGACAGATCTCTGCTTCCGACACTGTGGATGAAGGCTCCTGCGCACAAGAAGGCGGAGCCCTTCATGAGAGCATGGTTTAGGATATGCAGGACTGACCCCGTTACGCCCATCCGTGTTCCGGCAGCCAGTCCGACTAGGATGTATCCGACCTGCGCGATGCTAGAATACGCCAGAAGCCTCTTCACATCGTTCTGCAAGAGAGCCATTATGTTCCCCGTTGTCATGGTGACGAGGCATAAGACGGCGATGAACATGGCCCAACTCAAAGCGGCCGGAGAAAAGACGGTGAATAGAATCCTACTGAAAGCGTAGACCGCTGTCTCGATGACGATCCCTGAAAGGAGGGCGCTCACAGGGCTCGGCGCAGCTGGGTGCGCGTCAGGAAGCCAGGTGTGCAGCGGGACTATAGCCGCCTTGACTCCGAAGCCAACAGTGACGAGCAGGAAAGTCAACCACAGCCAAGGGCTGTCGGCTAGAGGTGTCCTCTTCATCACAGACGCCATACCTGCCAGGTTTAGTGTGCCGGTCATTCCGTAGAGGAGGCTGAAGGCCAGAAGAAGTATGGCGCTTCCAGAGGCGCTCATGATCAGGTACTTGAAGCCCGCTTCGACCGCCTCCCATTGGTCCTTTCTGAACGCCACAAGGACGTACGAGGTGATCGACGTGATCTCCCAGAACACGTAGAGGGTGAACAGGTCTCCGGCGAAGGCGATGCCCACCATTCCGGCGGTCATGAGGATCAGTAGCGTGTAGTAGCCACCTAGGCCGCTGTCATGTTCCATGTATCTGAAGGAGAAGATGGCTGAGAGCAGCCCCAACAGGACAGCTACGAGCCCTACGAAGATGCCGAGTCCATCCACCTCCAAGGCGGACCCGAGTATCGACGCCGCCACGGGAACCAAGACGATTCCCTGCGACACCTCTCCATAGAGAGGGTAGAACAGAGCCATAGAGATCCCTAGAACTACGATGCAGAAGAGGGGGGTGAGCCTCCTCATACCGGCCCTCGACGACAGATAGGCGACGGACGGTTGGAGGACCGCCCCCAAGAGGAGAACGTCAACGACCCACGTGAACACTCCCTCTCAGCCCCTCAGCCTTCTAAGCTCCGTGACATCCAGGGTCTTGTAGTGCTTGTACGCATTCAAGACGAGCGTCAACGCTATCGCGGTCACCGAGCCCGCGATCGCTATGGAGAGCGTCACAACGGCTTGGGGGAGCAGGTCGACGACGTTTGGGTTCCTGTAGGCGGCGAAGGCCATAAAGGCAAGGTTCCCTGCGTTGATCAGTATCTCCACCGCTAAGACGAGCCTGACAAGGTTGCGTTTCGCAACAAAGCAGTATAATGCAACAACGACGAGTAGAAGCGAGCAGCCAAGATAGAACTCAAGCAAGCGACCTCTACCTCCGTTCCTGAGCTCGTCTTAACATAGCGAGACAGCCTATGGCCGACGCGAGCAGCAGGACGGCCTGGGCGACGAGGTCGAGGCTCCTGTATCCCCACAGGAAGCCAGACATTTGCTGGCCGACCGTTGAGAGGTCCCCGGGGTCCGCGGTTTGAGGCGGGTAAACTGCCGACATCAGAGGGAAAGGCGCTGTTTGAACGATGAAGAGTAGGAGTAGCGCGGCTAGGACTGCTGTAAGCGTTGCAAGGACGCCTTGGGCGTCCATCTTCAAGCTGTTCTCCTCCTTGCCGTGAGCATGATGGCTGCGATGAAGAGGACGACGACAGCGCCCGCGTAGACAACGAGTTGGAAGACCGCAACGTACGGAGCCCCTAGAAGCCAGAAGAGCCCGGCGATAGAGACGGTCATCGCCCAAAGGCAGAGGACCGCGTAGAGCAGATCCTCGACCTCAACTGTTAGGATCGCGAAGACGACGGTGGCTCCTAGCAGCAGCATAGGAATGAAGCTGTCCATCCCCGCCTCGCACCTGACGAGGCCACATCTTGGACGTGTACGTTTAAAACTTTCTCCTAGTATGCTGACGCTCAGAGCCCTTCACATTTGGGGAGTATTGCAGCAGGCAGAATAATTCTGCGCTGTTTTTCGCGCACTAGGGAAAGTGTTTTTAACCTCCACGAAGGTGATTCCCGAAGTTACCAGGGGGGAGGCGCGTGATAGAAGTTGCCGTCGCGTTCGCCCTCACGCTGGCGACAGGCCTAACGATCTACTGGCTGGGCGGGACGATCGCTCCTAAGAGCAAGCCTACGGTGAACAAGTTGATGGCTTACGCGTGCGGTGAGAGGTTCACGGGGACAAAGTTCCAAATAAACGCTGAGGAATTCTACATATACTCGGTCTACTTTCTGATCTTCGACATCCTAGCGTTCATCGTGGCCACATCTATGGGCCTCGCCGGCATGCTACCTGTTCTTTACCTACTCGTCGTCCTTGCAGCGCTTGCCCCGCTCTTCGGGAGACACGACTAAGTTGGGGATCGTCAACTGGGCTAGAACTCACTCCCCTTGGATCATCCACTTCAACACAGGTGCCTGCAACGCCTGCGACATAGAGGTCCTAGCCGCGCTGACGCCAAGATTCGACCTTGAGAGGTTTGGGGTCATCCTCAAAGGAAGCCCAAGGCATGCAGACGTACTGGTGATAACCGGGGCCGTGACCAGACAGGTCAAGGACAGGTTGGTCAGGGTGTATGAACAGACCCCCGACCCGAAGTTCGTCGTCGCGGTCGGGGAGTGCGCGATCACGGGCAACGTATTCCGCAACTGCTACAATGTCTACGGCGGGGTTGACAAGGCGATCCCCGTCGACGCCTACATTCCCGGATGCCCCGTCAAGCCGGAGTCCGTTCTATACGGGGTGACGGCGCTACTAGGGAAGCTGAGGGGTGGGTAGAGGTGTCCCTCAAGGACGAGATGGTCTCCAATCTGGTCGACGGACTGAAGTCAGCGATCGGAGAAGCCAACATCCTCGAGGTGCAGACCCGTAGAGAGAGGAGGCTCTTCGTAACGGTGAAAGATGACGCGTTGAAGCCCGCTGTCACGTATCTCACCGGCGCCGGGTTTGGACATATCACGACCATCACGGGGCTCGACCTCGGCGAGAAACTCGGAGTCATATACCATCTTGACAGGAACGGGGTTCAGCTGTCCTTGAGGACAACCGTTCCTGACAGTCGCCCAGTTCTGAAGACGATCACAGATGTTATGCCTGGAGCCATCTTCTACGAGCGGGAAGTCCACGACCTTCTCGGCGTGGTCTTCGAGGGCCACCCTGACCTTTCGCCGCTCGTCTTGCCCGAGGGGTGGCCGAAGGACCTTCACCCGCTGAGGAAGAAGTACTCTGTTGACGATGTCAGGAGGATGGTTGATCAGAATGTCTCTGCCTGAGACGACCATCCAGGTCCCCTTAGGCCCGCAGCATCCAGCCCTGGCCGAGTCGGAGAGCTTCCTCCTCACCGTCGACGGCGAACTGGTCGTTGACGTCAAGCCTAGGATAGGGTATGTTCACCGTGGAATCGAGAAGGCCCTTGAGGCACAGACGTACATTCATAACCAGTACCTGATCGAGCGTATCTGCGGCATCTGCTCGCACGCTCACACGCTTTGCTACGCTCAGAACGTTGACGAAGCCTTGGAGATCGAGGCTCCTCCGAGAGCCCGGTTCATCAGAACCATCGTGATGGAACTCGGGAGAGTTCACAGCCACCTCCTGTGGCTGGGCTTGGCAGGCCACGAGATCGGCTTCGACACGCTGTTCATGTACACTTGGCGTGACCGAGAGGTCGTCATGGACCTTCTGGAAGAGATCACGGGGAACCGGGTTAACTTCGCTCTCTTCACAATGGGAGGCGTGAGACGGGACCTCTCCCCGGAGACGATCTCCCGGATCCGGAAGGGCGTGGATTTGCTCGAGCAACGGGCAAGGTACTACAAGAAGCTGTGCGCAAGCGAGGTCTCAGTTCTCAGGAGGGTTGCCGGCGTGGGCCTCCTCAAGCCGAAGGATGCCTTGGAGCTGTCGGCGGTAGGGCCTGTGCTCCGGGCGAGCGGAATCAAGAGCGACATCCGAGCTGACGACCCACACGCAGCGTATGACGAGATCCCGTTCAACGTGATAACGTATGATAGCTGTGATGTCGCTGCGCGCGTCTTCGTTAGGGTCGACGAGACCTTAGAGTCGCTCAACATAGTCCGGTATGGCTTGGAGCATCTCCCCCAAGGTCCGGTGAGGCTTAAGGTTCCGAGGCGTGTGCCGCCGAATGAGACCATCAGCAGGGTTGAGGCCCCGAGAGGCGAGCTCTTCCATTATCTCAAGTCGAACGGCACCGACAGACCGGAGAGGTACAAGGTTAGAACGCCTACCCTGGCGAACATCCCGCCTGCGTGCAAGATGATGACGGGAGGTTACCTCGCCGATATACCCATCAGCCTCGCATCGATAGACCCGTGCTTCTGCTGCACGGACCGCGTCACGATCGTCGATGAACGGAAAGGTACATCGCAGAACTGGACGTGGCAGGAGCTGACGAGGTACTCGCGGAGATGGCATGGGAGGCGCTAAGGCTTGGACATCCTGCAGCTCGCTGAGATGATCCTCGTTCCCGGGATACTGTTCCTCATCCTCTTAGGCTTCTTCTTCGAGTGGCTTGACAGGAAATTCTACGCGAGGCTTCAGAACCGGTACGGCCCTCTGCACACGGGCTTCGCCGGAATGCTCCAGCCCTTAGCGGACTTCGTGAAGCTACTCGCGAAGGAGGACATAGAGCCGGAAGCGGTGGACAAGACCACATTCAGAGCTACGCCTATCCTGCTCTTGGCAATTCCCCTACTAGCAGCGCTGTTCGTTCCGATGATTGACATGAAAGCCGTCATCAGCTTTGAAGGAGACCTCGTCTTCGTCGTCTTCCTTATCGCCATGTACGCGGTCGGCGTCTTCCTCGCAGCGTGGAGTTCGACAAGCCCTTACAGCACGGTCGGAGGGGTAAGGGCTGCCTTCCAGCTTCTCGGCTTCGAGATCCCTTTGACGATAGCGCTCTTCACCCCTGCGATAAAGGCTGCCAGCTTATCGATAAGCGGCATCGCCTCCTGGCAGGCAGAGAACCTGCCGTTTGTCTTGCTCCAACCAGTAGGCTTCGGGGTCACTATCCTCTGCCTCCTCGCAGAACTCGAACAGGTCCCGTTCGACATCCCCGAGGCTAAGACTGAGATAGTCGGTGGTTGGCAGACCGAGTTCAGCGGGAGAAAACTCGCCTTGCTCAGGCTCTCCGCGGATATTGAACTGGTCCTCGCGGCCTCGTTGGCGACAGCTGTGTTCCTTGGGGGGCCGAGCGGCCCATGGCCGATCCCGCCGATCGTATGGTTCCTAGTCAAAGCGATCGTGGTGGTCTTCATCTTCTCAAACCTCAGGGCGCTCTTCGCTAGGTTTAGGATCGACCAGATGGTGCACGGGAACTGGAAGTACCTTGTCCCGCTCGTGCTGCTCCAAGTCGTTGTGGTTGAACTGTTGCCTTACCTTAGTTGGTGAAAGCCATGGCTATGGAAGGACTTCTGCTTCGAAGCGGCGTGAAGAAGCCTGTCACGGTTCGATACCCTTTCGAGAAGCTTCCCCCGGTTGAGGGTCTCCGAGGCAAACCGGTCTGGGACATGGCGAAGTGCATCGGCTGCGGCCTATGCGAAAGGGACTGTCCCACGGCGGCGATAGAGATGATCGGCCGAGGCAAGACGGCGGAGTTCAAGATACACTACGACCGATGCGCCTTCTGCGGCCA
>CAYRUY010000074.1:0-8903 GCA_964427455.1 uncultured Candidatus Bathyarchaeia archaeon | reverse complement strand
CGCCGGGAGTGGGATTTGAACCCACGAGAGCCGTGAGGCTCACAGGTTTCCTGGAAGGCGCCTGCTCCAGACCTGCGCCTTAGTCCACTAGGCTATCCCGGCTCATGCGTAGACGCGGCGGAGCGCTATAAAAGCTTCGTCTGCCTCGTCAGCTTCTCCGGCAGGTATTCGTCCACGATGTATGTAAGCCCGTATCGGCTGAAGGCCTCCTGTTCCGACTTCCGCCGGTTCTTCAGGAAGAGCTCAGTCTCCCTGCGCCAGAGTTTGCCCTCGTACCTGGGGTCCTTCTTAAGCTCGTACAGCCGCTTCACGTCGAGCTCCGTCAGCGGGTCGCTGGGAAGCTTGTACCTCACGATGTCCGAGGCCCAGACGCCAGACCAGACCGCGTCGGGAGTCGCAAGCTCCCTGAGATGGGCTGCGTTCGCTGAACCTGATATGATGACCATGGCTATGTGCATCCCCCACGGGTCAGCGTCTGTGAAAATGTAGACCGGCAAGGCTAGCTCCTGGTTCAACCGCCTGATCAAGTGGCGGGTCGCTCTCGGCGGCTGCCCAGCTGTCTGTATGAGTAATGCCTTGAACCTCTGAGGGGCGTTCTCCTCGACGAGCCGCGTGAACATCGCTCCCTTCTCGATGACTATGACCTTGTCAGCATTGCAGCTGACGAACTCGGAGCTTGTCAGCGTCGGCCCGATCACAAGCCCGTCCGGGTGCGAGGTCAGAGTGAGCCTCCGGCCCTCGTACCCGGGGACCGTATACTCAATCGTGAGGTCGCCGAAGATGCTAGACCGCTCCTCGGGGAAGATGCTGAAGTCTTCGCGCGCATATCCGGTGATAGTCTCTAGGTCTGTTATCGTGTCGTCGCTCTCGGCTTGGTCGTTGAAATGAACGTCGTCAGACTGAGCCATGTAGTAGACATCTCTCAGGGTGCTCGTCTTGCCCATTGAGCAGAGCGTCTCAGCGATGTACGCGGTCCAGACGAGCTGCGTGAAAGGCCTCAGGTGGCGGATGTTCCTCGTGCTCCTCCTGACGCTCTTCTCGCCTAGCACGTACTGGCGAAGCTCCGGATGGTACTCGATGTTCTGGATCGACCTGCTCGGCATTCGAACCGAAGGGAAGTCGCCGCATAGGATCTGAGCGTACACGTCCCTGCCTAGGCTCGTTAACCTCTCACTGACCATCTGCTTCTTCCGCTTCCTAGCTATCACGTTCCCTAGGCCTCCGTTGCCTCAGCCTTGTCAAGCTGCGCTACCTTCGTGAGCAGGGGCTCAAGGCTCGGCTCCTTGTCCTTCCCGCTGAGCTTCGTCGAGAAACGGGCGATCTTAGGCAGATACCGGCGGTACACGTCAAGCCGCTTCCTGTCTCGTTCAGCTCTTTCCTTCCGCGAAAGATATGCCATAAGCCCCCTCCCTGCCTCGCGTAAAGCGTTCAGAATCTCGCGCTCCACCTCGGGTCTGTCCGCGAGGAACTCTTTGCCTACCGTCTTGTAGGGTATCTTCGTCGAACAGACGTGCACCACGACTGCCAACTGTTGCTCCAACGGATTCACCCTGTAGTGTCTCCAGTCGATTGAGCCGTGGGCAACCTTCCAGCTCACATCGCTCGTCTCATCGTACAGCAGCGGGATCTTGTTCGCAAACCTGTACAGGACTATGTCGCCTGTCCTTGGAACCTCGCCTCCGTACGCCAAGCCAACCTCGACCACGAAGGGGTAACCTGAATACGCGGACGGCTGCCTCTGCACGACCGATGTGAACTCGGGCTGAAGCTCCTTCATGATGCCAGCATCGAGAAGCTGCTTTCCGAGCGGAGAGAGACATGAGCCGTCAGGAGGCAGGAATCCCTCGAACGCCTTAATCGCCGTCACAAGCCTCACGACCATGTCTGGTGAGAGTTCCTTCGGCGACTGTGATACGTCGACTCCCGCCTTATCCAGGAAGCGACGCGCGATCCCCTTGCCTACGCGGTGAAAATGCGTCGTGAAAAAGCTGAGCATGTCCTTCGCGCTCGTCGCCGCTATGAGCCTCTGAACTGTCTCCACATCTGCGCCGTGTGGGTGAGGCTTCGTCTCCCGCGCCAGGGCAGGTATCTTCTTCACGGTTCTCTCGAAGACGTATAACCTGCCCCGAGGGTCGACGAAGGTTATGTCCGCGTATGGGTTCGCCATGGCCGTCTGCTTAAGGTACTCCAGGACTTTCGACGATGCCCTCGCGTAGTCGCCTTCCGTGGAGAACTCGAGGATAGTTCCATGCCAGCGCTTCTCGTTCGGATGGGTACGATACCTCAACACATTGGGACGATTCCGCTGGATATCGATGCTCATCTCGTACTCATGCACGTAGTCGTCGCCCACGCTTGAGACGACGTGCGCTGGGACGTTCGTCGTGATCTGGCCGTATAAGAGCGCCATGGTCCCTCCTAGGCCGAAGGTCCCCCTCGATTGCCTAAGCCCATACTTCGACCCGTAGAGCACCTTGCCAAAGGCCATAGGTATCTTCTCATCGGGCACGCCCGTGCCGTTGTCCTGAACCCTCGTCCTGAAGATCGATACGCCGTCCAACGGTCCTGATACATGCTGAAACCTCACGTAGATATCGGGCAGGAACTGACCGGCCTCGCACGCATCTAGAGAGTTCTCAACCAACTCGCGGACGGTGCTGTATAGAGCGCGAAGAGGGTTGCTGAACCCAGCTATGTCCCTGTTCCTGTAGAAGAAGTCTGCGGGGCTGATCTCTTCGAAGACAGCTGTCGAAGACACGGTACCACCTACGGGCTTATACGTGGCTTGGCTGGTCAGGTGTCGCTCGAGCTGCGGCGAACCCGTGACCGCGGTGCCTTCGCAGGCTTCTCCGGGGGCTCCGGCTTCTCCTCCCAGAGCGAAAGCTCAAACCTCGCGATCTTCCTTCTCTCCCTGCTCAAGTAGCGATACACTGTGCTATGCTGTCTCCCGTCCAGGAGCATCTTCACCGCTTCGCGGGCGGCTTCGAAGCCTGGGCTCTCGCCGATGATCGAGACGGTGCTCCCGTAGACTGAAATCGACGCGCCCGTGAGTTCCTCGATCGTTCTCCTCATCTTTCCCTCACGGCCTATGATGCGGCCTTGAAGCCTCTTTATGGCGTTAGGCGTCATTCCGCTGTCCTTCCTGAGGTCCCAGCTCTCAAAGAGCTTGTCGTCGCCGAGAAGACTGGTAGCCTTCCTCGGGGAGAAGCCTCGCGCGATCGCCTGCACGACGTTCCTCACACTGAACGCCGAGGAGACATCCTCTGCGTGTTCAGAAGGTGTTATCTCCACGTCGCCTGTGCTGCTGTCAACCTTGATCTGCACACCCGCTTCCTTCTCAAGCCTCTCCTTAACCATTCCCTTCGTGCCGACGAGAACCCCGATCCTGTCGCGGGGAATCTTCTCGCGAAGCATCCACGCCATCTAGACGCCCCCGACTATCCACTTGTAGGCTTCGTCCTCAGCCATTACCTCGCCCCCTGCCTTTTCAAACCACCGGGTCAAGTTCGATACGTCCCTTCTCAGAAGCGTAGAGGCCTGCGGATGCTCAATAGAGACTGCCTGAGAGAGGTCGAAGACGACGGGCGCACCGCGTCTCATCATGATGTTATACTCGCTGAGGTCCCCGTGCACCAACTCAGCCTTCCGGTACAGCCTTCTCACAGCCCTCATCACCTGCTTATAGAGACGTGTCGGCGCCCTCACAGCTGAGTCCTTCAGCAACGGGGCGGGCCGACCGTCCTCGCCTATGAACTCCATGACTAGTACGTTCCTCTCTATATGTATCGGTCTTGGCACGCGTACCCCTGCTTCGTAGGCCTGCTTCAGGTTCCGGTACTCTTTCGACGCCCAGAGCGCAACCAGCGACCTGACATCGCCTCTACGATACTCGAATCTTGGGTCGCCATGGATATACTTTACCATGCCTTTTCGAAACTCCGCAGACCCAGTCAGGTATATCTTGACTGCCAAGTCTTCTCCTTCACGGCTCTTCGCCCAATAGACCCTTGACTCCTTCCCCGCCTGCACCGTCCCATGTATCTCTCCTAGAATCCCGCGGTTCAGGAGGCCGTAGACCGTCATCAGCGTCGGCTTGTCAAAGACCTCTTCAAAAGCCGCTCGTTCGAGTCGAAGGTCTCTTCTCAGCTTCGTCGTCGTCGTTCTATCCCTTCTCTCGGCTCGGCGAACCCTGTAGGCTACGCGTTTCGGAAGCTCTCCTTCTCGCTCTGGCATCGGCTCCGCCATCGATAACAACGTGGTGTTCTCTAAAGGTTTGCCCGGTGAGGGAGGAGACCGGCGCCAATCCGACGCCTTTCTCTTCGAGAAGAAGAGCTGAACGAGACACGGATCTCGAGCCAAGTACAGGAATGCATGAGGTGCGCGAAGGCTTCCATGAGAGGGCTCAGAACCCGCCTAGGCGGCGCGAACCGCAGACTCACGTCCATGCGGAGCGAGCCCTGAGTCCGATAGTTCACAGTTTGCTGAAACTGTTGAAATCACGGTTCTGGAGCGCTGAAAGCATGGAGTTTACCTCCTCCACAACCAAACATTATGGGATATATGACCGGTTAACCGTTCGGCGTTCGCTGTTGCGCGGGAGGCGGGGCTTAGGTGTCGGTTAGGGAGCCCCGCCTTCCCAGCGTAGGGCTGGTCCGCGAAAGGATCGAGGGCATCCACCCATCCGAGGTTCGGGTTCTCTTCCAAGGGCTCTACCTTCTCGGTGCGAGGACAAGCGAACCGGTCTCCGAGGCTTCTCCAGGAGACACGACGACCGCCCGCGGCTCAAGGGGAACCGATGCCTACGAGGTGACCTACTGCCCCATCCCCGGATCCAAGGAAGTCTACGACGTTGTGGTCTTCAGGCTTTTCACGGCGAAGCACAAGGGTAATGAGCGGCTCGTAGCCATCCCTCTAGACGAGAGGTTTGAACCCTGGACCAAGCCGGTGTACGAGCACTGGAAGGCGTAAGTCTTCTACGGTGGCACTCTTTAGGATAACACCTGCCTCCTGAATGGACCCGATTGACACGATTCAATTAGGAGCACTCTAGGCCTCGCACTGTACTCTGTTTAATCTGGCTCAGATCTCAATTCTCTTGTATGGTTTCACTCTGTTCCGTTGAAAGGCTATGAATTGGCGCTTTTTTCGCAAAAAAGAGGCAAATTTTAAGTATTAGATAGAAACTACCGCTGGCGATGGGCCGGGATGGGGTTTGGAGGGAGCAGAGCATCGAGAGCGAGACTGGGGCCTCTGCGATGGGACCGAACTCTGCTCTCTGCTTTTAGAACCTTCTCAGAGCCGAGGCATGAAGGAGCGCCGAGGAAGGGCGCGATGATACAAGTACCAAAGATGACCAAGTGGGCATCTTACGTGAACCATGCAAACTCGATAAGAAAGGCCATCATCGAGAACCTAGATGAACTGCTCAACGCCAACGCAGAGCTGAATGGGAGGGTGAAGAAGCTCTTGGAGGAGAAGAATGATCTCGAGAAGAGGCTGGGCGAGAAAGAGAGGGAGGCAGACGGCTTAAGAGAGACGTTGAAACTTAACGAGGATGAGATTCGAGGCATCAAGCTTAAGGCTGAAGGGCTACAGAAAAGGTTAGGGGAACTCGAGAACGGGCTTAGTAAGGTACAGGATCTTGAGAAGAGGCTTCGCGAGAAAAAGAGTGAGGTAGACGGTTTAAGAAAGGCGTTGAAGCTCAAAGAAGACGAGACTCAAAGCCTCATAGCTTCAAAGTTTCTTCAATTTGAAGATATAAGACTCAATTCCTCAGCCTCATATCTTCAAGAGGCTGAAGAATTGAAGAAAAGGGTAAGAGAACTTGAGAAGAGGCTTGGCGAGAAAAAGAGTGAGGTAGAGGGCTTAAGAGAGGCGTTCAAACTCAAAGAAGACGAGATTCAAAGCATCCAACTCAAGGGTGAAGAGTTGAAGATCGAGGAGAGACGTAGTAGGGCAACCGAATCTGAGGAGCGCCCTAGTAGGGTAACGGAACTAAGGCGCACGCCTTGGCGAGTAAAGTGCGACAAGTGTGGCGCACTGCGGCCTTTAGAGTTTACAGTCGACGAAGTGAAGAAGTTAATGAGCGATGAGTATTTAACGGTGGAATGTGGCAACCCGGACTGCACGAACCAGGCGGGGAGGCATAACATCAAAGTACAGCTCAACACGCTCATATGATATGTATACACAAGCCCTGGTTTTGTAACGCTCCATCCTCGCACTCTGTTTTCTCGCTTCCCGCTCTACAAGGAAGGAGAAGACGCTTCTG
Organism: uncultured Candidatus Bathyarchaeia archaeon; assembly: GCA_964427455.1. Classification (GTDB taxonomy): domain Archaea; phylum Thermoproteota; class CALKCG01; order B24; family JAWCPE01; genus JAWCPE01. The sequence goes on along the minus strand of CAYRUY010000074.1, from coordinate 2,632 downwards.
ACGCTCCTCCACGGGAACTTGAAGCCGTCGCTTCAGCCTAACGTGCGGAGATGTTCTTCAAGTCGCCCCCCGCCTCCTTCTCGGTCTAGGCCAGTTATGCCCGCAGTTATAGCAGACATGTGTTTCGTCAAAGGGAACGTAGCCTAACATATCCCATCCCTGTTCCCCGCATCTGGGGCACTGCAACGCATCTTCCCCATCCTAGTACCATTTCGCATGCAGTTGCCGCAAGGTGTCTAGTCTTGGACACCTCGAACCGCTTGGGACTACGCCCAGACCCTCATGATTATCTACGAGCATGTCTGAGTGGATGAGGCCAGTCCGAACTTAAGCTTGAGGCATAGGACCGTTCGGTGACAGAACGAGTTCGGCTTCTCAGAGACTCAGCCCCTGCGCTAGTTCGGCGCGGCTGATCTGGAATTCGATGCGCTTGAAGGAGCCTCGTACTCCTCGGACCGCTTCTCTCTGAAGACCCGCTTACCTCTGCCTCTTCTCTCAGGCTTTCGTCACGGCGGCTTCTTCACGAAGCGGCAACTTCCCTCGACCAATCACTGCTTAAGGGTGATAGAGGTTTTTCCAAACGCGCTAGTGGCGGTGAGCCCTCCAGTCGGGAGTCGCATCGGCCCGGTCTCAGCCGGGCTTCAGGTAACCGTTCCTCGTCAGCCAGTCTGTCTGGCCGCGCGTGTACCGCCAGACCACGTCCCCGCGCTTCTCATACTCGAAGTCCCATGGCGCGACGACGACGACGTCTCCTTGTCTGATCCAGACTCTCCTCTTCATCTTGCCCCTGATCCTGCAAAGCCTAGGGAAGCCGTCGAGGCACTTGACCAAGACCCTGTCGTAGCCTAGCAGCTTCTCGGCGTAGCCGAAGACCTCACCTTCGCCGGGAAGCCTAAGGTCGCCTATCTCCTGCTCGCTGATTACCTTCTTCTTTCCCAGGCTCATCTACTCCGTGCTGGGGCTGTTGGAGGGAGGCCAGTCGAACCATATAAAGCTTCCATGCCTCCTCGGGTCCTGCTGGTACAAGATGAACCCCCGTCAGACCGGATCGACGCCCGGCTTAGGAGGGGCCCGCGCTCTCTCCTCTGCTAGCTTGTGGCCTTCCCGGCTACGTATGGGCTTACTTGTAGAGCGGCTTCAGGAACCTGTCGATGTACCTCTTGCTTATCCTAGCGCTCTCTTCAGCCGTAGTCGTGGAGAAGTCCTGTTCATAGGCTGCCCAGTCATCGTACCCTGCGGCCTTGATGACCTTCATCACGGCGGGAAAGTCGATCTTCCCTCGGCCGAGTTCCCGCATCCTGTCGGTCCACTTCTGGTCCCGGGGCACGAAGAGGCCGGGCTTCGTCGCATCCTTTAGGTGCACGTAGTTCACCCTGCGGCTGTAGGTCCTGATGGTCTCTAGGACGTCGCAGCCTGCGACTGCTAGGTGGCATGTGTCGGGGGCAAACCCTACGAGGGTGGGGTCTGTGTTCGCCATGATGAAGTCGATCTCGCGCCTACTCTCTGCGATGCAGCCGTAATGGTTGTGTAACCCAATCAGAACGCCTTGGTCCTGCACCGCGGCCCCGACCTTGTCGAGGCATTGGGCTGTCGCCTTCAGGTACTTCTCAGCGGCCTCCTCGAAGCCCTTGAACCTTCCCGGTGGCCCGATCACGAGGTGTTGGGAGCCAACATTCCTGAGGAACTCTGCTTGGCCGACCGCCTCCTTCACGAGGCGCTCATGTTGGGCAGGGTCGTAGAAGGGGCCACCCCAGTAGCTGCCCGCTAGCTTCAACCCGTGCGCTTCCATCTCCGCGCTGAAAACCTTGGCCGAGCCATACGCCTCCTTGATCTCGGAGATGCCCGCCTCGACGCCGTCGAAGCCCATCGAGGCCACTGCCTTCACGAACTCTCGAAACGGCGTCTTCCCGAAAAGGATCTTGCAGCATGCAAACCTCATCGCTGAGCCTCGCCGATAGCTTCCCCATTGGTTGAAAAGCTTTGTGACGTGGCTCAAGCCGCACGCAAAGCGTTAACGAGGCTGCCTCGACGAAGCTTAAAATAAGGGGGTCATGCCAGAGATTCCAAGGCGCAGCGGGGGTTCCCAAGTCTGGTCTAAGGGGCAGGGCTTAGAACAAAGCCGGTAGGAGACCCTGTGGCATAGGCCTCCGTGGGTTCAAATCCCACCCCCCGCACCAACTATGGAGAAAACAGCGGGGGTTTATTCACGCCTCGTCAACGCCCCGGGCGACCTTTGAGACATAGTCGTCCGTTTCGAGGTTCACCAGCTGCGTATAGATCAATGGCAAGGGAAGCATATGTTTAGTTGGACAGAACATCCTCCCAGCATATGAGATGATTAGGGACTATCTCTTCCGGGGAGGAGTGCCTGCTTAGCCGGGCATATAATCGCTACGCCCCGATTTGGCCTTCCATTCATCTCTCGACATTTCGAAGCTCCCTGTGCTCTCGGAGGTTATCCTGAAACCTAGCCGCTCAAGCAATCGAACGGACGCGGTATTCGCAGCTGCAGTCCCAGTAACCACTCTTTGTGCCTGTAATCGGTCGAACGCATGACCAAGGACAGCTCGGCACGCCTCTGTTGCATAGCCTTTGCCGTGATAGTCGAAATTGAAGATATAGCCGAGGTTGA
>CAYRUY010000073.1:0-8924 GCA_964427455.1 uncultured Candidatus Bathyarchaeia archaeon | reverse complement strand
TGTCAGACGTGGTCGGCGACCCCCTTGGAAGCATAGCCTCAGGGCCGACCGCAGCAGACCCCACTAGCTTCCAAGACGCAGTCGATGTCCTGAGACGGTATGGCGTCTGGGAGAGGGCTCCAACATCCGTTAAAGCCTATCTGGAGAGGGGGCTACGCGGGGAGGTGCCCGAGACCCCTAAGCCCGGGGAGCCTGTTCTCTCTAGGACGCATAATGTGATCGTCGGTAACAACCGCCTAGCTGCCGAGGCGGCTTCGATGGAGGCTCGAAGGCAGGGGCTGAACACGGTCCTTCTCTCGTCTCTGGTGGAGGGCGAGGCGAGACAGGTAGGAACCGTCTACGCTGGGATCGCCCGCGAGATCGTTGCCTCGGATCACCCGACCCTGAGGCCTGCGGCGATTGTGATAGGAGGCGAGACGACAGTCACGGTTACTGGCTCAGGGCGAGGCGGGCGGAACCAAGAGCTCGCCCTCGCGGCTTCGTTGAAGATTCGAGACAGCTCAGGCGTCGTTATCGCTTCCCTGGGGACAGACGGTCTTGACGGTCCAACGGACGCGGCCGGTGCCATAGTTGACGGTCAGACTTTCAACCGGGCGTGTAAGGCGGGCTTAGACCCGCTGAGGGCATTGGCCGAGAATGACTCCTATACGTTCTTCAAGGCGCTCGGCGACTTAGTGTTTACAGGACCTACGATGACGAATGTCAACGATCTAGCGGCCGTAGTGGCCCTGTAGGGGGTCTCAAGGCGGTTGGTCAAGGGGTCTCAGCCTCTCGTTCTCAGGCATCCCGGTCTGCTTGTTCCATCTTCTCAGCTGGTAATACTCCTGCAGCATGGGGTCGAGTTCGCAGACTTGGCCTTTCGCAAAGCCATCGGGTAAAGCCTCTCTTGTGAATCTTTCTGGCAGCCTATCGTCGCTACGCTTGACGCCGCAGGACAGGTTGTAAGCTCTCTTCAGGTCGTAGATCAGGCTGCCCGCGTCCAGTATGCCCTGTCTGTCGATCTTCCACCCTGTCAGGTGCGTGTATGCTTCAGCTATCAGGTCGAAGGAGGTGACGCCGAAGACAGGGAACTTGCAGAGGCCGAGCGCGTCCAAGGCAGAGCAGAGGTTCTGGTACAGGATCGTGACCGCAGGCTTCCCCTCGATCGCAAACCCGTCCATCGCTTCCGAGAGCCCATACTCAGGCATCAGGAGGCCTCGCTCAATGCAGTTCGCGAGCCCCTGCATGTGGCAGGCCCCTCTGTTCGCAGTCGCGTAGTTCAAACCCATCGACTTGAACCGGCGTGGCTCATGCGCCGGAAGCTCTAGGCCTTTGACCTCTAAAGCGTAGCGGTCAGAGCCGCGGCCGATCCTTGCAGCAGCGGCCCTGACGCCGTCTGCTAAGACCCGACCGAAGCCCTCCATCTCTCCCATTAGTCTGACGAGTTCAACGATCGCTTCCGCGTTTCCCCAAGTGAGGTTGATGCCGCCCGTGTCCTGCTTGTTCAACAGCTCGTTCTCATAGCACTCCATAGCGAACGCGATTGTGCAGCCCGTCGAGATCGTGTCAAGCCCGTACCTGTTGCATAAGTCGTTCGCTTTAGCGATGGCAGCTAGGTCATCGTTTAGACACATCGAGCCCAAGGTTGCGATGGTCTCGTACTCCGGCCCCGGCCCGGCAAGGTCTGTATAGGGGCCTGATCGAACCTCGATCACTCGGCCGCAGGCGACGGGGCATGCGAAGCAGGCGTAGGGCCTTCTCAGGATCGACCTCGTCATTGCCGGGCCGCTGATCCTCACCGCACCCTCGAACGTCCCTTTAGTCCAGTTCTTGATGGGCAGGTTGCCGGTCTTCTCGAAGGTCTCAACGCCTCCCGCGGTCCCGTCTCTTCTGAGGTTCTTCACCCTCTGCGCTTCGAGCACACCTCGACGGTACTCTTGCAGTGAAGCCTCGAATTCCGTAGGATCTGAGACCGGAACCCTGGCGTGGCCCCTCACCGCGATAGCCTTGAGGTTCTTCGCGCCCATCACGGCTCCTAGGCCTGTCCTGCCGAAGGCTCGGCCATCGTCGTTCATGATGCATGCAAGGCTTGCCTTCCTCTCCCCGGCATGGCCTATGCAGGCGACCTTGACCTGTCTGTCACCGAGCTCCTTCCCAATGGCGGTGATTGTTTCGTAGGTGTCCATTCCCCAGAGGTGTCTGGCGGGCAGCAGCGAGGCTTGGCTATCCACGAGGCTCAGGTAGACGGGGGACGCTGCTCGGCCCATGAGGATGAGCCCGTCGCAACCTGCGAACTTGATCTCGCTTGGAAAGAAGCCCGCCGTGTTTGTCTCCGCGAAGATGCCGGTGAGAGGTGACTTCGCGACTGCAGCAGCCCTAGTGCCGCCGGGGATGAGGCTCCCGGTGAAGGGGCCGGTCAACATGATCAACTCGTTCTCCGGTCCTAGTGGGTCTGCGTCCGATGGGACCTCTCTCCGAAGCACCCAGGCCCCATAGCCACTCCCGGTGAACAAGAGCTTTGCCATGGCAAGGTTCAGGGCTTCTTCGCTGACCTTGCCCTTGGTCAGGTTGACCCTCAAGAGCTTCCCCATGTACCCGCCTAACAACGTACTCACCTGAGACGACGACGAGGCTCCCGACCGCCCCTGCGAGCAGCAACTCTTCAGACCATGGATCGAGTCTCAAGTCACGAGATGCGCTCGATTCCTCGAGCCATCTCCTTGAGCATATGTTCAGTTATGCTGGACTTCCTTCTTATAGACTCATCTTTGACAGCTTCCACGAGCTCTCTAAGCTGTTCCTCAGGCAGGGAGATGCCCATCTCCCCTAGTTTCCAGCCTATGGCTGTTGCGCCGCTCTTCTTGCCGATGACGATCCGGACGGGTTCCCGGCCTACCAGCTCAGGCATGAACGGTAGCACACCCAGCTCGAAGCCCGCGTCTCTGCAGCTCTTCCACATGTAGACGACGAGGCCGGACTCGAACGTGAAATCGTTCTCTCCGACGATCGCCTTCGTAGGAGACATCCGGACGCCCGTAAGGTCCTGAACGAGCCTCGAAACATCCATCAGCCTGTCCAGTTTGATGCCTGCGTTGACCCCTAGCAGAAGTTGAAGAGCCACAGCGACCTCCTCCGTAGCTGCGTTCCCAGCTCTCTCCCCGAGGTTGTTCATTGACGTATGGATGATCTCAGCGCCTGCACAGACTGCGGCTAGAGCGTTGGCAGTCGCGAGGCCGAAGTCGTTGTGTATGTGAAGCTCAACGGTTACGCCGGGCCCAACCCATTCGCTCACTTCTCTCACGCGAAGCATCATTGCCTGCGGGAGGCTCATTCCGAAGGTGTCGCAGACCACCACAGAGTCTACCTTCGCCTCTCGGACAGAGGCCTTGTACAGCCGCTCTATGAAGGCGGGGTCAGCTCTCAACGAGTCTACGGGCATCATGGACGTGTAGAGGCCACGCTCCTTCGCGTAGCGAAGGACGTCTACGATGTTCCCGACGGCCTCGTCCTCGTTCCATCCGAAGACCGCCTTGATCGTCTTCGGGTTAGCCAACGTGTCCGTTACGATGCCGTCTACGTCGCACTCGAGCGCCGCGTCGATATCCTCTCTCCGCGCCCTGCAGAGGCAGAGAACATCGGCGTTCAGCCCGAGGCCCGCGAGCTTCTTGATCGCGTCGCGGTCTTCCTTCGAAACGATTGGCATGCCCGCCTCTATCCTGGCCACTCCAAGGTCGTCGAGAGCCTGAGCAATCCTGACCTTTTCCTCCAACGTCAAGACGACGCGCGGTGTCTGCTCCCCGTCTCGCAAGGTCACGTCGTGGATCTGGACCCTACGGGGCAGGTTGAACGTGCTCAGAAGCTCAGGTCTCACGTTGACGGAGCTGTTCATGAATCCCTCCACGCTCTCAGGGCAGGCCACTCAGTTCTCCTCCGTGCTTCACGGGTCTTTCCCCAGAGCCATGAGGGTTAAGCTTAAGCATATCTGAGGCCCCAGCTACAGCCCGGTGTTGCACAGTGTCCGTTGTCGAAGGATGGAAGATCCCCGGCGTCAGGGTTCCTCGGCCGGATGAACGTGTTTTGAAGGTGTTAGCTTCGCCTGAGACGGGCGGCTCCATGCATATGTCGATCTTGTTCTCCATCATCAGCCCCGACTCAACCACCGGGATGCATCGACATGAGTCAAGCGACGAATGCATGTACGTTGCCACAGGTAGGGGGACTTACATCTGCGGCTCGGAGAGAACCCCGATAGTGCCTGATGTACTGCTCATCGCCAAGGCTGGCGAAGAACACGAGGTCAGAAACGAGGGCGAGGAGACGATGAAGCTCGTCGCCGTCTTCAGCCCTCCTCTGAAGCCCGCGGGCTACATCGAGAAGGCGACACAAGCCCGACTGGGAAAGAAGGGCTGACAGAGAGCGGCGCGAACCGCACCGGAACTCTGGCCAGCAACCGTGATCCAGCACATTGCTAGGCTGTACATTTCAGCACAGAAAGATGCCAGCCTCTGGCATGGAAGGCCACTGCCGTCCGTATTGTCGTTCGAAAGCATCAAATCCTTCGCCGGGGCATTGAGCAAGCACGAGAGAATGTCTTCCTCCAGCCCGGGCAAGTCTGTCTTTGATGAGCTCAGCGCTCCGGTGAGAGAGGTACTCGCCGAGAAAGGGCTGCTAAGCCCGACGGCGCCACAACGCGCAGCGATCCCTCTAGTCCTGAGCGGAGAAAACGTGTTGCTCATCGCCCCGACGGGCACGGGCAAGACGGAGGCAGCTGTTCTCCCGGTTCTAGACATGTTTCTGATGGACCGGAGGGCGCGTGGCATCAGTATCCTCTACGTAACGCCTCTCAGAGCGTTGAACCGAGACATGGTCGCGCGGCTCTCAAGCTGGGCTGCAAGACTCGGCTTCACGGTGCAGGTGAGGCACGGTGACACGCCTCAGCAGGAACGACGGAGGCAGGCGAGGTCTCCGCCTGATATGCTCGTGACGACGCCTGAGACGCTTCAGGCGATCCTGCCCGCGAGACAGATGCGCACCCACCTTGCCAACGTGAGATGGGTGATCGTCGATGAAGTCCACGAGCTTGCCCAAGACAAGCGCGGCGTCCAGTTGACGCTAGGGCTTGAAAGGCTTCGAGAGGCCACACAGCACGAGTTTCAGAGGATCGGCCTTTCAGCGACCGTCGGGAACCCCCGTGAGGTGGCTCGCTTACTCGTAGGAGCCAGTCGAGATGTCAAGGTAGTCGAGGCAAAGGAGGCTAAGGGTTTTGAGTTCACGGTCGAGTACCCGTTCCCCGGCGAGGCGGATTACGAGCTCGCTCAGACGCTCTACACTAGCCCCGAGGCCGCAGCTAGGATAAGCAGGCTTAAGGAGCTCATCGAATCCCACACGTCGACGCTCGTCTTCGTCAACGCGAGAACAGTGGCGGAGATGCTGGGGTCACGGCTCATCATGCTTGAGCCACGAGTAGCGGTCCACCACGGCTCCCTCTCCAGGGAAGAGAGGTCGCGCGTCGAAGACTCTTTCAAGGCCGGCGTCGTGAAAGCCTTGGTCTGCACTTCAACTCTTGAGTTAGGCATCGATATCGGCCGCGTGGACCTTTCCGCCCAGTATATGTCGCCCAGACAGGTCTCGGCGTTGATCCAACGCGTCGGCAGGTCCGGCCACAGCCTCGAGAGAACATCTAAGGGAATCATCATCGCCACCTCTACTGACGACATCCTCGAGTCCATCGCCACTGTTCGTAGGGCGGAGAAACATCAGCTGGAGCCGATCCGGATACACGTGAAGGCGTTGGACGTTCTCGCCCATCAGGTCGCAGGCCTAGTGATGGACAACAAGGACATCGGCTTGGACGAGGCTCTAATGATCATTCGAAGGGCGTATCCTTATGAAGGCCTCGACCGGGAGACCTTGGAGTCGACGGTGAAGTTCCTTGACCAGCTAGGGATGGTCAAGCTTCAGGGAAGCCGCTTGGCTAGGACGGGTCGGACACGGGACTACTACTACATGAATCTGTCCATGATCCCGGATGAGAAGAGGTATCCTATCATTGATGTCTCCACGGGCGGCATGGTGGGCACCCTGGGCGACGAGTTCATCCAGACCAAGGCCCGGATAGGCTTGACGTTCATCTGTAAAGGAAGGGTGTGGAAGATCGAAGCGATGCCTCAGGACGACAGGGTATACGTGACGCCTGTCGAGGACCCTACTGCGGCCATCCCTGGGTGGGACGGGGAGATGCTGCCGATCCCCTGGGAGCTAGCCCAAGAGGTAGGCGAACTGAGGCGTGCGTTCGCTGAAGCGTTGCGGAAGGAGCCGTTTGATGATGTTGTGACAGCCTTCGCGCGGAAGCGCGTCGCCGAGAGGTATGCGGTGAAGAAGGTGGCTGAAGAGCTCCTGGACCAGATCAGGTCAGGGGCACCCGTCCCGACTGATCAGCTCGTCGTGCTGGAAGCCTTCAGGAACTTCCTCATCGTGCACGCATCTCTGGGCGAGCGAGCGAACAAGACGTTAGGGTACATCTTTGACTCTGTGTTATCCAAGCGGGGGCTCATCAGAGGCTGGTGGGCAGACGCTTACAGGATCCTCATCGAGACACCCGAGGACATCGACGAGACGAGGCTGAACGAGCTTTGCTCTATCGTTTTGGGTCTGACGCCTGAGGTAGCGGAAGACACCCTGCATAGACAACTCACAAGGAGTTTTCCTCTCGCATATTACCTGAACTTTGTCGCATCAAGGTTCGGCGCGATTCCGAGGGGCCTCTTCATAGGCGAGACTAGCCTCTACCAAGGGATTGCGCCCAGGTTCTCCGAGACACCCGTCTACCGCGAAACAGTCAGGGAGGTCCTCCAAGAGAAGCTGGACCTGGAACACGCCAAGGAGTTGTTCAGGTCGATCGCAGCTGGGAGAGTCAAGACCTGCACGTTTCTCGCCTCGGAGAAGCCGAGCCCTCTGGCCTACCATATTCTCAACAAGTTCATCGAGGTCCCTGAGCTTATCGCCCCGGAGTCGGCCCTAAAGGACAGCGTCGCGCATATGAAGGCCGCGCTCTCAGCGGAGCCCATCCGGTTGTTCTGCATGAACTGTTGGAGCTGGGAACACACCGTTAGGCTCCGGGAACTGCCTGAGAAGCCCGCGTGCGAGGCCTGCGGCTCAGGGCTCCTAGCGATCCTGAATAAGCTCGGCTTCGGCATCCATGGAGCGCTCATGAAGAAGCATGAGAGGGCTTCGATGACGGAGGAAGAGCTGAAACTCCTATCCAGGGCGAGAAGGTCAGCTGACCTCGTTCTTTCGTATGGAAGGAGGGCCGCAGAGGCCCTGGCGGTCCGAGGGATAGGACCCCAGACTGCAAGTCAGGTCTTAGCCAAGATGCATGACACTGAGGAGGACTTCTACAAGGACCTGATCCAAGCGAAGCTCAAGTACCTTACAACCCGCGAATTCTGGGACAACGACTAACTCTCAGCAGGCCCCACCAGCTCACCCTCGTCTCATTCCAGGGTCAGAGGCCACGATCCGTCCGAACGATGGTGTAGGCCTCGGAGAAAAGCCCCTTGGAAGAGCATGAGCCGTACAGGTCAAGACCTGAGGAGGCTGAACCTCAGAGGTGGTTTCATAGGGCCTTTCTCCATGCTGTAGCGTGGTTTCATAGCGCCAAAGGAGCGCAAGGGAGGCCCTGATTCAACGGAAAGGTAGCGCCGGCAGGCTCTGATTGAAGACCCTCTTTCTCGACTGAGGAGGACGTTTCTCTAGCGTAGACAAGCGCCGTGACCAGCAGCGCTCTTCTCATTCCGTCTGCAGAGCCTCGTCCCCAGCGCAAGTCCCAGAAACGTGAGTGGTCTGGGCATCGAGCTGGGGCCGGCCGGGTTCATACCCAGATGGGTTTGCAGCCAACACCAGAGCAACGTGATAGATTTGTGGGTCAAAGAATAGGCCCATCGACTTGAAGAAGCTTTAAGTTCTCCCGCTAAACAGTGCGTTGTCCGTGATGCCTATGCGCAACAAATCAAGAGAACTGCTGAGGCAAGACAAGTCGACGCTGAGAACCCATCTTTTGAGTGCTTGGCCAACCCTATGGGAGTATGTTGGTAACACCGGCGCGTTTGACTACATCGAATCCGGGAGCCAATACGGCGCCTGGGACCTCCACGACCTGGACAAGATAAGCCCCGTGATTGCCTACGTCGAGCAACTACTCAAATGAGCTGGGATCAAGCCCGCAATCTGAAGTGCCACGGTCTTGAACAGGAATATCAAGGTCGTCTTCAGCGCTGGTCTGCTCTCTGCATTCATAATGGGAGTCTTCGAGATCCTTTTTCCCTTGTACCTCCAACATAGAGGGATCTCGCTCGTCGATATGGGCCTGATCTTCAGCATCTCGACCCTAGCCATCTCTTTCTTCGGGATCTTCCTAGGCGAATACGCCGATGTCTATGGGAGAAAGAGGGTCTATCTGGCATCTTGTACCTTGAGCGTCGTCGCGAAAAGCATGTTTCCTTTCTCCGCGGCCAAACTTCAGATCCTCCTCAACAAATTCCTGCACGACCTTCAGGACAGCCTGCGAAACTCTGTGCACAACATAATGCTCTACGAGAACTCTCGCAGCGCGTACGCGAAGTTCCTTTCATGGTTTACCGCGTCGAACTTTGTGCTTCAGGCAATCGGCAGCCTATCATTCGCGGTTCTTCTATCATGTCTTGGTTATTCAGGTTGCTTCTTCCTTCTGGCAGGAGTCGAGATCGCCAAGTTACCCATGATTCTATCGTACAGAGAGGGCAGACAAGAGAAAGCTGGTAAGAGGATATCTCTGAGAGAGGCCTATAGTTTCAGAATCCATAGGAACTTGAAGATCCTGTCGCTTTGCTCCGCGATTGGAGCACTTGGGTTTGGGATAGCTCACGGGTTCCTGCTGCCTCTCTATCTCATAGGGAAGTACGGTCTCG
>CAYRUY010000072.1:0-8935 GCA_964427455.1 uncultured Candidatus Bathyarchaeia archaeon | reverse complement strand
CGAGTCTCTACCAGTAGCGGGTCTCCGCCTTGACCTCGCTGGCTTCTCCCTTGCGTACTAGGTTCTCAAGCAGCTTGATCGCGGTGATCAAGCTGGGGCCCTGCAGGGCTTCTGCGAGTTCCCTGGGGCTAACAGGCCTTTGGGAGGCCCGGATGAACTCTTTGGTCTTCTCCATAGCGTCTTGGATCGCCTCGATGTGCCGCTGGATGAACGCGCCAGTCTCAGCGCCTCTGAGAACCGCGTCGCTCGCAGGCTTGTACCTGTGAGAGGCCAGCAGCAGTTCAACCTTGAGCCCTAACAGCCTCTGGTCTGAGGCGATGCATCGGTCTGGGTCCCCGTAGAAGTGCAGGAAGTCGCCGCTTATGGCGTCGCCTGTGAATAGCAGCTGCTGTTGTGGCTGGTAGAGTCCTATCGAGCCGTCGGTGTGGCCTGGGATCTCTAAGACCTGGTACTCCTCGCCGGCGAGATTCAAGGAGTCACCCTCCTTCAAGAGGAGGTCGGCTTTCGGGTACGGCTCTGCCTTGACAGGCCTGAAACAGTCAGGATACTTTTCGTGAAGGCTTCTGAAGAGGGCCGCGTCTAGGTCTTCCTCTATGAGCCAAGCATCAGCCTTGTGAACCGCCACCTTTGCACCTGAGACCTTCTTCACAGCCGGGATGCCCTCGTAGTGGTCGCCGTGCCCATGTGTTAGAACGACGAGCGCGATCTCGGAAGGGCTTCTCCCCAGCTGCTCTAGGTAAGGGAAGACCTTCTCCTCCGGGGTCTTGTGGAGGCCCGTGTCTATGAGGACGATCTCCTTCCCGAGAAGGAGGTAAACGCCGGTGAAGGTCTCCCCCAAAGGGGCCTTCACTAAGTGTATTCGTTCGGTTATCTTCAAGCCTTCACGCTCCACGCACAGGCCCTCCTCAGCCTCTGGGCCTTTTAAGGCGTCCCCGCCTCCGAAGGCTAGCTTGGGGCTCATCCCGTTTGTGGACGCAAACGATAAATCTGCTCAGCTAGGTTCCGTGCCATGTGCTCAAGCCTGTTGGAGATGGACTAGATGTACGACGTGCTTGTCAAGAATGGGGTTGTCATCGATCCAGCTCAGGGCATACATGAACGCAAGGATGTGGCTATCCTAGATGGCAAGGTGGCTGCGGTTGAGCCACGGATCGACGGAGCCCAGGCTAAACGCGTGGTCGACGCCGAAGGCCTCCTCGTGACGCCGGGACTGGTTGACCTACATGTGCATGTCTGTCACCAGATCGCGCCGATAGCCGTAGACCCGGAGGCCGCCTGTCTAGCGAAAGGTTCCACGACCGTCTTGGACGTGGGCTCACTCGGAGGCCTCTTGTTCGCCGGTTTCCGCAGATACGTCATCGAGCGTTCCAAGACCCGCATATACGTGCTTCTGAACATCGGCTCGCTGGGCCTTGTCAGCTTCGCCAGCGGCGAGTTGTGGCCTATGCTCTACAACGACACGTTTGCCACGTCGTTCTTCATCAACCATGATGAGACAGTCCGCGTGATAGGGGCTAACCGCGATGTCATCCTTGGGATCAAGTGGCACGGCACCTATGGGCGAAGAGCGCTCCCCGCTGCGAGACGGGCAGCCGACGCTGTCGGCGGGATCCTGATGGCGGAGAACCACTACAATCCTGAGACCCTTTACTTCCTAAACCGGGGTGATGTCTTAACTCATATCTATCAACCCCACAGGACGCATGGAGTCTTAGACCCCGACGGGAAGGTTCCGTCGGAGTACTATACGGCTATGAAGCGGGGCGTAGTCTTCGACGTGGGGCATGGGGCAGGCAGCTTCTCATGGAACGTCGCGGAGAAGGCGATCGAGCAAGGCATTAGACCTGACACCATCAGCACGGACCTTCACACACAGAGCATCAACGGGCCTGTCTTCGACTTTCCGACGACCCTCGCCAAGTTCCTCCACCTAGGCTTCTCTTTGGACGAAGTTATCCGGGCGTCTACCGCCCGCCCTGCAGAGGTTCTTGGCAAGCTGGGCGAGATCGGCACCTTGAAGCCCGGCGCAGCGGGCGACATAGCGACCTTCAGGCTGGAGGAGGGGAAGTTCCCGCTTGTCGACGTCTTGAAGCACGAGAGGATTGGTTTGCAGCGACTCGTGCCGGTGACCGTGATCAAGGGTGGGGACATCTACGAGGCAGCTCAATAGCTGCTGTAACGCAACGCCGATGTATCCGCCTTGAACAAAGGCTGATCCCAGGCCTCCTAGACTCAAGCCAGCTCAGGCTCGAACGTTATAAGCGGTAACCGCATGTGTCTGGGGCCGGTGGCTCCAAGCCATGAGCGTGTACGAAAAGCTAGGCGTAAAGCCAGTCATAAACGCGTATGGGACATTGACGTACCTAGGCGGCTCAATCATGCCTCCCGAGGTAGTTCAGGCGATCGATGAGGCCGCTAAGAGCTTCGTGAACATGCATGAGCTCTTGGAGAAATCAGGCCGGGTCGTGGCCGAGATGACGGGCGCCGAGGCAGGTCTGATAACTGCCGGGGCCTCGGCGGCCCTCGTTCTAGCGACGGCCGCCTGCATCACGGGGAGAAACCCTGAGAGTATCAAGGCGATGCCCTACGCTATGAGCTTCCACCCCGAGGTCATAATCCCAGAGATGCATGTTACACCTTACGCGATGGCGTTCGAGATCGCTGGCGCCAACCTCGTCAGAGTGGGCACAAGGCAGGGCTGGGCCATTCAAGAGATGGAGAATGTGATATCGGAGAGAACCGTCGCGTTGACCTTCACCGTCTTTACAGGCCTGAAGGGCTGCAGCCTGCAGGACCTTGAGCCCGTCGTGAACCTGGCGAAGCGGAGAGGCATACCGCTGATCGTGGACGCGGCCGCAGAGCTGCCGCCTGAAGACAACCTCAGGGCGGTCGTAGCCACAGGCGCAGACCTGGTAGCGTTCAGCGGTGGAAAGGAGATTCGAGGTCCCAACGACACAGGGCTCCTCTTGGGACGACGTGACTTGGTCGAGGCTGCGAGGATGCATGAATGCCCTAACTACGGGATCGGCCGCCCTATGAAGGTCAGCAAGGAACAGATCGTCGGCCTCGTCACGGCTCTCAGGCTCTTCTTCGCGAGAGACTTCAAGGCTCAGCGCGAGTCGTGGGAGTCCTTTGTCAAGTACTGGCTTGGGCAGTTCTCGGGCTACGATGGCGTGAAGGTTGAACGCGTGATGCCTGATCCCTCGAAGCACGAGTACTACGCGCAAGGCTGGCCTAAGGCCCGACTTACGTTCGACGAGAAGGCTTTGGGCATATCTGCGGCGCGAGTGGTCGAACTGCTCAGGTCGGGGGAGCCCCCGATCTACGCCCCAAGCCACGAGAACACGATTACGCTGAGCCCTCAGTGCATCCAAGCAGGCGAGGAGAAGATCGTGGCCCAAAGGCTGAGGGACATCCTCCGCATCGGCGGGAAAGCCTAGTGACCAAGCTTTGGAAGTTAGCCTGCAGCTCGTCGTCTAGCGTCTCGCGAGAATCATGTGGTGCTCCCGGCTTCCGCCCAGAAGCAACCGGACATACTCCTCGCCTCTCTTGGGGAGAACCCTCTCGGCCTTACCTTGAGCCACAACCGTTTCGCCCTCCCAAGCTTGCTCGCAGAATCGTCCACGGTAGGACGCTATCTCAGAGACCTCGAGGCCGCGTGGGCCTTCCAGGACCTCGATAGTCGACACCCTGTAGACGCAGGGCGTGAAGATCGCCTCTCGAGCGTCGAGGATCATCGCCTTTATCCAAGTCGAGCCCAGCGGCTGAAACTGTCTATCTCCATAGGCTTCGTTGAGCTCACTCCAGTCTTTGACGAATCTGAGGAAGTAGTCTCGGCCTCGGAACTTCCCCTGCATCACTTTGCGGCTCTCCGTCTCAAGGAAGTCCTCGAAGCGAACGCTGGTGTCCTTTGAACGGAACTCATAGAGCCTCCTCAGGTCGTCTCTGCCATAGGGCTGAAGCAGCCCTCCGGGCTTGACTTGGTCCCTTAGGCTGTGGAAGGCCGCCTCCGCTGCCTTTCTGCCATAGACCATGATGTCCAAATCTGAGTTGGGGCTGTACAGGTCGACGAGGACTGAGCCCGATATGCCCAGGTTGCTGTACGAGAGCGAGGCTGTCTCCTTGATGGTGGCTGCCAGCTCTAGTGACGCCTTATGTGTTTCGTCGAACGCCCCTGTGTTGCGGAGGCCTCGAAGCTTCACTCTCGGGTCATAGTGTACGGCGATCTCTTGAGCCGGAGGTCCCTGAAGCCGTTCGTTGAAGACAGGGTCGTGGAAGATGTAGTTCGGATGATTCTCCGAGAGGTAGGCCTCCCGGTCTGGCAGCGAGTATATCTTCCCATATCTCTGGCCGAGCCTTTCTCGTTCCCCAGCCACATCAGGCACGTACCTCACGTAGGCGATGACGCGGCCCGGCGGATGGATCAGCCCCTTCACGTCGAAGATGAGGCCATCTCTTGTCTCTACGAAGTCCCCTTCGCGGTATCGTTCTGCCAAGGACCATCGCTCGCAGGGCAGATTCCGGGTTGCCTAGTTGCTTGAGAGGTGCGCGGAATCGGCTAATAAGGCTCTAGTCCGAGTGACCGCACCTCCGCGTAGCCTTAGACCAGTAGTCTTGCAGCTTCATCGTGCGTTCACAGGGCCTCTCACCATGCCGAAGGGTGGTTTCATGCCACCAAAGAAGCGCGCAGGAGGCCCTGATTCAACCGGAACCTAGCGCGGAAGGGCTCTGGTTGAAGACTCTCTCTGCGCCTGGCAAGGGTGCTGAGGGGCTGGTATATGTCTACTCACTACGGCACAGGGCTCCTGCAAGAGCTGATCCAGCTTCCTGAAGACGTAACCGACCCCTATATGCCAGCTATGCGAAGCTCGACGGCTCTGCGGGCTTTAGGCTCGGGTTTCACTTTAGCCCGCCGCCAGACATGTCTTCGACATCTGTGGAACAACGTCTCGGAAAGTCAAAGGTTATGTAAGCGTTCTCCTCGGCGAAGGCTTCGGAGGCCTACCCTTGGGCGGATCACTTGCGAAGAGCGGACAGTCAGAATCCTCCTGGCGGTTTGAACTTCACAGCCATGGACTCTATGCTCTCCCCCAAGACCTTCGGGCTTAGAGTGCCAAGACCATATCTCTCAGCGCAGACTATTCCATTCCTATCCCGCCTAACCGCCCGGCGGGAGGCCGGGTTGATCCCTCTCAGAGCAAACGGGATAGACTCATTTCCAAGGTGTCATCGGTCAAGTCGGGGCGCATGAAGTTCTGGTGATGTCGGGGGCTCCCTGCCCTATGCGGTGACCATCCAGACTCCTGAAAATCAATCAGAGCCACCGGCTGTAGAGCTCTTATCTTGGAACCGCGCCCATACGGTGAGCAGGTGACCGGATGGTCTCCGTGGTCGTCTCCGGGGCGGTTAACTGGGACATCAACCTCTTCATCGCTCGTTTCCCTAGTGTCGGTGAGGAGGTTGCGGTCAGGCGGATCACGCGGGTTCCAGGTGGCACGGCGGCGAACGTGGCTGTCGCTGTGGCTCGTCTTCTGCGGCGCAGCGAGACGGGGTTCATCGGCGCCTTGGGAAAGGACGAGGTCGGCCGTGAACAGGTCAAGGTCCTAGAGGCAGAGGGCATCGCGACAGAAGGCCTCAAGTTCGTCGAAGGCGTTGAGTCCGGTCAGGCGTATATCATGATCGATGACCAGGGCCGGAATTGCATCCACACGTTCTTCGGCGCGAATCAGGAGTTGACGCCCGAAGACCTGATGAGAGGCTCCCGGGCTAGGCTGATCGGCGGCTCAAAGGTGATCGTCGTGACAGACCCGCCCTTGCCCGTGGCGGTCCGCCTGTTGGAGCTGGGGAAGGCCGCTGGCGCCGAGACGGTCTGGGACCCCGGCGTCCACGCTGAACTCGGCCTGACTGGCCTCGCAGAAGGCCTGGCTCGAACGGACTACTTCATCCTCAACGCGCTGGAGTTCAAACAGCTCCTGCGGACGGAGGAGCCGAGAAGGATCGGTGAAGCCCTAAGTAGGGTGAATCGGTCGGTCAAGGTCTTGGTGAAGCGTGGCAGTGAGGGCTCATCGCTGGTCTCCGACGCTGGCAAGCAGGTTCGCAGCATTGCGGCTGTGCCTCTAGAGAGGCTGGGATTGAGGGTGGTGAACACGGTCGGCTGCGGAGACGCTTTCATCGGCGGGTTCGCAGCCTCGAAGGCCCAAGGCCATGGCGACCTCGAGGCCTTACGACGTGCGAACACGGCAGGCGCGTTTAAGGCAACGCGGCTTGAGACTCGAGGCAGCCCCACTCGAGACGAGCTTGAACGGCTCCTGCAAGCCTTGGAGAAGCTAGGGCTGTAGTCCGGCTCCGCGTGAGGGGAGGGTTCCGGAAGCTTTGGCTAAGGCAGTGTTTCTCACGGGGACGCCGGGCGTCGGCAAGACCACGGTGGTGTTGAAGGCCGTAGAGACTTTGGAACTGCGCGGCTTGAAACCCGGCGGGATGGTCTCACGTGAGGTTCGCGAAGGGGGCGTACGGGTCGGCTTCGAGCTTCGCGACCTCTCTTCAGGCCGAACGGGTTGGCTGAGCCACGTGAGGAACCCTGTCGGGCCCCAAGTGGGAAAGTACAGGGTCAATCTCACCGATCTGGACGCTGTAGGTGTGAGAGCGATCGAGGACGCAGTTCAGCGAAACGACGTCGGCCTCGTGGTTATCGACGAGGTAGGCCCCATGGAGCTCTTCTCTCCTACGTTCACACAGGCGGTAAGGAAGGCCCTTGGCAACCCCAAACCTCTCGTCGGAGTTCTGCACCTGAGAGCTAGAGATAGGCTCATAGACGAGATAAGGTCGAGTCCAAGGGTGACTGTTGTCGAGGTTACCTACAGCAACAGGGACGAGCTCCCTGAGAGCGTGGCTAGACTCGCGCTGGAATAGAGCGGGCCCCTCTATTGGATGACAAAGGTCAGTTCCTCAACGGGAGTTTCAGGAATCACGTTCCGCTTCCCCGTCCTTCGAAGCTTAACGAGCCTCAGTATCTCCAAGGCTTTCAGGTCCACGTAGATGTTCTTTGGGTCCCTTCGAGTCCGTCGGGCTAGGTCGTTTATCGACTCGCAGCCGCGGGCGGCCAGATGGTTGAGGAGCTCTAACCGCTTGGGGCTTAGAAGCGTCTCGAAGGCTGAATCCACGAGTTCGAAGGAGTCCTCGACCACATAATCGAGCTCGCCGGACTCCTCGTAGGCTTTGTACGCGTCTTGCAGCGCAGCCCACTCTAGGTAGGTTCCAAGCTGTTCCCGAGCGAGGAGGCCGGTTAGCAGCCTGTCTTCGAACTCCTCAAAGCTACAACCGAGGCTTCTCTCGAAGCTTCCTAGCCTCTCGTCTACTTCGTCTGGGCCCAGCCTTCTGAGGACCTTGACTCGCAAGGCGCTGGATTATTGGTCTAGAGGCCAATAAAGTTTATGTGAGACCCGGACCACCCGCTCTTAACATAAAGGAGGAGGTTGGCTGTGGGAGAATCTGAGGAGCCGAGAGGACGGTCTGACAGGGTTCAGTTGAAGAAGGTTGACGACCTCACATGGGAGATACCGACATCGTACAAGCACGGCATGCGGGTCCCCGGCCGAGTCTACGCGAACGAGGCGCTCCTAGAGAAGATGCGTTCAGACTTGACGCTAGAGCAGTGCGCTAACGTGGCGTATCTGCCCGGCGTCCAGAAGTGGGCTATCACGCTGCCCGATGGGCATGAGGGCTACGGTTTCCCCATCGGCGGAGTCGCAGCGATGGACGCCGAGGAGGGCGTCCTGAGCCCCGGAGGCGTAGGCTATGACATAAACTGCGGCGTTAGGCTTGTGAGGACGAACCTGCGTGAGAAGGAGGTTCGACCGATCCTAGCCAGGCTTCTGGACACGCTCTTCGAGTACGTTCCTTCAGGGTTAGGAAGCAAGGGCAGGATCAGGGTCGACGCGAGAGGTTTGGACGCTGTCGCGTCTGAGGGCGTGGAATGGGCTGTGAAGCAGGGCTACGGTTGGGCAGAGGACCCGGCTCACTGCGAGGAGGGGGGCCGCATGGCGAAGGCTGACCCCTCAAAGGTCTCGTCTACGGCGAAGAGCAGAGGCCTAAGCCAGATCGGAAGCCTTGGCAGCGGAAACCATTTCTTGGAGATCTCGAAGGTCGAGGAGGTCTTCGACGCGAGGGCTGCGAAGCTCTTCGGGGTCGACGAGCCAGGCCAGGTGATGGTGCTTATCCACACGGGCAGCAGGGGTTTCGGCCATCAGGTGTGCAGCGACTATGTTCGCGTGATGGAGTCTGCTGTTCGCAGGTATGGCATACACTTGCCTGACAGGGAGCTTGTCTGCGGCCCTGCAAAGAGCCCGGAGGCAGAGGACTACTTCGCAGCGATGTCTGCGGCCTGCAACTACGCTTGGACAAACCGCCAGTTGATCATGCACTGGACAAGGCAGGCGTTCGAGAAGGCGTTCAAACGGTCCGCTGAAGACCTGGACATGCACTTGATCTATGATGTGGCTCACAACATTGCGAAGCTGGAGGACCACGAGGTCGACGGCCGGAGGCGCAGGGTCTTCCTGCACAGGAAGGGCGCGACTAGGGCCTTCCCACCAGGCCACCCGGACATCCCGGCTGAGTACCGAGCCCTCGGCCAGCCGGTGCTCATCCCCGGCACCATGGGGACAAGCAGCTGGCTTCTCCTAGGCAGCCCGAAGGCGATGGAGTTGACCTTCGGCTCCACAGCCCACGGCGCAGGTAGGTTTATGAGCCGTGCAGCAGCGAAGCGGACGTACTGGGGCAGCGACGTGAAACGCAGCTTGGAGCAACGGGGCATACTCGTCAAGGCTGCGAGCATAGCTGTTGTCAGCGAAGAGGCCCCTGGAGCCTACAAGGATGTGGACGAGGTGGCTGAGGTAAGCCACCGGCTGGGCATAGCCACCAAGGTTGCGAGGCTCGT
>CAYRUY010000071.1:0-9489 GCA_964427455.1 uncultured Candidatus Bathyarchaeia archaeon | reverse complement strand
TAGGGCGTGGGACCGACCCGCTCTCGTTCCGAACGCGGAAGTCAAACCACGCCACGTCCTCTGTCTCTGTAGTGCGAGAGCCTACGAGAGGCGGAAGATGCTAGCGGCCCACCTTCCGAAAACGTTTATTAGCCCATCCTCGCGTGCAGTCTAACGCGCAGTTGCGGTGCCTTTAATGCCAGACCTTGGCATTCTGACCTCTAACGCGAATCCACTGCAAGGTCTGTTTCCTTCGGGACAGGACAACATACTTGGCACAATCTTCCAAGTTCTCTTCATAGGCCTATTCTTGGCCACGATGCTCTACGGCCAGAGAATGCAGGCCTGGACAATGCTGAGGCACATCGACACTTCCCTGAGACGGTTGAAGGCGATGAAGGACGAGGCTCGTAGAGCCTCGCTTGAGACCTTAAAGGGCCTTACCAAGGAGGGCACCGATCTGGACACAGGCTTAGACAGGTTACTAGAGTACTTCTGGATACCGCCGGTGAGCTTGGACCCCGCAGGCATCGTTGGAAAGCTCGAACACCTCCTAGACGTACGAGACGATAGGCTGAAGGCTGAGGTCGGCAGCCTAGCTCCCTCCGCGGACGCTGCCCAGCTGAGCAATACTGAGAATCTCGTTGAAGCAGCCCTCGCGTTGAACACCATCTATCGTGTCGTCAGGCACTACTACCTGTTTGGCAAGAAGACGATGAGCATATTCCTGATCTACCAACTCGAAGCTCAGCTACCCCTGATTGTGCAGGAGGCTGAAGCCATGATGGGAGCAGTCCAGGCCTTCCAGCTAGGCCAACCGATAGGCGACGGGGCTGGGTCACTGGTCGCGGCGAGGCTTATGTACGCGTCCGAGAAGAGGCCCGTGGCCAAGGACACCGTTGCGTCAGACGTGGCCTTCGACGGTCGTAGGCTGGTCGTGCTGAAGGCGGAAGGTCCCGGGGCCAACGTAGGCAAGCCCGGTGACGGTCTAGTCAAGGTTCTCAACGAGAATGGCGGAAAAGCATCGGCCATCATCATGATCGACGCGGCGCAGAAGTTCGAAGGAGAGAACACCGGCGAGGTCTCTGAAGGAATAGGCGCCGCGATCGGTGGCATCGGCGTTGACAAGTTCAAGATTGAGGAGACGGCGAAGAAGTATGGTGTCCCCCTCTACGCGGTCATCATCAAAGAGTCAAACCAAGACGTTCTGGCACCTATGAAGAAAGACATATACAAGGGCGTGGACGAAGCTGTCCGCCGCGTGAAACGGATTATCTCCGAGAGGTCAGTGGTCGGAGACCTAGTGGTAGTACTCGGAATAGGAAACACGATCGGCATAGGCCAGTAGCCAGGATGAGGAGAGCTCCGAGGCGTTCCTGGGCAGGTTTGCGGTGGTCGAGCACCTTGGGGATGGAAGGTGGCCCAGCGAGGGGGACGAGCATAGTAGCAGTCCTCTTCTCATTGGTGCTGATCCTCTTCATGGTCTCGCTTGTCTTGCTCTACCAGGCGATATCGGCGTATTGGACCGGAAGGTCGGAGCAAGGCTTCTCATTCCTGGTGTTCAGTCTCCTTGGGCTAGCTTTATCTACCTACGTTGTAACCTTGACGAGGAACAGAATGATGATGGCGGCACACGGCAGAACGCGCAGCGTGTTCACGCTGATCGAGTGTCTCCAATGCGGGTTCAAGAGCATCCGGGCCTTCGTAAAGGGAGACTATGTTCTCAGACAGGCTGAGACCTGCCCCAAGTGCAGCAAGCAGATGACCATCACCTCGGTGTACCTTGAAGAGAAGAAGGGCTAGGTCAAGACCCGCGACCCATGCTCTTCAACGACCACCGTATGCTCAGCCTGGGCAACCGGGCCTCCTCTGCGTTCTCTGAGAACCTGGTAGCCTCTGACGAGGCCTCGCTTCCTAAGCTTGGCCCAAGCCTCATGAAGCCTCGCGGCAGGCAGGAGGCCTGTAAGCCACCTCTCCGCGAACGGAAGTGTCCGACGTTCTTCCCATAAGGCATGAAGCAGGGCATCCTCGTCCTCGTTCCGCTGGCGCCTGCATTGTGCGCATCTGAAAATCCTAGCCTCAGGCAGCCCTGTAACCTCTCCTGCCGCCTCCGGCGTTGTCGCGAAGGGCTCCACAGCGTAGGCCCTGCCGGCCTCGAGCCTCCTCTTCTCGCCCTCGGAGACGTTCGGGATGGAGAACCCGGCGTGTACTATGTATCTAGCAACCTCGTGGCCTGTGAGGTTCCAGATAGGCTTGAACCCGGCTCTCCTAAGCGACTCTTGGACCGTCTTCCCGACATGGGTCGCTGGCACCCCTGCGTTCATAGCCTTCACAGCCTCGCCTAGGGCCTCCTCAACCGCCTGACGTAGCGCCGCATATCTGTCGTCAAGGACTACAGTCAGAGCCGTGTCAGCGATGAACCCGTCGATGTGCACGCCAATGTCCAACTTGACGACTGAACGAGGGCCTATGACTCTCATGTCTCCGACCGCCGCGGTATCATGGGCTGCCACTTCGTTAACGCAGACGTTGCACGGGAAGGCTGGTTGCCCACCCTTCTGACGGATCGACATCTCCACTTTTTCGCAGAGGTCGAGAAAACCTACGGCTTCCTCAACTACATGCTCAGACTCTCTTCGAACCTCCGCCGCGATGGCACCGGCCCTCAAGTAGCTTGCCAAAGCGTGATCGTCCATCTGGACACCGTAGCCGAACTCTTATCGAACAGGTAATGGACAGCATGAAAGATAAGTCTTCCATCGAGCCACCTCAGACCAATGCAGACGGGTCTGCTCCGGGCCCCCGGCAGCTTGGGGCCACATCGGTTCCCGAGATGTCCCGTCCTCCCGAGTCGTCATGGCCCTGAGCAGACCGTGGAAGCGTTAAATCCACAGCTCAATGTCTACAGGAGTCGCGAAATGAGGGCTTTGCTTGGATCCTCGGTTCAGGATACTCGTCACAGAGAAGATCGACGAGGCTGGCATACGCCTCCTTGAGGAGGTTGGCGAGGTCAAGCTCGCTTCGTCCACGTCTCAAGAGGTGTTGGAGGAAGAGAGCAGGGACAAGGACGCGATAGTCATAAGAGCCCTGGGCAGGGTGACCGAGCGGTTGATCGCTCGTGCTCCTAGGCTGAAGGTGGCGGGCCGCCACGGCGTCGGCGTTGACAACGTTGACGTTGGGGCGGCGACCCGGCATGGCGTGGTTGTGGTCTACACGCCTGAAGCGAACGCGGAGGCTGTGGCAGATTACGCGGTTGGGCTCATGATCGCCGTCGCCAGACGGATCGTAGAGGCCGATTACGCGTTAACGGCTGAGGGGAACTGGAAGGCTCGGTATGAGCTTATCGGCTCTGACGTTTACGGGAAGAAGCTGGGCATCATCGGGTTAGGCCGCATCGGCGTTAGGGTCGCCCGGAGAGCCCGAGGCTTCGACATGAACGTGCTGGCGTACGACGCCTACGTCTCGGAGGCACTCGCGGCACAGGTGGACGCCAAACTGGTTGACCTCGACTCTCTTCTTCAAGGCTCGGACATCGTGACGATCCATGTCCCTCTCACCGACGAGACGCGTCATCTCTTGGGGAGGAAGCAGCTCAGCCTCGTCAAACCAGGCGCTATTCTGGTTAACACGTCTCGCGGCGGAGTCGTGGACGAGGAGGCGCTTACGGAAGCTCTCTCATCCGGACGGGTGGGAGGCGCTGGGCTCGATGTCTTCGAGACTGAGCCTGTCTCCTTGACGAGTCCTCTCCTGACGATGAGGAACGTGGTGGTCAGCCCGCACATGGCTTCGCATAGCAAGGAGTCTCTGAGAGAAATGGCTGTAACGGTGGCGTCAGACGTGGTCAAGGTGCTCAGGGGTGAGAGGCCCGGGTATGCGTTCAACCCTGAGGTGTTCAAGGCCCCAACCAGAGCCACGCGCAGCTCCAGGAGGTAGCCTACCGTCATGGCGAAGGCTTCAGGTCAAACCGTAACCGTATTAAGTCCCTGAACGGTTACGATGCGTCGGTGATTGGATGGCCAGGCCTAAGGTGTACGTTACGAGGCCGCTCGTACCTCCTTATCTTGAGATCCTCAAAGAGGTCTGCGATGTCGAACTGCGTCAGGCCGAGGGACCGCCTACCCGAGGAGAGCTCAAGGAGGCGCTGCGTGACAAGGATGGGCTCCTCTGCCTCTTGACAGAGAAGATCGATGCCGAGATCATGGATGCAGGGCCTCGGCTTGTCGTGATAAGCTCGATGAGCGTCGGCTACGACCACATCGACATCCCGGAGGCGACGAAGCGAGGCATCTACGTGACCTACACTCCTGGAGTGCTCACTGAGACCACCGCTGACTTCGCCTGGGCCCTTCTGATGGCCTCGGCGCGGAGGGTCGCTGAGGCAGACCGTTTCATCCGTGGAAAGCAGTGGAAGATCGGATGGGCGCCGGGGTTCATGCTTGGCACTGATGTCTACGGGAAGACGCTGGGCATCCTGGGGTTAGGCAGGATAGGCTCGGCGGTTGCGAGGAGGGCGAAGGGCTTCGGGATGAAGCTGCTCTACTACGACGTAGTCAGGCCGCCCGTTGAGGTCGAGAAGAGTTTAGGCATAGAGTACAGGCCCCTTGATGAGCTCCTCAGTGAGTCTGACTTCATCTCGATCCATGTCGCCCTAACAAACGAGACACAGCATCTTATCGGAGAGAGGCAACTGAGGTTGATGAAGCCTACGGCTCACTTGGTCAACACCTCCAGGGGCGCGGTCGTGGACGAGAAGGCCTTGGCTAGAGCCCTCAAGCACGGCTGGGTCGCCGGCGCCGGCTTGGACGTGTTTGAGAAGGAGCCGATAGACGCTGAGAGCCCGTTGATCAGCCTGGACAATGTTGTCTTGGCGCCGCATATAGCAAGTGCGTCAATCGAGGCTAGGTCGAAGATGTCTGAGCTGGCCGCCAAGGGCTTGGTCTCTGTGCTTAAGGGCGAGATGCCGCCGAACCTGGTGAACACAGAGGTGTTGGCGATCAGGCCTTTAAGCCAAGCAAAGAGAGTGTATATGAAGCTAGCATTGGTGGTATGAGATGTTCACTGTTGACGTGTTGCATAAGGGGCTTCGGCTTTCGTCGAGGTTCCCATGGCCGATCGGAATCGTGAGCTTCATGGCCTTCCCGTCCCTGGCGAAGGGCGAAGGAGACATCGTAGGCTGTCTGAGAGAGATCGGCGAGGACCCCTTCTTCGACGGCGTCGAGGTCGCCCAGCTTACGGATGGGCAATGGGCTCAGGCGAGGGGGTTCCTGGCTGAGAAGAAGGTGGCTCGGGGGCTCCAGCCTGACCTCTTGGCGGGGAAACTTGACATTAATTCGCCGGACTCTGACACCCGGCGGAAGGCAGTGGACTACGTCAAGAAGGAGATAGCTCTGGCGGCGAGTCGCGGCATCACGACCGTGGCGCTCTGTTCGGGGCCTGACCCCGGGCCTGCCCGTCGTCGCGTAGCGAAGAAGGTGCTCGCGAGGTCCGTTGAGGAAATATGCGATGTGGCGAAGGGCAGGGGTGTGGAGGTCCTCCTAGAGCCCTTCGACGTTCAACATGACAGGAAGCTTCTCATTGGCCCACTGGAAGAAGCCCTAGAGATCGTGGAACCGATTCGGGCGAGGTTTGGAAACCTAGGGATACTATGGGATCTAAGTCATGCACCTATGCTTAATGAGAAGCCTCAAGTCTTAGAGAAGGCTAAGGACGCGTTGATGCACGTTCACGTAGGCTGCGCAAAACAGACAGAGAGCGGAATGGTAGACACTCACCCCGTCTTCTACAGCAAGGGCGCTGTGAACGCGGTGGAAGAAGTCGCGGAGCTTATCAAGACGCTCCTCAGCATCGGCTACGGTAGGATGGTCAGCTTCGAGGTGAGGCCTGAGGAAGGACAGACAAGCGAAGCCGCCATAGCATGTTCCAAAGCGATGCTCATGACCGCTTATACACGGATTGTGAGCGAAAGCCTCAAACCCTAGCCTCGGCTCAGCCAGGCCCCTTCTAGCTCGGAGAGAGGCGCAAAGCTCGGTGGGGTCACGCTCCCAGGGGGTAGGCCTGAGCCTAGCCCGGCGGGTTTGTGGGGACCCCGCCCAAGTAGACGTAGGTCGGCCAGGAAACTCCGTGGTAGAGGAAGAAGGTCCCCCAACCGCTAGGGTCCTTCCAGAAGCTTATGGTCACCCAGAGCCTGATGGTGCTGTTCTCAGGGATTATCCAAGGCGTCTGAGGGTCAGGCCATTCTGCTTCCGTGGAGTCGAGGGGCATCGCGTACCACCCGTCCATATTCACTCCTTCGTGAACCGCGGTTCCAAGGAGATACCACGCGTCGTTCGACTCGAACTCCAGCTTCACAGTTATGTCTTTGACGCTGTGAGGGGGATTCGGCCTGACCCAAACCACGACGAACAAGTCTTGCGATATGCTGAGTTCGGGGGTTGAAGGCGATTCTAGAAGCGCCACCTGTTTGTCTTCACCCGTGCTGAAGCTGGGAGGTAGCTTTCCGTCATCTCCTGACCAGAGGTCTCTGGGCATCAGCCAGTAGCCTTGATCCACGTACAGGATGTCCCAGGAAGGGCCTTTGTCGCGCGGCTTGTCGTTTCTCTCAACGTAGAGTGCGGTGATGCTTCCGCTGCCCTGTACAAGGGCCGTTGTTGAGCGGTCAAGCCCGTTTGTGACGATGACCTCTCCTCCGAACTCCCAGCCGACAAACTCTTGACCTGGGCTCGGAAGGAATTCCAAGCTGTACGTGCCCAGAGGAACGGTAACGTCCCAGGGCAGGCGGTACGGCGTTCCGTCGAAGCTGATCGACCCCCTGTTCAGATCTGACGGGTATATCCGGTTCCTGCTGCTAAGCGAGACCGTTGCGTTCGAAACATCCCTGGCATAGAACGCGGTGGCTTTCCCAGTGAGGTCCACATCTATGACGCGCATGTTCGGGCCTTCGGGCGGATTTCCATGAGCCGAAGTCACGCCTGTGAGAGTCCAGTTCGAAAACACGTAGCCCGCCTGCGGCTCGAAGTAGACCGCGTAGAGTCCTGCCGACTTTACCGTGTGTATGATTGTCTGACTCGGCCCGTCAACGAGCGTCCAATTGCTGCCCGTGATCTTCTGTCTCAGCCAAACCAATCCCTTGCCTTCGCTGCGGCCGTTAACCTCGACGCTGTTGACCAGCAACGCTCCAGGGGGCGACTCCGAAGGAGGACCGCCTGTCCTGTTGTAGAAAGCAGTTATTGTCGTGCTGCCGACTATGTTGACGCTCGTCAGCTCTGCGAGGTCGTCGTCCACGACTGCAAGCGACTCATTCCCAACAGTCCAGTTTACGAAGACATACTCATCCGCGGGCACATACTTCAGCCCATAGGTCCATGGGTAGATGTCTGTGCTATTGGGCAGGGTATACGTCACGTTGCTCAGCGTCAAACTCCCCAGGTTGTCGACAGCAGAGGTCCGGTTCACATCTAGGCTATTGAACGCGATATGGGCCTTCTCTCTGCCTCGATATGAAGCTGCCACGACGATCTGTTCTTCAGGTGTTGTGACATTAAGAACAACGCTTCGACTAAACTGGTTCACGTCAGGCGAGAAGACAAGCGTGTAGGAGCCGGCTCCATTGTACTCTAGACTCAATACGTTGCCCCAGACCCAGACCGGGCCGGCTACGTGAGCGAGTATGCCGAGGTTCTCGGGACTTAGGTCTGATATCGGGCGGCTCTGCCCTGCACATTCGTCGCTAACGGAGAAGCGTAACCTTGTCTGGTTGTTCTCGTGGTTCGGGGCTATTGAGTCCGGATCGAGCCTGAGTTTGATGGCTTTACTCCTGTCCGCGATCCACCCGGTGAAGCCGTATGCCGAGATGTTCAGGTCGACGATGCAACTAGCGCCGGTCCAACCGAGCGTCCCGTCCCAGTCAAATCCGAAGTTCTCGTTCGCGTATTCAAGCCCGACGCCAAGGTTCGAGTAGACTGTAAGGAGGCTCCGCTTCCAAGTACTAAGGAACCTTCGACCCGACTCGTTCGCCTGTTGATATGCCTCTTCAACAGGAATCTCAGGGCGAGTCCACAACGACCTGTAAACTCCGCTTGCGTTGCTGAGCGCGTACGTGAGCGCTCTGTCCAAGTCGCTGGCTATGCCTAGAACCGTTTCCCTAACAGGTGTGGCGCGGAGGTCCTCCTTTACGCCCGACATCTGGTAGATCGTAAGAGTCAGAGACAGGGTTAGGATTGCAACCATGAGCGTTCCTGCAACAATGACTTGGCCACGCTTGGCCTGATACGTTGCCATAACGGGTTTCCACCCCAACACTATGTGTTCAGGAGTTAAGCAGTTACTAAACCATGCTGAACTCTCCACCAAACCATACGTAAGCAGGGCACGGAGACATGCTGGTGGCTTCCCGAAAGCCACGAGGATGTCTGCGAGCGACTCGGGTAGACATGCAGGTCACGTCCAACTAGGCTATACTCCTCTAGCGGGTTCCAATGGCTGCAAGACCGCATCAATCCACTGGAAGAACGAGCTCAGCGCGGAGCGAACGAGAGAGTTCTCTTGGACCACGATCCTAAGCGGCAGGGAGCGGTTTTGACCATCGCTGACGCCTAGGATACTCGCCGTGTATTCGCCCGGAGCAACGTTCAGGCCTGCAACTAGCACAACCTTGAACGTTGCGCTATCGGCGGTCTGAATGCAAGGGGTCTTGCTGACTTTAGCAGAGACACCTGACGGCAGGCCAGAGAGCGACACTGTTAGCCCTCTGTTCTCACGCTGCGCGCCCGTTAGGGTCAATGAGAGCGCCGCATAGCTTCCTTGAGTGACGGCAACGGTGCGGCTACCTACAAGAGAGGATTCGACGATACCATCGGTGGCTCCATGCAGACTTGCTAGCGTGTCGTCCACAGTCGTTCCTCGTGGGCTACTTGCCCCACCGCTGCTTGCCACAGTCAAGGCGTTGAGGCTGTTCAAGAGCCCATATCCGTAGGAGGGGTCTCGTCCCTCCGGCCCAAGGTCGTAAGCGGTGCTATCGAGTATGCCACGCACCTGGGCGTTCGTCAGGTTTTCACTAGCCGCCCACACAAGCGCGGCGGCGCCAGCCACGAAGGGAGTTGCGGCGCTCGTGCCAGAGCTGTACACGTACGAACCGCCTAACGCAGTGGTGTATATACCGACTCCGGGGGCGACGAGCTCTAGTTCCGGCCCTGTCCTGCTGAAGTCAGCCACGCGGTTGGCTGAATCGACCGCTCCCACGCCCACCACTGACTCATACCGGGCCGGATAGAGGACAGCGTCTGAACCGTTGACAGCGTTGCCAGCAGCGGCGATTATGAGCAAACCCTTCGAGTACGCTGAGTCCACCGCTCTTCTCAACGCTTGAGAGTCGGTGGTTCCTCCAAGGCTCATAGAGACAACCTGCATGTTGTTCTCCACGGCCCACTCGATGCCTTTTATCCACCAGCTGTAGTAGCCCCATCCATCTGAGTCCCTGAGAACCTTCACAGCGTACAGCTCAGCCTCGTAGGC
>CAYRUY010000070.1:5126-9645 GCA_964427455.1 uncultured Candidatus Bathyarchaeia archaeon | reverse complement strand
CGTCCCTCGTTCATCAACGCCTCGATGTAGTCGACGTCCTCCTTGTCCAACTCCACCGAGGTCACCCTGCTCATACGCGGCCCCGGCCTCCAACTAACAGTCAAACATGTATATTAGTCTTTAAACATCTTGAATGAGCCGGTTTCTGAGTGCACAAAGACATGGCGCCAGCCTTCGATCAACCGCCAAGCCAAGAGGTGTCACTGTCTCCAAAACCTTTTATCGCCACCCGGGCGAGAGGAAGAAGCCGACAAAGTGCGCCAAGGTGGTCATCTGGCGTCTGACCCCGCCGTTAGACGGCTGATCGACAACCAGAGGAAGATAATCGAGAGACTCGAGAGGGTTGAGAGAACCCTTGCTCAGGTGCTTGAGGCCGTTCGACCCAAGGGCCTAGACCTTGACAAGGTCGCCGGGGGGAAAGAGGTCCTCCTGAAGGTCCCCGCTCATCTTAGGAAGACGCTCATGGCGCTCTTCGACCTGGGGGAAGCGACCGCATCCGAGGTGGCTCCCAAGACCGGCAGGACAAGAGGCTTAGAGAGCATCTATCTCAACCAGCTAGCGAGGATGAAGGTCATAGAGAAGTTCAGGAAGGGAAGGAAGGTCCTTTTCCGTCTCGCCAGATACCTCTAGATCAGAACCTTCTCTTTGACAAATACCCTTATGCCGTTCTCCTCGATCACGATAGGGTGAGCGTCTAGGTCATGCTTGACGCCCCTCATCTTCCCAACCCTAATGGCTCTCGTCCACGTCTGCTCAACCCTCAAAAGCTGCAGCTCAACTATGCCCTGGGCTATGAACTCCTCAGGCGCGACGAGTTCGCCAGCCTTCTCAAGGATGAGGAGTGAAGTGCAGCTGAAGTGGTTGAGCGCTTGAACTAGCCCGAGAAGTCCTTGACGTGCAACGAACTCGTCCTTGAACTGGCTCAGGAGAACATTGATGGAGTCTACGACGACGCGCCTGACGCCGATCTCCCGGGTCATGTTGTAGACCATGTACGAGATACGGCTGAAGGGGATGTCTTCCCTCCCCACAAAGAGCTCTTGATTGGGGACAATGAAGCCCTTGTCCGAAACCTTGAACGGCCTCGCATCTAGGAGCGCGAAGCTCCTCTCCTTCTCCAATGCGGCGAAGTCCCATCCGAAGTTAGAGGCGTTCCTATAGACATCAGCCGCGGTCTCGTTCAATGATACGTAAAGGCCGGGCTCACCAAACTTCACGGCGCCAGCGTGAAGGAACTGCAGGCCCAGCGTGGTCTTTCCAGTGCCCGGTCCGCCTATGAGAAGCGTACACGTTCCCCTGGGCAGGCCTCCACCGATCAACTCGTCGAGCCCTGGCACACCGGTTGAAGCTGAGTCCGTCAAAGTCACACCGTCCGTCAAGGTCCACCCGGTTCGATGTCAGAACCAGCCTATTTTAAACTACCGATCCCGCTGGGCCAGAGCGGGCGGGCTCATAGATTCGTACCCACTCGCCGATACCGAAAAGAGAGCCTGCTCCGAAGCGGCATGCGCACACCTTAGGCCTAGGCTGCCCTTGAGCAGGTCTCATGTCATCCCCCAACAACCATCACTGGACAAGGGGCTTCAGCGAGTATCGTATCGCTGACGCTACCAACGGTGAAGGCCGCCGCCCTTCCCTTCCTCCGCGCCCCGATAACCACCAAGTCCACGTTCTCGTCTTCTGCGAGACGCAGGATCTCTAGAGCAGGGTCTCCTTCGACCACACGGCCCTCCGAAGGCACATGAGCCTCGTCGCACATCCTCTTGATCGCCTCGACAGACCTCTCACCTTGCCTGAAGAGCTCCTGCGTCTGCTCCATCCTCCCCCGCAACGACAAGACGTACGCAGCACCTATCGGGACTACGTACACTATCAGCAGCCGGGAGCCGTAGTGCTTTGCGATGTCAATCGCGTACTTTCCCGCGCTCAAAGAGTAGTGCGACCCGTCGGTAGGGAGCAGGATAGACTTGAACATGCACGTCCAGGAACTCCTACGGTACCTCAACCACCTCTACGGACTCGACTGAGCTAAGCCCGTTCAGCTTCGCCTTCAACTCCTCCAAACCCAGCTTGCTGTTCGTAACGTCGATCACAGCTATCCAGTCGCATAGTCCCCCTGAGCCGGGCGGGAGGATCGATGTCTCGATGTTAACGTCTATGTCGCCCAAGGCCGTAGCGATCTCTCCAAGGGAGCCCGGCGTGTCCTTGATCGTGGCCAGAACCTCCACGAGCCTCCTCCCACCCATAGCGACAGGGTACAGGATAATCCTGCGCGGAGCCAGTTCTCCAACAGCAAGGAAGGCAGTACGTGGTTCAATGTCAAGAGCCTCAAGAACCTCCTCAGACAGCTTCACACATCCTTCCTCATCCAAGCTGACTAGCTCGGTCGCGTGAAAACGCTTTCTCGTCGCTGGCATTCTCGTCCCTCGCGTCGCGTGGGTGATCACTCCCTGTTCGTGATTTAAGAGTTAGGCTTTTCCCATTGGAACACAGCTGGGTCCTCGGAGCAACCCCATCTGGCTCCGAAGGAAACGGAACGGGACCCACCGGGGTGTAAGGACGTGATGCAAAGACACTTTAGGCTAGAGGTAACTCGGGCCTCAAGCCGTCTCCGGCGCTCCCGGAGGCTAGCCCTTCCTAACCCTTACCCTTAGCCTAGAGAGAACTCTCTCCACGGCTAGGACCGCGACCCCAGCAGCCACCGCGGCTATCCCTATCTCGATGTACAGCCAGGGGACTGCTGTCTGAACCGAGACCGACAGTTCCCTCGCCCCGAAGTTTCCCTCCCTGCTGATCGCCTCGACTCTCAGCGTGTAATCGCCCGTCGCTGCCGTCGATCCAGGAGCTATCCTTAGAACGAAGGTGGTCCTGTCTCTTGGCGCCAGCGAGAGAACGTCGACGGGCACAACGGTTACAGCCAGGCTTGGCGAGGGCCCTGTAACGTTGACGTTCAACCGCAGCCCCGTGACCGGTGACTCACCTGTGTTCGAGGCAACAACGGTAACCTCGGTGCTCTCGCCGACAGCGACCGTCGGGTTGACAGGTTGGAAGCCTATCTCGACCTTGTAGGAGCCGAGGATGTCCGCGGCTAGGCCGAGCGAGTCACTGTATTTCGCGTCTTGAGTCGCGGCGAAGAGCAAGAGGTGGTATTCACCGACCTTGACGAGGTAAGGCGGCGAGACCGTGAAGACGATCCACTGGCTCTCACCGGGGCCTAGGACGATGTTGTCGATCGTCCTTCCGCTTTCCGTGAAGGACGGGGTCCAGTCGATAACGTCCGCCGTTAGGTTCATGGAGATGAATACCTGCTCCTTTTCGATCCCCAGGTTGCTCACCTTCACAGGGTACGAGAGGCTCTGTCCCGTAGGCGCCGTCTGGGATATGAAGGGCGAAGACAACTGAATCTGCCTTACAGGCAGCTCAACCGTGACCGTTAAGACGACGGAGCGCTCGACAAACTCCCCCTTGGCTGTGAACTCGAAACGGTAGACGCCACCTGCAAGGCTCTCCGGTAGAGAGATGTCCAACGCGATGCTTGCGGTCTGTCCCTGAGCGACCTGCACCGCTCTGACCGCTACGTTGTTCGCGTAAAGGCTGGTCAATGTGCCCGCTGGGAGCCCGGTGACGTTAAGGAAGTAAGTCTCTGTCCTCAGGCCTCTGTTCGTTATCTGCAGCGGGAACGTCAGCCTGTCGCCGGGAGAAGCTACCTGCCACGGGTTAGGTGACAGGATCTCAGTGGCCGAGGTCGCTTGCAGCGAGGTTTCCGACCTCGACGAGCCGTACACGATCGCCGGGTCCTGCGGCGTTGGACCCCCGTCGAAGCGAGCCGTGTAAACGTACGTTCCGTCAACGTTGGGGGTCGCTCGCTCTTCCCAGTATCCAAAGGTGTCCGTGACAACGCTCGTGGCCTGCGAGACGAGCCTTGGGTCGACCACATCCAAGTGGATGGTCACACCGGGCACGCCTGCCCCGGTGTCGGCTCTCGTCAACCTGCCATGGATGCGCCGTATGACGCCTACAGGTGCCTCCTGAGGCTCGCCCGCCGCCGTAAGACTGGTCTCCACCACCTGCACCTTCACAACCACCACACTGAGTTCAAGCACTTCGGTGCGCTGGAACCCGTATGGGTCTAGGTATTCGACCGTAGCCGTCGCCTTGTAAGAGCCTCCCAGGGCTGCCTGAGGGGTATAGACGACGGCCGTCAGAACGGCAGACTCGCCTGGCTTCAACGAGTCAACTGTGACCCGCCTGCTCTCGGTCACGACTAGCGGATATGGCAATGTCAGGGCAGCTTGAACGGAGTGAGCCACCCCACTTCCCTCGTTCACGACGCGGACCGTGTAGGTGTTGTTTCCAGGCGTGATTATCGTCTGGTCTGGGAATGCGTTAAGCGTCACACGTCCTAGAACCGGGACTGGGACTGAAACCTGGATGGCATCCTTGCCTCCCGTGACGTTCAGGTAGTAGAGCCGCAGCTTCTGAACGTACGTTGAGAGCTCAGCGTTGGCAGCCACGTTGA
>CAYRUY010000070.1:0-5026 GCA_964427455.1 uncultured Candidatus Bathyarchaeia archaeon | reverse complement strand
GTCGAGGAGCGTGAGGGCTCTAGAAGCGATATGAGCCACCGATTATCGGCTCTGACAAGGACTAAGGGCTGAGGGAGCCCCAAGACCAACTCTAGCGACGATGCAGCAACGGGGCCTCGGTTTGTAATCGTTACAGTCAGGTTGTTGGTCTGGCCAGCTGTCAGGGTCTGGCCCTCTACGGTAAGTTGGAGGCTGATGCTCTCCGGAGCGAGGACGACGAGGCTTAGGGCTCGTGTAACGGTGAGTTGAGAGCCGACCACTGTCGTGTACGAGAGCGCCGCAGTCAACTGGTAGGTTGATAACTGGCTTGAAGCCGGCACGTGCAGGTTGAAGGTGACCGAGGCTGTCTCGCCGGGGTTGAGCCCGCCCAGGAACCATGTGTCGCCGCTGCCTGTTATGACCAAGGGCGAGGGCGGTGTGACAACTAGCTGAACAGAGCTGGCCGCAGCGGTCCCTGTGTTCGAAACGTTCAGCGTTAATGGGTTAGCCGTCCCTGGCGTGAGAAACTGAGGCGAGACGGCGGCTTGCAGGAAGCTCCTCCCCGTGAGCGCGATGCTTGTGGTCAGGTTTACAGGTAGCTTGAAGAGAAGGCGTGGTCCCGAGACCTCGTACGAGCTGAGTGTCAGGTTGCAGGCGTAGACGCCGAGGGCCGCCTTCGAGGCCACGTTGACCAGGAACGTCAGGGTGAATACCTGCCCTGACGCGACGGTGCCGCTGTAAGAGCTTGTGGAGACAGGGCCGCCCATCGTGTCCGTGAAAGGTGTCGCGAGGGTGAGAGCGCCATGCAGGTCTGTCACAGCGTAGTCGTTCTCGTTTCTAGCCGTGACCGAGAACGATGCTCCGGCATCGCCGGGGCCAACCTCTACAGGGCTTCCCGGAGAGCCCCAGTTGGCAGAGGTGACGGTGAACCTGGAAAGGTCAACCGTGAGCGTGTAATTGGACTGGCCGCCGAGAACGAATCTGACCTCTACGAAGTGGTAGCCTGTCGTCAGCGCGGTGTATTGCGCTAGCTCCGTGGCCCCCAGCTCCCGACTGGTGGAACGAGCAACCTCCTGGCGGTACATGTCGTACACGTATAGGTCATAGTCCGTAGCCGAGCCGAACTGTAGAAGAGCCGCAAGTATTGTGCCTCGAGGAACCGTGATCTTGAAGAAGTTGGACGTGTAGACGGGCTCACTGTTCATGTACAGCCCAGGTGTTATCAGTGTCGCGGAGTCGAAGGAGTCACCGAAGCCCTGCGCGCTGGAGGGGATGGAGACAAGCGTGGTGATCGCAAGGAACAACATGGCTGCAGGGATCAGCGGTCTACTCATGGAAGCTTCCTCATAAAGACGGTTCGCAGCGGTCCCACATGTCACCACGCCTTAAAGGTTTTCCTGAAGTCACGGCCGGGAGGGTTCCATCGAGTCTGTTTCACTTCTTCGACGGAAACTCGATCCTCGATATTCTCAATGCATGGAAAGGTTCAGACTCTCGCTTCTCTAGGGGACGCGGGTCATCCACGTAGCATATCATCCTGTCGTGCTTCAACGCCATGAGGGTGAGTGCGACAGACACAGAGCTTGGGCCTCCGGTAACGCAGATGATGTTCGCATCTGACACCAGCTC
Organism: uncultured Candidatus Bathyarchaeia archaeon; assembly: GCA_964427455.1. Lineage (GTDB taxonomy): Archaea > Thermoproteota > CALKCG01 > B24 > JAWCPE01 > JAWCPE01. The sequence continues at coordinate 3,418 of CAYRUY010000070.1, read as the reverse complement.
ATCCGCCTTCTTCATGCATTCCTCCAGATTGCTCTCGTCCATGCGGACGAGAACGGTCTTCGGAACCCTTGTACCGTCTCTAAGCCATCTCTCTTGGAGGGCCCTCACCCGCTGAACCGTGTCGGTGCGCGTGTCCACCACGTACAGCAGCTTCGGATTGTATGCGTCTACGACCGTGTATACTTGGCTCATGGAATCTATCGGTGTTATCATCTTGAACACCATGGCGTTCCACTCGAAGATCAGTTTCCTCACGAAGGAGCCCGTTGCCTGGACGAGGATGTGGTCTTGGCCGTCGACGAGCGTGTTTAACGTCACCCTGCAGTATTCCTCGCCTGGCGTCGCTGTCACCACCAACTCGTTTCTTGAGACCCTGTACCTCTGCACTTCGAGGTAGGTGAAGCTCAGCTGTCTCGTCCAAGGCTCATCCTTCGGAGGCCCAAGCTCCTCTGGGTAATCTGCCGCATGCCCGGTGATCCTGACCTCCTCGTACTGCCGAAGCTCCTTCTCAACGTACGCGAAGAAGAGGCCCACCTCCTTCGCCCTGATCTTGACCGGCAGGTCTAGCGACCATGGCTTTGACGCATCGGCTGGCTTAAGTGAGTCCGCTAGGCTCTCCTCAAGTCTCCACTTTCTCAGCAGTGAGGGCGTTACGATGGTCGACGCCCTCAGCGCCGGGACAACGCTCGCCAGGACGGTTGCCAGAACTGATACCGTTAGGGCGATGAGACTCCAGTCCGCCGAGACCTTCTCTCTGACGATCAAGCCGCCCATAATCGCGCTCAAAGGCTTGTAGGCCGATATGCCGAGAAGGTAGCCTAAGCCGCCGCCGACGAAGCCTACCACGACGGCCTCCGCTAGGAAGAGGGCTGAGATGTGTCCGGGGTTAAGGCCGACGGATGAGAGCGTCGCCAGCTCGTTCCTGCGCTCCGCGACTGCGCCAAGCATTGTGTTCCCGATGATCAACGCGATGAAGAGCGTGATGAAAACCGTGAACCCAATGCCCTTCTCCTCAACGAACCCGCCAACGTATTCTCGCCGTATCCTCCCGCCCATGGAGAGCCAGGTCATGTACTCGTACGTCAGCGTAACGATCTCGGAGAGCGTCAGGAAGCCCTCCTCGCTACGCGTTAGCACGTTGACCCGAGACGTGGAGACGTTCGGAAACGTGACAGAAGTCTTGTACGTGGTTATCAGTAAGGCGTCGGACGGGCATGCTTCGAAGCTGCCGCCTGCAACCGCCACGAATGGGAGAAGACTTGAGCCGTCGACATCCCTTATGTCTTCTAGGGCCTTCTCATTGTAGAGCCCTGAGACCACGAATTTTCGACCTGTGACGTAGAGTTCGTCGCCAGGACTGACCTCAAGCTTCTCAGCAAGCTTTAGGCTTATCAGGAGACCATCGTTCTCATCCTTCATCAGGTACCGGCCCTGGACGATCGTGTTGTTGATCCGCGTGATGGCTGCCTCAACGTCAGGGACAAACCCTATCACTCCCTTGACAGCGTAGGAGCGTTCACGACCCCAGACGTAGAAAAGCGGGTCGCTCTGGGGTGTATTCTCAGCCTTCGGCGCGATCGCGGTCACGTTCGGCTGGCCCTCAAGCCACTGCACGAAGCTGTCAGGGAGCGGCGTGAAGACCGCGCTGGTGCTCCTATCCCTTATGAGCAGCGCGTCCGTCGGGACCTTCGAGGGGCCGAGGTCCTGAACGACGACTCCTACGCCAGCTGAGACGGACGTCAGCGTGATGAAGCTGAACATCAACGTCATCACCGTTATGAGAGTGAGCACAGTCCGAAGCCTTCGCCTCCTCAGATGCCTGTACGCGATTGAGAAAGCCGTTACGAACGCGCTGCCGAACGCGATCGACTTCCCTTCGACCGTGGCCTTGTCAAGGAGCTTCGGCACCCTGAGAAGCACGAGGCTGAGGAAGAGTGAGAGTACAGCGGCAACAGACAGCTGCCAGAGCTCTACGAGGCGGCATCCCGGAAACACGACGTAGAACGCTGCCAAGAACGCGAGGTATATCGCTGCTATGTAAAAAGGCCTGAGAGATATCCGGTAATCGTACTTGTCGAGGGCAGAGAACGTCAGGTAAGACTCGCCTTCGACCAGAAGCTGGATGAGCCCGACCGAGGTTAACGAGAAGAACAATGTCAGGATGAGTGCCGACCTGTAGGCGCTGTCTGATAGGTCCCGCAAGCCTATTGTCGTCGTGGACGCGAGTATGTATGCGTGCCTGAGGTCGGCGAACGCCTCATCGTACAGCTGCTTCCTCGCCGGTACAGTGGAGAGCTCGAGGAGATTCATAGCCTTGTAAAGGTCTTCCTTCTCCACGTTCAACAGGAAGCCTAGGTCTTCGGCCTTCCAGAGCTGGCCCATCCCGATGTCGATGACCTTCTTCACCTGAGCCATATTGTACTGAACATCGTACTTTCTAACGTCGACCTCGAGAAGGCTTCCCTGTCCCAGTCTGAAGGGTGCACCCTGCTCGCCGATCTGGAATTCACGGGTCACAGAGCGTTGGCCTCCTGGGAGGCCGCCGAGGCCTATCGCTCTCTCAAACGAGACATCTGGGAGAAACGTAGCCGAGACGTTCATCAAGACCGGGGTATCCGCTGGGACGACCACATGGGTGGCGTTCAGCCCGATGGCGTAGAGGGAACGCTCCCTATCCCTCTCGCCGTAAGGCGTTTGGTCGGATACTTCGCCGTAAGTGTCTAGTGAAGGCGGCTCCACCGGTGATTCGGGTGCGATAACGATGAAACGGTTGTCAGTCGACGGTTTCGCGCTCTCCACAAACCTGATCTCGTTCTTGATGAAAACTGAGGCGCCAGCTGTCAGGCTGAAGACGTACGATGAGACCGCACTCCTCTGCACGTACACCGTCGACCGAGCAGGAACGTAGTCGACCCCAGGAGTTGCAGGATCATCCTTGAACACGTAGATGATCGCCGAGCCGTCCCAAGGGATGCCAAAGCTGAAGAAGCCAGTTGAGTCCGTCAAGCCCGTCTCGGTCCGTGGTTCCCAGTAGTCCCCGTAGATGACCTTGACGGTGACGCCGGACATCGGAGCTTTCGACTTTGCATCGTAGACATAGCCGACGAGGTTCGACCCAGCAGCTTCGCTGAAGACCGGGGTTCCCGCGATGAGAGCGATTGTCACGAGGAGCAGAGAAGCAACTGGTAAAAGACTCAGCTTGACGCGTTGGGATGCACGAGGCACACTGGACACGGCCAGGTACAACATGCTATCGCTTGATGCTTTCCCTAAAAAGCCTTCCACCCAAGAGGCCACAGCGCCTCGGACTACATAACCCAAGCTCCTAGACAGTGGGGGTCTTGGGGGAGGTTGGCTTCCGCTTCAACTCCTTGGGAACGTTGATCGCCCTTACCACGTTCTGGCTCGTGATGAAGTA
>CAYRUY010000069.1:0-9916 GCA_964427455.1 uncultured Candidatus Bathyarchaeia archaeon | reverse complement strand
GTCACAACGGGACAGAGGCAGTAAAGACCCCTTAATCCGAATCTCTCCCGGCCCACTCTCTACTTCCTTTTCCGGAAGAGTCATAGAAGCTTCTAGGAGAAGCCCACGTCTTGGAGACTAGAAGGAGTAATGATCGTCCACGTGTCTCCAGCGCTACCCGCGCGCCCTGATAACTAGTACCCTATTTTTCGCGCTAGCTCGACAGCCTTCGCGTCGCCGTGTCGTGCTCTGTATGCGAGTATTCCCGCCCTTACCACCGAGTGAATGGGGCCATTGTTAGGGTCATATTGATCTATGAACCTATCACATGGGAACGCGCTGCATATGCCGCAGTGTTCCACGCCCTTATCCTTCATGCAGGCATAAACTCCGCACTCCCCCCAGAATGGCTTCCCTTTTATGGCAGTGCAACCGGGACATCTGGGCTCTCTAGTGCCTTTGTACCACTCGCAGTTGCTACAAACGGTACCGCAGCCCGAGAAAATAGTCTCGTTTGACATCAGACAGACTAGTTTCCCCCTGGGTAAGATATAAGGCTTTGTCATATAAGAGAGGGGCTACGCGTGCGATTCACGACCATGTATCATACTACAAAGAGCGTTACCAAGGATGAACTCTCCTTCAATCAAGACACCTCGAAAAGGGAGGGAGTTTGTGGGAGAAAGTGTTAGTATTAGCGGGTGACATCTCCAGGATGGTAGAGGTTCGAACTTACACGTATCATCCTCCGCACGTAAGAAGGAGGCTCCCCTGCTGTTCGACGCAGGGCTCAAAGTGGCGGGAAGAGGGAAACTCTCTTTAGCGTAGAAGCGGATTCTTGCGCGGCTCAGAGCTGGGGGTCGACCTTACGGCTGCTGGGGCACTTGAGGAGCCTCAGGACAGGTTGAAGAGGGCCCTGCTGAAGGCGTTAGACGCCGGATACCAGCTTGAACCTGAAGGGCTCCGCTTCCTAGGCGGTCTACCGGAGGCCGTTGACCCCGCTGAGGTCGTTGAAACAGCGATACAGGAGCAGCTTCGAAGAGACGGGTCTGCTCTCTGGTTGCCCAAAGGCTTGTTGGAAGAAGCCGCTTACGGGTCGAAGCCAGAGGCCGAGCCTATTCCGGAGAGCGTCGGCCCCACGCTGCGACCGCCAGCGGCCGACGTTGAAGCCCAAATAAAGGTCCTGCTCGACCCGAACGAGGAGGCGGAGCCAGACCCCTCCCTAGAGGGCTTCGTCGAGTATTTCCGCGACAGGTTCACGAAGAGCGAGAAGATGCTGAGGCGAAGAATAGATGCTCGTGACGCGGTCTCGATCTCAGAGGCTCTCAGGGCGCCGGTGAACAGCCCCGTAAAGGTCATAGCGATGGTGACCGAGAAGAGGGAGCGGGGCGGCTTCATAAGGCTGGAGCTTGAAGACCTAGAGGCTACCATGCCCGCCCTGGTGCCTACGAGTGCGGAGAGGGCTTTAGTTCTGAAAGCTCAAGCGATCCTGCTTGACCAGGTCCTCTGCGTATCAGGGTTCAGAACCGAGTCAGGCATCCTGATCGTCACAGACATCACCGTGCCTGACCTGCCTGACAGACGCCCGTCCACCGCTGAGGAAGATGTCTGCGCGGCGTTGATCTCAGACATCCATGTGGGCAGCAGGATGTTCCTAGGAAGGGCCTTCGACCGGTTTCTCCAATGGCTCCAAGGCAGAGTGGGCAGCCCTGAGCAGAGGAACCTAGCCGGTAGGGTCAAGTACCTCATGATAGCCGGAGACCTCGTCGATGGGATAGGGGTCTACCCGGAACAGGAACGTGAACTCATCATATCAGATGTCTACAAACAGTACGAAGAGGTAGCCAGGCTGCTGAGCGAAGTGCCAGAGCACATAGAGATCCTCGTAATCCCAGGGAACCACGACGCCGTCAGACAAGCATTGCCTCAACCAGCAATTCCTCGCAAGTACGCCGAACAACTGTACGACGATCACCGCATCAGGATGCTAGGCGGCCCGGCCTGGATCGACCTCCACGGCGTGCGGCTCCTCGCCTACCACGGGAGAAGCCTCGACGACGTGATAGGCTCGGTGCCTAACATGTCTTTCCAAGAGCCTGACGCAGCGATGGAGCTACTTCTGAAAGCGAGGCATCTCTGTCCCTCGTTCGGACAACGGACACCGATATCGCCTCAGAAACGAGACCTCCTAGTCATTGAGGGGATACCGGACATCTTCCAGGCGGGGCATGTACACGTCTTCAAGCACAGAAACTACAGGGGGACGCTGGTAGTCAACTCGGGAGCCTGGCAGAGCCAGACCTCCTACCAGAGGAAGAACGGGTTAACCCCTGTTCCCGGCGTCGTCCCCGTTGTCGAACTCAAGACGATGCAGGTCTCAGCGACCAGCTTCGTCTAGAGCCCAAGGCGAGAAAGCATCGGCGAGTAGCCTCGCGACCCGTAGCGGTTCAGGGATCTTCCCGAAGACTGTGAGGCTGCGGATCAAGGCCTCAGCCGACCCTCGATCGACGCCCACAGCCTGGAAGTACGCGACGCAGCCTGGAGATAGTTCAAGAGGCATCGGCGGGCCTGCTGCTTCGAGAACCTGGAGGCGCTGCTGCCAATCTGGAAAGTGCCTTCGTAGGGCTGTCTCCACGGCTTCACGCCTCGGTTTGGCGCTAAGAACCGCTAGGACGGGTAACCCAAGCTCTCTGGTCAGGAGAGGAGCGTCGACGATGTTGAACCCCGCGTACGGCAAGCCGTGGAGTAGGAGAGCCGACAGGCCTCTGCGCACGGGATGGGCCAATTCAACGATCCGCTCGGTAGCATCGACGCCGTCGACCTCTATCCACGCGGTCAAGAGCTTGTGTATCTGCGCGCCCCGCGTGACGACGCCTAGGAGAGGCGCGCGGGCTGCCCTCTCGCCTTGAGGCGAGGTGAAAGGTCCATCCTCGAACGCTAAGACGCGTAGACTAGGGGGGAGACGCTGGCCCATAGCCCGAGAACAAACGCAGCGGTATTTAAGGGGCCTTCCTCAGGTGGCGGGGTAGGTATGAGAGCAACACCCCGAGGCGAGGGTCGCTCTTGAAGTGCTCCTGAGCCGCGGCCAGGGGCATGTTCAAACGGACCCTCTTTGACCGGCCGTGCCTGCCGCGGCTGACGAGCTTAGCGTTAACGACGCCGAGAACATCGAGTTCATTGATGAGGCCGCTGATCCTCCTCTGCGTCAGAGGGTCGACTCCGGTTTTGCCGCAGAGGTCTGTGTAGACCTCGTAGATGTCCCCGGTCAGGCAGTCCTTCATGTTCACGCGGCTGGTGTGGTATATGCTGTATAGCACGAGCCGTTGATGGAGTGGCAGCGTCTTCAACGCTTCGTCCACCCGGTTCTCCTCGATCTTGCGCTGCGCCTGCCTCACGTGCGCCTCGGAGACGCTCTTCGCGCCCTCCCGCTCGGCGAGTTCGGCTGAGACGCGGAGGAGGTCTAGGGCCCGCCTCGCATCGCCGTGCTCCGCAGCCGCTAAAGCCGCGCACAGTCTCAGGGCCGAGTCCTCGAGAGCCCCGTCTAGGAAAGAGAGCTTAGCCCTCTCCGAGAGGATGTCGTACAACTCGTCGGCGACGTAGGGACGGAAGACCAGCTCCTCCTCGCTGAGGCTGCTCAGAACCCTGGGGTCGAGCAGGTCCTTGAAGTTCAGGTCGTTTGATACGCCGATGAAAACGAGCTTGCCGATCGCTGAGGCTTCGTTAATCCTGGTCAGCTCGTAGAGAAGGTTATCGCCGTGCTGTTTCACCAAGACATCGACTTCGTCCAAAACGATCGTGAGGAGCCCTTGGAGAGAGGCTAAGCCAGCCTTGAATCTATCGAAGACCTCGTTCGTCGCCAAGCCTGTAAACGGGATATGGACCCCGAGGGACTCACTGACCTCCGAGAGAACCCTGTAATCGGTCCCCGCCATTCTGCAGTTAACGTAGGAGGCCTCCACAGGCGTATGGAGTTCGTGGCTTTTCCTTACCAGATGCGCCAGAACATAGCGGACGACCGCTGTCTTGCCAGTTCCCGGCTTGCCGTAGATGAACACGTTAGAACACCTAGAGCCCTTCAACACGGGCGCTAGTATCCAGCCGAGCCTATGTATCTGCTCGTCCCTATGAGGCAAACTCTCCGGAACGTAGTCGGGCCTGAGAACTTCGCGGTTCGTCAGGATGGCAGGTTCGCCTAGGAAGTGCTCGAAGATCTCCGATAGGCCTTCCTGCACGGTTTAAGCCTCCTGGCGCCCAAGCTTCCTAAGCTCTGGAACGGTTGCCCGTTAAAAGCCTACTAATCCAGAGAAATTGACACCCTCGCAAAACATTTCAGGTGTGAGTTTCCGTTCAGAGGACGCCCAGCCCTCCGTTTCCACTCCAGACGGCAAGAATGAACGTGGAGGCGTACTTGTTCACATACGAACCGCCATTGGTCCTGGGGTCAAAACATCTAGACAGTATTCCACTTAAAGCCTCTGCAGGTAAACACAATGAGCTCTTTTCTTCTAAGGAGAGGATGAAGAACCCCCCTCCTACAGTGGGATCTGGCTCCACTGGAAATCGAGGGGTGGGCATCCTTCCTTGCACCCCGTCTTAGATTCATGACGGTCAGCATCACGCTCTGACGGGAAATTAGAGTACTGAGGGAAGAGCACACTTGCGGGACGCGACCCAGATCGCGTTAGTCAACGCCCTGTGGAATGCACCGCGTTACGTCACTCTACCTCTCTTGCTGTCAATTCGCCGGGAAGAAAGCTAGCTACTACGCGAAAGCAAGGACCCCTTGATTTCCACTGGAGAAATCGTGAACCGACATGGCTTTGCCGCCCCTCGTTTCGGGAACTCACGACCAGGTGAATGACCAGATACGCCCCGAGCGTGCCAGTTTCTCCGATCAGCGGCACGGCCACGCTTTTCACAACTTCACAAGTCGCAGAATTCTTTTATCCGTTCGCCTGTGTAGTCGGAGCGGGGGGGTGGGCTCGTCGCGTTTCCGCATCCAAGCCTTCGACAGGAAGGGGAATAGGTTCGCAGTGTCCTTCGAGGGCAGGGTGTCGCGGGATAAGGTTCTCCAAGTGCTCGACATGGTTGAGCTACTAGGCGGACTACCGTCCGAGAAGGCGGTAGACCTCGACCAAGCTGGGGCGGAGCCTCTTACCAAGCTGGAGAGGGTCAAATCAACTATTCTAGACGCATTCGCTACGGGCTGGTTCTCCTCGAAGGACCTGCAGGCCTCATACGAAGAAGCCTACGGCGTCCCTCTTGCCCTAAGCACTGCTTCAACCTATCTCCAGAGGCTGGCCTTCGAAGGATTCCTTCTCAGGTCGGGCTCTAGGGCCGCTAGACGCTACAGGCTGAACATCAGCCCTGAGAAGGGCCTCTTGCACGACCGGCAGAAGGGTGTCACGAGCTCTTCTGCACAGCGGCCTTGAGCTTCTCATTCACCCTGTAGACGTACGGCAGCTTATGCGTATCCCTGTCTACGTACCCCTCTAGGTACAGCTTTTTCATCACCCGGGCCGTGTGCTCCCGGGTCCTCCCGATAGTCCTCTCGAGTTCCCTTGACGTCTTTGCACCTTCGGTCGTTAGGACACCTAAGACCTTGAGCTCAGTCTCCGTGAGGCGCGCAAGCGCCCCTTCCCCCGCTGGCAGCCCAGTCGGCGCGTCAACGAGGCCGGTTGGCCTCATGGGCGCGACGGACACAGGCGAAGCCTGATGCTCCGAAGCTAGAGCGGCCATCTCGCGTCTTAAGCTGTCTATCTGGTCGAGCTCCTTTAAGACATCACGGCCCTTCTCAGCTTGGAGTTCGAGTTCCTTCAACCTGCCCTCTGTCGCTAACGAGTGGTCAAGCGTGCGTTTGCTCGCTTCTAGCGAGATGAGGGCTGCCTCTGTAGCCCTTGCAATCTTCCTCTCTTGGCCTAGAATCCTTCCCCGCAGCCACCTCAAGCTTCCGCTCGACTCGTTGAGGCTCCGCTTTAGCGACTCGATCTGCCCCTCATGTGAGTCAAGCCGTTGCCGGTAGGTTCTGAACGCGTACCTGATGTTCTCGCTCGCTTCCTCGTACTCCGCCTTCAGCTTGCGCACTCTGAGCGCATAAAGGGCGAGGGCTGGAACGGTGGCGACGACGATCGCCGCAGCGGCAAGGATGATCTCGTTCAGTTTGACGCCCCCTCTGACCGGCTTGCGGCCCTGCTAGGCTGTTCCTCTCTCAACGCCGTTAGGATCGTGTCAATCTTCGTCACAATCCCCAGCACTTGGCTCTTGTCCATCACAAGTAGCGCGGGTGTACCCCGTGAGAGCATGTAGACCGCCTCCTCAACAGTCATACTAGGCGGCACGAGTGGAAAGAGGTCCTCCATGACCTCTCGGACAGGAGCCTCAAAGAACGTTCTCACATCCCTCACGCGCGTTAACCTCTTGAGGAGCGTTGACTCCTGAACGCTTCCCACAGGGAACCCGTTCCTCATGACCGGTAGCTGGGAGAAGTCGTAGTTTCTCATCAACTCGACAGCCTCTCTGACGGGCCGAGACTCCTCTATAGAGATGACTGGGCTGTGCATCACGTCGCTCACGAATGCGACCTGTGGGGTGGAGCTTGATATCGCGTCGATTATCTTCCTCACCGTCGAGAGCCTGGGGTCAACTGTGCCCTTCTCGATTCGTGAGATCAAGGCTTGGCTCACCCCCGCCCTCGTTGCGACCGTCTTCTGCGTAAGTCCCGCTGCCTCTCTTAGCCGACGGATGGCGTGACCCGACGGGATCACATGTGACAGAGGCTTCCCCTCTGCTGTGATGTGCTGTGATATACCGTGACGTAAGATGAAGATAAGCCTTGCCTGTGGCGCATCACAGATTCCGCGGCGCCACCGTCGATCCTGGCGCTCATGATGGACCCTTCAGTTGAGAGCGTAATTGCAACGGCGCTAGGCCAGTTGACATGCCTGGTGCTTAGAGCCCCTGCCTGTGCGGTCTATGGCTCCCGGTTGTCTAGCTGCACTCCATATGCTGGCAACGAGCGCTGCGGCGAGACTTGGAGCCTGATCTTGGCCGCGGCGTTCAGCGGCGTCTCAACGCGTATCTTTTGCGCGGGTTGATGGACGCAATATCCCGCGCGGGCTGCCCCTCTGGGTTCAGTTTGCTCGGCGGAAAAGCTTTATGTGGACCCTCCGGATGGATACATTTCTGTAGACAGGCGGGGTGGTCGGTTGTGTCCTCTTGGCACGAGACGGTTAATTCCGCGCTAGCAGCGTTCTCGCATGATCAGCTGGCACGCATGCTACTGGAAGAGAGTCATCTGACAGAAAGGCAGCTTTCTGCGCTTCTGATTGATGTTTCGGCGGAGGAGATCGCTCAGACGGCGGTAAACTACGAGGAAAAGGCTGGGTCTATGCCTAAGCCCATAACCCGGGGAGCGTATAACCGGACGCTCGCTCAGGCTAGGAGGAACGTGGTAAGGTCGTTCTTCACGCTTTACCTCTTGGGGTACGTGGGCCTCTTAGGCTTGGGCCCGCTCGTCGAACACGTGAAGCTAGGAGAAGAGTTAAAGAGCTATGTTGACTCCTACCTAGAGGGGCGCTCCGCAGGGCCCCAAGAGAAGCGCATTCTCACATCAATCCACAAACATCTGGTCGAGAGAGTCAGCCGTCTTGTACAGCCGTCTTCCCTAAGACCAGTCTTGAGGCTGTGACCTGTGATGTCATGCGGCAGCACTCTCTCCATCCTCCCTCCATAGCTGTGACGTCCCAGGACACTGTGACATCACACGACTGAAGCTAACTCATACGCGGCCTTTGCGTGCTCCTCCTGCACGGCTCGGCCTCGTCTCAGTATCGACGGAGACCCCGGCCTTGTGGGTCTCTTGTGGTGCCTGAGCCTTGGAGCCTCTTTAGCCGCCGGGCCTTCCTGCAGACGCGCGCAAGCACCGCGTTCAGCCATGCTCGGCTCGTTCAGGCGACATGTAGCGCTACGTATCGACTCAGAGCTTGAACAGCTTCGGAAGCCCGAGTCTCACAGTGACATCGATTGGGCTGTCGCAGGCCTGCGAGATCCTGAGGTCGCCTGCCGTGCTGACGAGCATGATCGCCTCTTCCGTTGTGAGGGTGACCTGTTCTCTGAGAAGCAAGACTGCTTCGTTGACGACGCCTCTGACGGCCCGTTTCAGGTCTCTGTCATTGTACGTGACGACGATCTGTGACGGGGTTTCTACGATGGGACGCCTTAGGGTCTTCCGTTTCGCAAGCGTGACGCGCGCTGTGACATCTGCGGATATGTCCAGTCCGCCTCCTGAGGTCTCGCCGTCTCCCATGGAGGCGTGTACGTCACCTAGTGCGAAGAGCGCCCCTAGGGCAAAGACCGGCAGGTAGACTCGTGAGCCGACTGTGATGTCGTTGCAGTCCATGTTTCCACCGTGAACCCCAGGGTAAGCCGTGGGCACGGCTGGGCCACCGGGAGCAACCCCGATGGTTCCTATCATCGGCCTGATTGGAAATGAGAGGCTCTCATTGAACAGTATCCTGCCCTCATGCACTCTCACAGCTCTCGCGATCGGGGTTGCCACTAGGTCCCTCAGCACTCCGATGTCCGGTTTCGCTGAGATGTAGCCGTAGGGGCATAGGGCGATCTCTAGAACGTCGACCACGAGAGTGTCGCCGGGCTCAGCGCCTTGGACAGCCACGGGTCCTGTAGCTGGGTTCAACGCTTGCAGAGGAGGAAGAGGCGGGGGCACGTATGTCCGGCCCGGCACCGACCTTTCACCGCGAGCGTCCACGGTTTCGAAGACGATCTCCTCTGGCGGCTCAACGGTCAGAACTGGGGTTGCGTCCTTGGAGAAAACACAGGTCAACTCAAGGTGGGTTACTCTTCGCGTCAACCTCGCCTCGCTAGCTCTGTGATAAGCCCGGTTAGGAGTCCTAGGCCTATAATGCTTCCGACTCACAGGTGGAAGCCGCAACCTCCAAGCCTTGAATCGCCTTTATCTTGGCCTAGCGCACCTGACCGGGGCGACCCGCATGCGTAGCGCTCTCAGAGAGACATTGCAACGCCACAAGGCCTTCTGGAACATGGAACCAGTCGATCAGCCCATCTTGGTAACCTATCCGGTCCCAGCGGAGGGGCCGCCGCTGCGTGGCCCCGCGATGAGGATGCCGCTCGCCGATGGCAGCATCGCGTTTGAAGGAATGCTTCTCCAACCTGAGATGATCTCAGCCCAGCGGCTTCACCCCGCGTCAACGAGGGTCTCATCTGGAAGCTTGGAACAGCTAGTCCAAGCCGGCCCAACGTTGGCTACGACGCATGCTTGGAGCAAGATCCCCTGGGTCGAGGCGATCATGGGCTGTCCCATCAGGGTCATGGTTGAGGCGGACACGATGTGGGCTCTGCCGTTTCTCCGCCGCGGGTGGACTGAGACCGGCCCCTACGCGCTGCCTGCAAGCGAGGCATGGATGGGGAAGCTGGTCGAGGTTGTAGAGCACCTCGTGAAGCATTCTCAAGGCTCGTACCGGGTCTCGACGACGCTCATGCGAGGCCCGGCCGACATGCTCGCGGCTGCGATGGGCGATGAGCTCATGTGCGTCACCATGTACCGCCAGCCCAAGGAGACGCAGAGGCTCCTCGAGCTGTGCTCCGAGCTCTTCATCAGGATCGGCCGGGCTCAGCTGGAACGCATCCCGCGGCTTGAGGGCGGACACGTGAACATGTACGGCATATGGGCGCCGGGCACATCGATCCGTACCCAGAACGACTCGTCGTCGCAGCTCTCGCCTAGGCTCTACGAGGAGTTCATCCTCTGCTGCGATGAGACGATCGCCGCAGCCTTCGACTACTGCGTCCTCGCGACGCATTCAGGAGGATTCCTGCAGAACGTCGACGTTATGCTGAAGTCTGAGAGCATGACCGCCATCCAGGTCGAGATAGACCCTCAGCCCTTCGGCCCTCCGCC
>CAYRUY010000068.1:4921-9940 GCA_964427455.1 uncultured Candidatus Bathyarchaeia archaeon | reverse complement strand
CAAAGTCAACCTAGAGAACTACGACAAGGAGCTCAGGGTGGACATCCTCGGAAAACACGCCGGACTATCTGTTCTAAGACCGGGCGACATCTTCTCCCTAGCTAGCCCTATGGGCAGCGCCCCTATCACGCATGGTTCACCGAGCGGAACGCCTGGCAAGCGAGAGGCCTGAGCCAGTCACGGAGACCAGCGTGCGTACTTCCCGTCAGTAACATATAAGGCTCTAAACACGTGCATACTTCCCGTTCGTAGTATATAAGAAGTTAAACACACCCATACATTCTGAATATCCTGGCGTGAAGCATCTGGGGGAAACGGGGATGGGACACAGAAAGCACACTGTCCTCTTTTTCCCCTTAAGCACGTTTACCCGCATACCGTTCTCTCCTTCACCCTGAAGATGGCCTAGCAAACGTCATGCGGATGGAAGGACAGACATCGGCGGAGCCTTCGGTGCGAATCGAGAAGCATGTTGCGAAACCCGGGAAGTAAAGAGGCATACGCCAAGCCACCCCTAGGACGGATGTAACCTCGGCCTCGGAGTACATGACAGACCACGTGCCCAAGAGAACTGGACGGACAGAAACCTTATACTGCCTCTCCTGCACCATTCAACAGCCTGGAGGGGTACCATCATGTCTTACAACCTCGAACTCCGGGGGATAATCCCTGCAACCGTCACGCCGTTCAACGAGAAAGGACAGATAGACCTCGACGACCTGAGGAACTACATGAAATGGCTGTCGAAGACCGGCATAGTCGGAGTGGCCATAAACGCGGACACAGGCGAGGGGCTTCAACTCTACCAGCAGGAACGAGTAACGATAACGAAGGAAGTCGCCTCGACCCTCAAAGGAAGCAAGGCCATCATAGCCGGCTTAGCTTCTAGGTTCAACGACGAAGCTCACAGGTTTGCCCTAGAGTACAAGGAGGCCGGCGCAGACGCCCTACTCGTCTTCCCCATCCCAGCCTTCGCCGGAACACCGTTACCGCCTGAGGTGCCCGTATCGTACCATCAAGCAGCCGCAAAAGCCGGGCTTCCACTCATCCTCTTCCAGCTACAACCAGCCCTAGGCGGAGTCGAGTACGACAAGGTCACTCTGGTTAAGCTATGTCAGCTCGACGCCGTCGTCGCGATAAAGGAGGCTTCCTTTGACGCTAAGAGATTCTTAGACGTCGTCCGCACATTGAAACAGCAGGCGAGAAGAATCGTCATACTAACAGGGAATGACAGCTTCATCTACGAGTCCTTCATCATGGGCGCCGAAGGAGCCCTGATCGGCTTCGGCACACTTGCCACAGACCTGCAAGTGGAAATGTGCCAGAAGGCCATGAAAGGAAATCTTAAGGACGCGCAAGAGATCTGGGAAAGACTCATACCGTTGGAAGAAGCCATCTTCGCTTCACCGGTGAGAGACTACAGGGCAAGAACCAAAGAGGCTCTAGCGATGATGGGGATAATCGGAAGCACCTACGTCAGACCTCCACTCACACCTATAACAGGCGAGGAAAAGGAAGCGATAAAGCATCTCCTAGCCGCATTAGACTATATCTGATCCGTGAGAAGCCAGGCGAATCGTCGGATAGGAGCTGCCGGGGGCTAACCTAGCGATAACGTTCTAAGCTAACCTCTTACGAAGAGGGTTCGAGGGAGAAGAAGTTGGGGTCGGTCTCCGTAAACGTCGGTCTGGCGAAAAACGAG
Organism: uncultured Candidatus Bathyarchaeia archaeon; assembly: GCA_964427455.1. GTDB lineage: Archaea > Thermoproteota > CALKCG01 > B24 > JAWCPE01 > JAWCPE01. The sequence continues at coordinate 8,238 of CAYRUY010000068.1, read as the reverse complement.
ATCACGGGCTCTAACAGCCGAGCACTCCAAGCAGCGGTCGATTACGTTGCAAACCTAGGGGGTGGGACAGTCGAGATCGACGAGGGTGAGTTCTTGATGAAGGACTCCCTTCACCTGCGTAGCAACATTGCACTGCGCGGGCAGGGAGAAACAACTGTTCTTCGGAAATGCGATAGTTGGACCTCTCCCTTGACCGTTGACGGTGATTACGGTGAGGAGCAGGTTACGGTAGAGCACCCAACGGGATTCGAAACCGGCATGGGTCTCACGCTTCACGATGACAGGGCCGAGGGGTTCCATACCACTGTCCGCACCATCATAGGGACCGAGGGACGAATACTCAAACTGAATGGTCCATTGTTGGCTGACCTCTTAGTAGAGCGTCACGCGATAGCCGTGTCTACCTTTCCGGCGATCAGCGGCTACCACATAAAGAACGCTAGGATTGAGAGCTTGATGGTTGAAGGAAACAAAGAGAAGAACGCCGTCATCGACGGTTGCCGCGGGGGCGGAGTCTTCCTGTACCGCGCGAACGAGGTTGAGGTCGCGAACTCGATCGTCCGCAACTACAACGGTGATGGTATCAGTTTCCAGCAAAGCAACGACATCAAGGTGGAAAACTGCACGATCTACGGGAACACACAGCTAGGTCTACATCCAGGAAGCGGCAGCCAACACCCCGTGGTCAGGGGCAATCGCATCCTAGAGAATGGCCGCATCGGACTCTTCCTCTGCTGGCGGGTCCGCGATGGCATCTTCGCGAACAACGAGATCCTAAGGAACTCTGAGACAGGCATCTCTATCGGTCATAAAGATACAGATAACGTTTTCAGAGATAATCTCATAATGGGGAATGGCCTCCAAGGGATACATTTCCGAGATGAAGCTGAACCGATGGGGGGCCACAGAAACCGCATTGTAAGGAACCGTATCATAGACAACGGCTGTGAAGAACAAGGTTACGGCATCCGCATTGAAGGCGAGACCCATGACATCGTCATTCTGAGAAACACTATTGCTGATACTCGTCCTAAAGGACAGAAGAGACAGCGGGTAGGCGTCTACATTGGGCCTAAGGTGGGACAGGTCACGATGGAAGAGAATGAGATCGATGGCAACGCAGACCGGCCGATAGACGACGCTCGCAAGGGCACATGCGCGTCGAGCAACGACTAGGCGATCCAACGGCCTCAAGGAGACCTGAGTTCCTTTGGCAAACTCCACGAGGAGGCTCCTCCGCGTACACATTGGGAGGCCTGCCAAAGGAGAAGCGCCTAGCCACGTAACCCTCCGAGAGGCGATCCTCAGGCTCTTCGAGAGGCCGGGCGACCTGCCGATAGCCTACGAGAGCCCGAGGCCCAAGGGCGTAAGGAGGCTGAGGAGGCTTACCCCCGACGCATTCGAGGTGGAGTTCGAAGACGAGGTCAAGGGCCCCCTGCTCCGCCAAGCCGCAGGAGGCAAGTACGCCATCAGAGACGAGGACAGGGCTGGTCGTACTGTCTGGAGGTTCCCGCCTAGGATCGTCCGAAACGGCGAGATCGTCGCCTACCTCAACACCTCCGGGCGCCGGGTCACGGTCCTCCTCTATCCTCCTCCCTGCCAGTGGACCACGTACCGAAGGGTTCTCGCAGACCTAAGAGGGATCAAGGGCTTTACACAGGCCTACAGGGCGAACATCGAGGCCATAGGGCTTCTGGAAACCTACAGGACCCTGAGGTACGGATGACCACCCCCAGACGTGTACATTGGCCTTATATCCCCAAGCGTAGCGTTCATCGGCCACACTAGTACATGGCGTGAGAGCGAGATGATGCTCGATGCCTGAGTCGATGACGAACCCATTGGAGTACTATGCTCGTCAGGGCATGATGACGGACCCACAGACGCACGCCGGAATGTTCGAGAGCCTACCTACGGACATCCCCGCGCTGTGCCAAGTCGTCCAAGGCGTCCTGATCCATGTCTTCTGGGCAGGTTCGTACGGCATAGAGCTATCAGAAGAGAAGAAACAGGAGGTCCAGATCCGTCAAGTCGCACATAAGCTGGCGCGCATCAGAGAAATCGACGATCGCCCCTTGACCGTCCCGCGTCCGCCTGAAAAGCGTCTCGTGGGCGATTGTCGCGACTTCTCGACCATGCTCTGCTCTACGTTACGCCACCAAGGCGTGCCCGCTCGGGCGCGCTGCGGGTTCGGCACCTACTTCATCCCCAGTCGCTACGAAGACCATTGGGTTTGCGAGTACTGGAAGGCCGCTGAAAGGCGTTGGGTGATGGTTGACGCTCAGGTCGACGACCTCCAGCGCAAAGCCTTACGGATCGGATTTGACACCTTCGACATGCCCAGAGACCGGTTCCTCACGGGCGGAAAGGCCTGGCAGCTCTGCCGTGCAGGTCAAGCCGACCCTGACCACTTCGGCATCTTCGACATGCATGGCCTATGGTTCATCCGAGGCAACGTCGTACGCGACTTCCTGTCGCTCAACAAGATTGAGCTCTTGCCCTGGGACAGCTGGGGACTGATCACCAAAGATGAGCAACAGCTATCCGCAGCGGACCTTGCCTTGCTAGACCACATCGCCGCGCTAACCGTAGGCGACAACAAGTCCTTCGCTGAGATACGATCGATCTATGAAACCGATACCCGCTTGCACATACCGGCTGATTGGCAACCTTGACGCAAGAGAACCGCTAGGTCTAACCCTTTCCTCCGAGGCCACGCCGTCCAAGTCAGCATAGCACCGCTCGAAAGCCTCAGAATGGCGTCATGTCCGATGTCGCTATAGGCTTTTCCTGACCGCCTCAAGTCTAGCCTTTGTCCGAGGGTCTAGTTGAGCCTGCCAAACAGCCCCAGCAACCACCAGCGCACCAGCTCCAACTGCAATAAAAGACATCATTACCACCTCATCGAATCTAAGCCTCTTTATCAAAGGCTCTTTCTGATGTAGTCAAGCCTTTGCTTTTTGAAGCCTCCGAACGCCCAAGTGTCTCTCAGCTTCTGGCAACCATACTCTTCACAGTAAGCGCAGTTCTTGAGCTTCTTCCCCTGACAGCATGGTCTTACACCACACTGGTAGGCGCAGTAATCGCTGAGCTTTGCATCTGGGTTTCCAGCAGCAGCTTGACATCCATCGCAGGTCTTCTGCTCATACTTAGAGCATGCAGCGCAGTTCTCCCCGCAACAGGCGACGATAGCGTCTGGTTCTAGGCGGAACTCCGCTTCCTGTTTTGGCTGCTGCTGCTGGTAAAACAATGCCCCAACACCTCCGACTGCTAGGGCAGCGGCACCTACCGCTGCATACTTCAGAAACCTACGTCTG
>CAYRUY010000068.1:0-4821 GCA_964427455.1 uncultured Candidatus Bathyarchaeia archaeon | reverse complement strand
TCCGACTGCTAGGGCAGCGGCACCTACCGCTGCATACTTCAGAAACCTACGTCTGTTGATCTTACTCGGGGCAGCTCCTTCCTCTTCAGCTTTAGTCAACATTACCACCAGCTAGAGGCTTGTCCTGATCTCATCAAGCCTCTTCTTGTGCCGAGGATCCTGCACCGCAGACCAGATGCCCTGCACCTTGTCGCAGGCGTAATCCTCGCAGTAAGCGCAGTTCCTGATGCCCTTCTCGTGGCAGCATGGTCTTACAGTACACTCGTTGGCGCAGTAGTCGGAGAGTTTCGCATCTGGGGCCGTCGCTAGGCAGGTGTCGCAGAGCTCTTGCTTGTAGTTCGGGCATATGTTGCAGTTCTCTCCACAGCACGCGACGATCGCGTCTTCCTCGATGTGAAACTCCTCTTGTTGTCTCTGCAGGTAGACGATCCCAGCACCTGCAGCTGCCATTGCGCCAGCCCCAACCGCAGTATAAATCAGGAACCTACGCCTACTGATCTTACTCGGAGAAGCTCCCTCAGTCACTTAACCACCTCAGCCTTCGTCTTGCACTGGACGTGACGTGTTCTCTCCACAACACGCAAGGATTGCCTCTTCCTCCTTGAGCTCTGCCGGCGGCGGTGCGGGCGACACCAGGTAGTACGCGCCTCCAACCCCAGCAACCACCAGCGCACCAGCTCCAACTGCAATAAAAGACATCATTACCACCTCATCGAATCTAAGCCTCTTTATCAAAGGCTCTTTCTGATGTAGTCAAGCCTTTGCTTTTTGAAGCCTCCGAACGCCCAAGTGTCTCTCAGCTTCTGGCAACCATACTCTTCACAGTAAGCGCAGTTCTTGAGCTTCTTCCCCTGACAGCATGGTCTTACACCACACTGGTAGGCGCAGTAATCGCTGAGCTTTGCATCTGGGTTTCCAGCAGCAGCTTGACATCCATCGCAGGTCTTCTGCTCATACTTAGAGCATGCAGCGCAGTTCTCCCCGCAACAGGCGACGATAGCGTCTGGTTCTAGGCGGAACTCCGCTTCCTGTTTTGGCTGCTGCTGCTGGTAAAACAATGCCCCAACACCTCCGACTGCTAGGGCAGCGGCACCTACCGCTGCATACTTCAGAAACCTACGTCTGCTTACCTTATCCGGAGAACTAATACGTCTCTCCTCCTTGCCGTGTTCTCGAGGTTACTACGCATTTAAGCCTTTACTTCTTAAGACGAGCATAAAGCGTGAGCTTGGCACAGCCCTCTTTTCAGAGGACGCAGGCGGGGCGGACTGAAGGTTGGGCTTACACTAGGCCCCAATCCCCTCATCTCTCGTACGAATGTCACAGAGTAGGCCGGAAGTGGGCCACGTAGACGTTCATGTAAGCCTCGTCTACGGTCGCCTGGAAACCGGCCCTCCTTATCTCCTGAATCGATAACCTCAACCAATCGCCGAAGGAGCCTGACGCCCTGTTATCGGGATCCATCGAGCTAACGCCGCCGTAACCCCTCATCCGTGCAGCTTGGAGAAGCACATGCTTCGCAGCCCAGTAGTCCAAAGCCACAGGGTCGGTGCTCGCCGCGACCACGTTAACCCTCGTCGCCCTATCGTAAGGCGTCCTCGGGCCCCCGCCTGGGAAGGCGTTCACCCATATCGCGTCGAGGATGTTTAGAACCGGGAACCTCGTCTCCACCATCTCAGTTCCCATACCGCCCGTTCCAACCGCCCGATGCGAACCCGCTCCAAGCCGGCTTGTCAGTTGGTCGGATACAACGCCCATGTAATGCTTCACGCAGGCCGTGACCCCGAATATGCTATGCGACTTCAAGACGGGAACGTTCAATACCTTAAGCCTCCCGTCGTCGTAGGCTCGCCTCTCAGGCTCCCAGATTCCCAGTTTGAAGCTGACGTAGGTGCGAAACCTAGTCTTGAACTTCGGATAGGATACCATGACGCCCGTCCTAGGGTCGACCGTCCCATCGACGACATAGCCGTCCTCCACATCGCCCTCAGAGTACTCGTTCACTCTCTTCGCGGTGATCCTATCCCAGAGATACGCCGAAACCCTGTGAGAACCGGCGAAAGAGTCAACCACCCTATGAACAGACTGGGACGTATCCTCCGCGTTGTTCCTGCTCCAAGCGAGACTGCCTCCGTCCCCAGCCGACCCATATTGAGCCTGCCCGTTGTCGGCTACTATGACCTCGCCGATGAAGCCGTCCGGGTGGTCTACAAGGGCTTGGATCAGGGCCTTAAGGAGGTCGGTGTTCGTCCCTCCCCTCTCATCCCACTGACTGTTAGCCTTCACGATGACCACGTCGTCCTTCGCGATGAGGCCAGCCGGGCCCTTGTTCCAACCGGCCACCGGAGACTCATAGAACAAAAGCCCATGCTCGCGCATGAGGTTCATCAGCTCCGCGATCCCACCATCGTTCCCCGATGTGCCCTCCACAACGAAGATGTCTGAAGCCGGTTGGAAGCCCGCCACCCTTCCCTTCAAGGCTAAGCCCACGACTTCACGAGGCGGCTTCCTCGCCGATTCGTAAAGGCTCGAGTAAGCTGCAGACCCCGCCATGATCGTCGCCAAGCCTCTGATGGGGAGCTTCTTCACGGTCCTCTAATAAGTGTTCAACGACTGCCCCGTTTTGAACGTGATACCCCGTCAAGGAAAGATGGCTCGTACGAATAACCCCCGTCTGCTTAACAGTCTATCTTTGCAGCCTTGCTGACCGCCAGATCGATCGCGGTCTCCGGCCTGTTCGGCCAAGCTGATACCTGCACATTTATTAGCGCTCCTCCAAACCCTATCGAAGGGGAGGGGCAGGGACCTGCGGATAATCACCTTGGGCTGCGGGTACATAGGCTCCATCTTGGCCAGCGAACTCGCTGAAGCCATGCCATCGGCTCGAATAGCTATCTCAGACAGCGATCTCAACAGGGTCCGGGAAACCTGCGTGAAGATAGCCAAGGGTAACGTCTACCCGCTCCAGCTGGATATCTCCGATCGTGCAGAGCTTGCCGACGCTCTCCGAGGCTTCGACTTGGCCGTCGGCCTCGCGCCCGGAAGGCTCGGATACCGGACGGTTAAGGCCGCCATTGAAGCTGGGCTGGACATGGTAGACTTATCCTTCATGCCCGAGGACCCCCTAGCCTTGAACGATGAGGCCCTGGAGGCCAGCGTCACGGTGATACCTGACTGCGGATTCGCGCCAGGACTAAGCAACATACTCATCGGCAGAGCGGTGAGCCTCTTGGACCAAGTTACAGATGTGCAGATACTGGTTGGAGGCATCTCCGAGAAACCTATTCCGCCTCTAGGGTACAAGCTAACCTGGTGCGTGGAAGACCTCATAGAAGAGTACGTTAGGAGGGTGAAAATCGTCAGGGATGGACACGTCACCGAGGTCGAGGCCCTCGACGGTCTTGAGGAGGTCTCCTTTCCCGGAGTCGGTAGGCTTGAGGCGTTCTACACGGATGGGGTAAGGACCCTCCATCATACCTTGAAAGGCGTTAGGAACATCTCGGAGAAGACGCTTAGGTACCCAGGACATGCTGAGAAGGTGAGGCTACTAAGGGATCTGGGCTTCTTCGACGAGAGCCCTCTGGAAGTCGACCAAACCGCGATAGCGCCTCGCAAGCTCACGATGAGACTTCTAGAGCGCAGGTTGAGTGCGCCGGAAGTTAGAGACCTCGTGGCGATGAGGCTCATGGTAAGCGGAGTCAAGGAGGGCTCAGAGGTTCACTATGCCTACCGCCTTCTTGACCGTTACGATGAGAAACGGAACGTAACAGCGATGGGAAGAACGACCGCCTACACGGCTTCAGCTGTTATCCAGCTCTTGGCCAAGAAAGCCGTCAGGGAAAAGGGCGTAATCCCACCCGAGACGCTCGGGATGAAAGAGAGCCTGTTCAACCAGATAATGGCTGAGCTCGACAGAAAGGGAATAAAGGTCTACGAAGAAGCCTTTTAGCACGAGTTTTGCAGGGGAAGCAAGCCAAATAAGGGCCAATCAGCCTTCTCAGTTCGCTGTTTGGTGAGCAACAAGCCCTAGGGAGCTCTGAAGCGCGCAGAGGTTTGAGGCGTCTGAAGTATGGAGCCTTACGGTTGGGTTGGACGAATTCTCCGAGTTGACCTTACGAGCCGCCGAATCGCTGAGGATGATACGCGGAAGTACGCTAATGACTTCGTTGGCGGAAGGGGTGCCGCAGCCCGAATCGCTTGGGAGGAGATTCCGCCGGGAATCGATGCCTTCGATCCCGAGAACCGCCTCATCATCATGACGGGCCCCATAACGGGAACCCTGGCGCCTACGTCAGGAAGGTTTGAGGTCTGTGGGGTGGCGCCACAGGCCTACCCTAGGCCCCACTATACGCGTTCATGCGTTGGCGGCCACTGGGGACCGGAGCTGAAGTACGCGGGTTACGATGGCATCGTGGTCAAAGGAAGGGCTGAGAGCCCCGTATGCCTATGGATCAACGACCGTCAGGCAAGCCTCGTGGATGCTGGGAACCTCTGGGGCCTTGACGTGTTCGCTACGCAGAGAAAGCTCCTTGAAACCTACAATGGCAAGCCCCAGGTAATGTGCATCGGTCCCGCAGGTGAGAAGCTCGTCAGGATCGCCGTGATACAGAGTGGGATCGAGAACGCTGCAGGCCAGGGAGGCTTTGGCGCCGTCATGGGCTTCAAAAGGCTCAAGGCTATCGCGGTCCGCGGAACCGGGGCTGTGAGAATAGCGGATCCGGAGCGATTCGTCGAGGTCTGCCGGCATGTGCGGAGGGTCGCCCATGCTCGCCTCTCGGCCTGCGGCGCCGTTCAGGAGCAGGAGGCGCCGCCCTTACCTGA
>CAYRUY010000067.1:0-10063 GCA_964427455.1 uncultured Candidatus Bathyarchaeia archaeon | reverse complement strand
GCCACGATGGCGAACCTGCAAGCGGCGATCGTCTGCAACCATAAGAGGACGCCTCCTAAGAACTGGAGCGAATCCCTAGCGAAGAAGGTCGAACGGCTGAAGAAACTGGAGAGCCAAGAGACGAAGCGGGGCAGAGAGGCGAGAACGAAGCTCATGCACAGCATAAAGACGATGAAGGCTACGAGGGACTACAACCTCCGAACGTCGCTGAAGAGCTACATTGACCCCAGGGTATACCGAGACTGGGGCAGAAAGGTCGAGTTCGACTGGAAGCAATACTACCCCGCGACGCTTCAAAGAAAGTTCTCGTGGGTCGACGAGCCCCCAGCGGGCCAATAGGGCCTCCGGATATCCGGCCTTAACAGGTCCCTTATCCAGTTCACTTCCTAGAGGTGACGCGAGTCCCGACCCCGCGCTCACGAGGAACGCGTTCGGCATCTTTGTCTGGACCAGCCTACTCATGGCGGGAGGGTCTAGATGGGCACCTTGGCACGCAGACTGGCGATTGTAGAAGAGCAGACTCGTAGACTTAGGGACCTCAGCCACAAGATGAGCTACGAGGATTTCTCAAGCGATGAGGACGTTCAGATGGTCGTGGAGAGACGGCTCCACCTATGCCTTGAAGCCCCTGATAGACGTAGGCTTGCGGCTTCTCTCGTCGATGGGTCTGGAGAGGCCGACAGATATCGTGACCTGTCAGGCGTCCTGGTCAGGCTTGGTGTCTTCAGCGGAGAGGAAGGCGGACTCTTCGAGAGAATGGTCTCGTTCCGCAACGTGCTCGTGCATCTCTACGCTGACCTCAGTTCAGCCACGGTTTACCAGGCCTTGGGTAGAGTTGACGAACTCGCTACGATCCTGCCCGCTTTGCCCAGTTCATTCAAGAGAAGGGGGTGGACCCATGACTGAGTTACGCGAACGCATCCTTGAGGCGGTCAAGGGCCATCCGAGACTCTTAGCCGTCTACTTCTTCGGTTCGAGGGCCTACGGGAAGCCGTCGAAGAAGAGTGATTTCGATCTCGCAGTCCTTTTCCGAGAAGGGCACAGCCTAGATGATCTTCTCGACGTTACAATAGCTTTGGCCCGCAGCTTGGATGTAGACTACGATGCGTTAGACGTTGTCGCTCTCAACAGTGCCCCCGTGGAGCTGGCATTCGAGGTGATCGCGAAGGGGAAGCTCATCTATTCTGCGAGCGAAGATGCAAGGGTTGAGTTTGAGGTCCGAGCTATGAGAGAGTACTTGGACTTGAAGCCCTATCTGGAGCTCTATGACAGGCTGATGTTCGAACGGCTCACCGGGAAGTCCACGGCGCGAACTAAGAGCTGAGCTGAACCTAAGGGGGCTTCTTTAAGCCTTCTCCTTCGATGAACCTGTAGCCTTTGTCCTGAAGCCATTGATAGGAGTGCATGGCTGAGAGGAGGAGTGTGCAGGGCCTCGGCGTCACGGCGCAGACGGCGGAGCTGAAGGGGCAGCACAGCTCACGGTTCTGAGGACATTTCTCCAAGGTGATCACCGTGGTGAAACCTAGCTGGCGTTATGATGATGACGTTGACTATTTAGCTCTTGTTTGGGAGAAGCCTTAAAGAGCGGCTAGCGGGCCCGCATTCAAGTTGTTGGATTCAGAGGTTTAGCCTATGGCAGGGGCGCGGTTGAGAGGGTTCAGAGAGACCATAAAGGTTGACGAAGCTTTGAACATTCTCTCACGGGCTTACTCTCCGCCTGAACTAGGGATCGAAACGGTGCCGTTAGACGAAGCCCTACGCCGCGTGTTAGCTGAGGATTTCATCGCTCCAGGAGACCTGCCGGCGTTCGATAGGTCCGCGATGGACGGCTACGCCCTCGTCGCCGAGGACACCTTCGGAGCCTCGCAGACCAACCCTACCGTCTTGAGGCTCGTAGGCCAGGTTGAGATGGGCGTCCCAGCTAGGTTCATGCTGCACAGAGGCGAGGCGGCTGAGATAACCACGGGGGCTCCGATGCCGGAAGGAGCTGACGCCGTATTGATGCTCGAATACGCGAGGCGTATAGGCGACTCAGAGGTCGAAGCGCTCGCGGCGGTCACACCTGGCGAGAACGTTTCACGGAAAGGAGAGGATGTGGCGAAAGGCGAGGTGGTCCTGAAGAAGGGAACGAGGCTGAAGCCTTGGGACCCAGCCTTGATAGCTGCCTTCGGCTTAGCCCAAGTGGGGGTTGTACGCAAGCCTAGGGTGGCGCTCCTCGCGACGGGAAGCGAGCTGGTCGAGCCTGGCGCGGCTCCTAAGCCGGGAAAGGTCGTCGACGTGAACCGGGTTATGCTCTCGGGCTTGGTCGAGGAGCTAGGCGGTGAAGCTCTAAGCCTAGGCATAGCCGAGGACTCCATCAGCATCCTAGCGGCGAGGATCAAAGACGGCCTAGAGAGAGCAGACCTCGTCCTGGTGACAGGCGGTACCTCCGTAGGCCGGACAGACCTTGTGCCGGAAGCGGTCAACTCCCTCGGTAAGCCAGGGATGCTTTTCCATGGGCTTTCCTTGAGGCCTGGCAGACCGACAGGCATAGCCCTCGTAGATGGCAAGCCCATAGTCTCTCTTCCAGGCTTTCCCGTCTCGGCCTCCGTGGCTTTCCAAGCCGTCGTCGAACCGCTCATTCTGCGCATGCTGGGAACTGAGGCTGAGCCCCAGCCTAGAGTCTTCGCAAGGATGGCTCGTAGGGTGCCCTCTGCGACGGGCAGCCGCGGGGTCATCCGTGTCCTCGTGAAGAGGACGAGTGAAGGCTACGTGGCCGAGCCTCTGAGAGCCGCTGGGTCAGGCATTCTATCCAGCTTGGTCAGGGCGAGCGGCTTGCTTATCATCCCAGAAGAGAAGGAGGGCGTTGAAAAGGATGAGCTGGTCGAGGTACGGCTTCTAAGACCCATAGAGGGATAGACCGATGAGCGATAGGAAGGTGTTCAGGTCGCTCGCCTCAATGGAGGCTGCTGAGGCAAGGCTGAGGGAATACTTCACCCCCGGACCTTTGGGCGTCGATGATATGCCTCTTGAAGACGCCTATGGCCGCGTCCTCGCGGAAGACATCTTCGCGTCTATCGATGTGCCAGGCTTCGATAGGGCTTCGATGGACGGCTACGCGGTGAGGGCTCAGGACATCTTCGGAGCCGAAGAGAACCAACCCATCAGCCTAACTGTTGTGGGGAAGGTCGAGGCTGGCGAGAAGCCTGGCTTTGAGGTAGGCCCAGGCGAGTCGGCTGAGATAGGCACGGGGGCTCCGATACCGAAGGGCGCGAACGCCGTGGTCATGGTTGAGTACACGGAACAACGCGATTCAAAGGTCGAAGTCTTCAGAGCCGTAGCGCCCGGCGAGAACGTGATGGCTGCGGGCTCCGACATCATGCGAGGCGAGCTCGTGTTAAGGCGGGGCCAGAGAGTCACGCCGCGAGAGCTAGGCGTCCTAGCCGCGCTCGGCCTGGGAAGCGTGAAGCTCTACCGTAAACCGAGGGTTGCGATCATATCGACGGGTAACGAGCTCACGCCACTAGGCGCGCCCTTGGAGTTTGCGAAGATATACGATATCAACGCCAGCTCTTTGGCCGGGATGGTGGTTGAGAGCGGAGGCACGCCGCTGCTCCTCGGGGTTGCAGGAGACAGTCGTGAAGAGATAGAGGCGAAGATACGAGAGGGGCTTGAGGCTGCGGACCTGGTGGTGACATCGGGGAGCACCTCCGCAGGCGTAGGCGATCTGCTCTACAGGGTTATCAACAGCCTAGGAAAGCCGGGCATCTTGGTACACGGCATATCGGTTAAGCCTGGAAAGCCAACGATCATAGCCGTCTTGAACGGTAAGCCGCTCTTCGGGCTCCCAGGGTATCCGGCCTCCGCGCTGGTGATCTTCAACCTGCTTGTGAAACCGGTCATCGCGGAGATGGCGGGGGTCTTCGAAGCTCGCAGGACGGGCAGCGTGGAGGCCGAAGCGGCTGTAAGGATCTTCTCAGCCCGCGGAAGACGCGAGTATCTGCCCGTCTACCTGGTCGAGGATGAAGGTGGCAGGTTGAAGGCCTACCCTGTTCTCAGCGGGTCAGGAGCGATCACGAGCCTCGCGATGGCAGATGGCTTCGTGGAGGTCCCTGAAAGCCGCGAGTTCCTGGACGAAGGTGAGTCGCTCCGCGTCCAGCTCTTCAGCCCAGAGCTGAAGCCGACAGACCTCATGATAATCGGAAGCCACTGCGTCGGGGTCGACGCCCTGTTAGAGCTCTTGTTCAAGGCGAAGCCGGGGCTGACCGCTAAGGTGGTGAACGTGGGCTCGACGGGGGGCTTTCAAGCCGTCAACCGAGGCGACGCCGACCTAGCAGGCGTACATCTGCTCGACGAGGCTTCAGGCGAGTATAACCTGCCGTTCCTAGCCAGGTATGGACTCGCCGAGAGAGCGGTGTTGATCCGTGGCTATGACAGGCTGCAAGGCTTGATCGTCTCGCGAGGGAACCCGAAGCGGGTCGAGGGGTTGAGAGACCTCCTGCGAACGGACGTGTCGTTCATCAACCGGAACGTAGGGTCGGGCACGAGGCTTCTGACTGACCTTCACCTGCGCAGAATCGCGGAGGAAAGCGGCCTAAGCCTCAAGGGCTTAACAGAGCGGATCAAAGGCTACAGCGTAGAGGCAAAGTCTCACTCCGCCGCGGCAGCCGCAGTGCTCTACGGCAAAGCGGACGTCGCCGTGGGAATAAAGGCTCCAGCGGTCAACTACGGCCTAAACTTCATCCCGCTGGCTGATGAACGCTACGACTTCCTAGCGCTGAAGACGAGGCTTGAGAAGCCTGCGGTGAAGGCTTTCCTGCAGGTCCTCCGGTCGCCGGAGTTCAAGGCTCAGTTGGAGAAGCGAACGCCCGGCCTCATCGCCACAGATGAAACCGGGAAAATAATCCAGCCCTAACCTGTGCGCGTTAGCGCGTACGTACAGTTTAGAGCCTTAGCGGGAAAGACGTTTAGACAGAGCTTTCTACAGAGGTTAACGCGGTCTAATGGGTCATAGTTATATTTCACTTGCATACAGCCTGCCGAGAAGACTCCTAAAGGCACCCGATGGAGATGGGAATATGAGGCGTGTCACGCGAGATCACACTGTTCCAGTGGAGAGGGGGCTGGCGAAGGGCTGTTACTTCAGCAAGAGACCGGCGAAGGACTTCACCAAGGACGAGGCCCTAGCCCAAGCAGGAGAGGAAGGGACCAAGATAATCCTGAAGCTACGGTACGGAAGGTTCAGCAAGGAGTTCACCGACGGCGCGCAGAAGCTCCTAGAGCTGATGCGTGAGCACACGTTTGAGGAGCCCGACCCAAGCCATATTCCGGTCAAGCAGGGAGGCAGTTTCCAGCCGACCGTGAAGCAACCGCAGCAAGAGAAGGGCGAGAAAACCGAGCCCGGGGAAGGGGGCCGAGGTCAGGGCGTGAGCGAAGGCCAAACGGAGGGCGTGGAGTTTCCGGCCCCAAGGGCGAACATGCGAAGGTACTATCGCCTCTCTGGAACGTTAGATCGGGCTGAGACCAGAAGAACAGCTCAGAACGTTGCCATCCGCGACACTCTAGGGATTGTCTAGTGCTGCGTGTGACGACATCTTCCAACATCGATGCGGGACACCCCTCAACGGACCGTCTTCAACTGAATGTATAAGACTGTTGTGCCGAGCACGCCTGGCGGTTAATAAGCATCAGCCCAGAGGCATAGAGATGAACAGAGAAACTATTCGGTCTTCCTACTATTAGCTTCCTATCGATGTCTCGGAACGGCAGCTTGTACTTCTGCACGCCTTCAGGGAATAACAGAGCGGTCACCTCATGCCGTTCGAACACGTTGTAATGCTCCATAAGCTGACACGATGAGAACTTTGAGCCGTCATCCATCGCGAAGGTAACGAGTTTTCCTGACCGGTCGGGCGTCGCTGTAAGGCTACTGCGGCTCCACGGATGCTCCGCTCCCAGAAGCCCGCCCCATGACTGGAAATGTCGATAACGTGCTAGCCTAAAGCCCCGCTAGCAAACCTTATGTTCGCGAGGACGGTGTCCTCAGATGGTGAGCAGGTCAGATATAGACAAATGTCCATAGAAGTCTTGAATGGAGAGCGACGTGTGCCGGAATGTTAACGGTATGAGTAGGAATTCCGCGCTCGCTGTGGGTGTCGATGCAAACTACACACTGGCCATGATCGAGAGGGGCCTCTCTTGGCGTGACGATAGCGGGGAACCCGTGGGGGACCTTTACCGTTTCCTTGCCGAGAAAGGCGCTAACGCGGCGAGGATCCGGCTGTGGGTCGGCTTTGAAGGGGCGTCACGACTGCTGTATGCTACGACAATTTCCAAGATGGCGGCTAAAGCAAGCATGAGCCTTCACCTCGTGCTGTTCCTTTCAGATGCATGGGCGGACCTCTTCAAGCAGCCTGTACCGAAGGCTTGGAGCGAACTGAACCTTCGCGAGAGGTCTAAGGTAATACGCGGATACACACGTAGCGTCGCCCGGCACTTCAGGGAGGAAGGGCTGAAGGTGGACTCTTACCAGGTCGGCAACGAGGTCGACTATGGGCTGTGTGGGGTCTTCGCCTCAAACAAGAAGCGAAGGAAGAACCTTCGCTGGCTTAAGGAACGTATATGGCGCGCTGAAGCCGAACTCCTCACGAGCGCGGTAGATGGTGTCAGGGAGGAGGACCCGAACGCGTCAGTCTCGCTTCAGTTGGGGAAGTGGTGGGACGTTAACCTCGTACGCGCATTCTTCGAGGCTATGCAGGAGTTCGGTGTGCCCTTCGATATGTTGGCTCTATCCTTCTTTCCCTCCGCCTTCGGCTTAGAAAGCAATGTTTTTCATGAGACCTTGGAGGTCCTCTCAATCTTCGGTAAGCCCATCTCCATAGCTGAATACGCCTACCCTAGCCGGCAACCGCATGGACAGTTCTGGTACATGAAGAAGCCCGTGCCAAGGTACCCGTTGACTCCTCAAGGCCAACGGGACTGGGTTAGGGACTTCCTTGCATATTGCTCTAAGCATCCCCGGATCACTGGGGCCTTCTACTGGAGTCCCGAGATGTACCTTACGAGACCCCGCGCGAAGCTCGTGAACGAGCCTAAGGACATGCCCCTTTCCTTCGGATGGGACGCTATGGCCCTCTTCAACCGTAAGGGCCGCGCGAAGCCGGCGCTAGAGTCGTTGGCTTGATGGTGTAGTTGACTGATGGGTCATGAGCTGGCACAGCCTGAGGGTCCGGTGGCTACTTCTATTTGGAGGTGCAACCGATTCTGGGTCATAATAGGCCAGGCATGGCAGCGCGTCGGCACTTACCTCTGGCCAGCAGACTCGATCTCCTCGTCAAATCCGTGACGCATCTCCTAAACCCGTTTCCTCACTCCTGTCATGTTTTCTGAGGAGGTCTTCGGGGGACGGCTGCTAGAGATAGCGAGTTCAGTCGCCCGCTATAGGCTGACGCCCGTCTGTCCCTCTCTACCCAAATGCGAGCAACGGCATTCGAAGAGATAGGTTTGTCGGCCCTGGTGACTTCAGGCGGTGGGAGCCCACAATTTACTTTCCCCCTGTACCCGCACATTCCTGAAGCGGGATTCGGTAGACCTTCCAGATGTTGGAGCAGCGACTTCTCCGCGAACAGCCAAGAGTTCTCGATGAAAGACTCAGGGACCGGCACTATGCCCTTTGAAGTGCCGATCAGGGCGTCTACGGTGGGCATTTCTTCTTCATGTCGAAGGTAGGCTGCGGAAAGCCCTGCGTCCCAGAACTTGTCAAGTGCTGGCCTTGGGGCGCAGACGTATTCCACCGCGGCGAGCGTCCCTTCTTGGCTGAACAGGTCGTCGATGCGGCCCTTGAAGACCTCGTTCTCAATCGGCCTCTCGGTTCCGACGAGTTTCCATCCCTTCCCGACGAGGTCCAGCCTGCGCTCCAACCGGACCTGCTCATGGAGAGCGGCAAACACCGCCATCCGAGTGGGATCAGCCGCGCCTTGCACGTAGGCCGGGCAGGCCAACCTCTTCGCCAACAGACTCTTGCAGAGCTTAGACATGTTCAAATCACCTTGACCCCGATCCCTACCGGGAAAGGATGCCGCTTTTCCTTCCGGTCCCTTCCTCCCAGACGCGAACGGAGAATCTCAAGAACTCCGGCTGTCGGGCTCCGAGCCGGGATCGGAGGCTGGAAGGAAACTATTCGGTCTTGTTCGTTTATATTCCACTTGCACCTAGCCTGCGATGAAGACTCCTGAAGCTACCTGATAGAGGTGCGAATTTGAGGCGGATCACGCGAGATCACACTGTTCCAGGGGAGAAGCGTTACCGAGTCCGCGAGCCAGTCGCGGAGGTGCAGCTCGACGAGACCTTCGTCGTCGAGACGATCAACGAGCCGACGCCGATCATCCGCACGCCTGAGGATGTGAACCCGGCCCAGCTTCGTGGGCGCGAGGAGACGGGCCCCATCTTCGTCAAGGGCATCGAGCCTGGAAACGTGTTGGCGATCCATATCGAGGCTATTGAGCCGGTCGGCCACGCGAGCGGCGGACCTTGGGACGATTCCAACCTCGGCTCATTCCTTGAGATCAGAGGTGGCAAGGTTCACTTCCCCGGCGGCCTCTGGGCGCCGCTGCGGATGATGATAGGCGACATCTACATCACGCCCTCGGGCCCTGTAAGCGGAAACCCGTGGGATAACGGCGGCAACATGGACTTCAAGGACATCGCGCCGGGCAACACGCTCTACCTGAAGGCTGAACTCCCAGGCGGACTGTTGGTTCTGGGCGATGCCCACGCCGTGCAAGGCGACGGTGAGATCCTCAGCCTTGGCGCTGAGTGCGCCGCCGACGTGACGCTTCGCATCACCAAGGATGAGACGTTTCTCTCAGACCGCCCACTTGTGAAGAAGCCTAACTCCTTCGTCGCGATCGCTTGTCGGCGCGACTATGCGGAGGCACGCGATCTGGCGGCGCGGGATGCGGCGAAAGTGCTTGCGCGGCTGACGGGCTGCACGGAGAAGGAGGCGTTCCTCTACGTGACGACGGTGGGTGACCTACGGAACGGGGCGGTCTGGTCGATGAGCAGGACTGAACCCGACTGGGTTAGGACGGTCGCGTTGGTCGTCGGACTCGAGGTCCCATTGCTCAGCGTTGAGGAGCGCGAAGGCTGAGGCTTCCCTCTGCTGGCCCTACGATAGCTTGAGCCCAACCGGGCAGCCAGAGACGCGAACGAGTAATACATTATGGGGCTGTGATCCTGGTCGGTCAACTGCCTGTCCATCGACAGGAGCCCTGCCTCAGAAGGTGCGTTAATAAGCCCTTTCCCCATGCTTTACCGTGGGTTTATCCGCCTCAAAAGAGCGCGCGGCAGGCCCTGATTCAAGCTCAGAGCCGTGCCGCGACGGACAGATGGGAAAGGCTCTCTTCTTCAGAGGGAAAACGGAGTAGGCATTCCCTATGCTCTTCGGGAACCGTTAAGTCCGAACACACCTCTTACGAGTCCCGGGTGCTCATGTGAGGGCTAGAGTCGCAGGCCTCGCCGCGATATGTTTGGCTGTAGGGCTTCTCGCGGGCTACATGCTCGCGTTCAACGAGGCTTCTAAGCTGAGAGCCCAGATCGACTCCCTGGAATTGGAGCTTCAGGATAGGACAAGCAGAATGAACCGGCTTGAAGGAGACTTGGCTTCTCTCCGGAGCAACTACACGGACCTGCTCGCCGAGCATCAGAGACTCCTCGCAGCGGCCAACCTCACGGTAGCCTTGCTGCCTGACCGAACCTACCTCCCAGAGGCCCTAAGCCTTTTCGAAACGGCGAATCGAAGCATCTACGCAGCGATCTACGTGGTGAAATACGACCCCGGGGACCCAGATGACCCCGTTAACGCCCTACTGCAGAGCCTTGTCGAGGTGAAGAGCAGGGGGCTGGACGTAAGGGTTCTCGTCGACGACGAGACGAACGCCAGCTATCGGCAGACCATCACGTACCTTCTAGAGAACAACGTGCCGGTCAGGTTAGATAAAAGCTCAGGCGTCACGACCCATACGAAGATCGTCATAGTCGACGGACGATACCTGATCGTGGGAAGCCACAACTGGACAGAGAGCGC
>CAYRUY010000066.1:0-10098 GCA_964427455.1 uncultured Candidatus Bathyarchaeia archaeon | reverse complement strand
TTGTACCAAACCTTAAGATCCTCTTCCCTCTGTGACATATCCGCCACACTTTCGAGGTTAATATGACCTCATATAAAAAGTTTCTGATCGCTTGACTGAACCCCAGAATCCTTCCACGAGTGGCAGCTCAGTTGCTCGGCTGAACGCGGCCGCGCAGGGGTTTCTCAAGTCGATAGAGGTTGACTGCTGCGGAGTACTTTCTCCGCCTGTGGAACTCGTAGAGCCTCGGGATCTCGATCTCGGTCGTGAAGATGGCGGTCACTGAGGCTCTCCGCTCCTCTGCGAATCTTCTAACGTAAGCATCTGTTACGCTCTTGTGAAGCGAGTAGACGACGCGGCCTACCTCCAGAGCCTTGCTCAGAAACGCGACATCAGTGCCATGTCGCCTTGTTCCGAAGGGCGGGTTCTGAAGCACAACGTCACAGACGCCGTTCAAGGCTTCGATGTCCCCAACGAGTAAGTTGACAGTTTCGCCTAGGTTCAACTTCGAGACGTTCCTCTTTGCAGCCCTGATCGCTGTTGGGTCTACGTCTACGCCAACGACTTGGCGGGCTCCGAGAAGGGCAGCTCCTATGGCTAAACGGCCTGTTCCACACCCTAAGTCATAGACGACTCTCCCTTCGATGTCGTTGAAGGTGTACGCTGCAAGAGTCAGGATCTTGGCCGCTAAGCCTTCAGGTATTGTGTATTGCTCCAAGTGGCTTTTAGGCGCCGGATGAGCTTCAAGAGAGCCGAGCAGCCTCTCAAGCCTCTTCCGCCGCATCAGGTTCCGGTGCTCGTCCAACAGCTCCAGCCACTCTTACGCCGAGTGAACGGCTTGGCTGAATCGTCACAGGGCGCTCTTCTTAAGCCTCTCACTGCCCGACCGGGGTCATCAAGCTGCCAGTACAACGCGCTGACGGCACGTTCTCGAAGATGCCGAGACGGGCATCACCTATAGCTCTCTCGGCTCTAAGTCCCCAGACATCTTTCCCTCAGGCTTCTCCTTGATGTACTCGCTCCATGAGGCCTCTCCGAGTAGTATGAGGGCCTCGTCAGCGTTCAGGATGGGCTTCGAGAACCGAGGGGAATCTTCAAGGCTTATTCGCGGGCAGGCGGTGTTGACGTAGGCATCGATGTTTGTGAAGGCTTCAAGCTCACTGGGCTCAATGATGCTCACGGAGATGAGATAGGCTTCCCTGCCATGTCTCCTTAGCTTCTCAGCCAGGGCCTCGGCGAGGCTTTGGCTCGCCTGTCCGGGTTGGATGCTTGAGAGGACTCCGAAGCTTTTTGCCTCTCTAGCCGCCTCGATCGCGGCGTACCTCTGCCTTTGAACCCTCCTGACGGTTTCGCTGAGGTCTTTGACCTCGCCTGTGAACGGGTCTGCAGCTATGACCGGCATGCCGGTTTTCAAAGCTGCGCCTAAGGGGTGGAAGAGCCCTCCGCCGATGAATAGGAAGGCTTCAGCCTGTCTCTGAACCTTCTCAGCGCTGGCGTAGTCGCAGCCGATGACTTGGCCTGGGTACCTCACCCCCTTGGAGCCTCGCCCTACATAGACCTCTTTCCCCCGGCTTTCAAGGAAGCACTTCGCCTTCGCTAACCTGCGCGCGTGCTGAACCGTGGTGATGAGCCCTATCCGCCTGTAGGGCTCCAGCAGCGGGAGGCTCTTCTCCGTTACAGGGACGATGTCCACGTTCGACCTTGCCTCCATGTATAGAACCTTAAGGGCTCCGCTGGACACCAGCTCCGTATGCCCAAGATGGATGAGCAACTCAGCCCCTAGGGCTTCAGCCTCTCTCACAGCGAGGTTACAGGCTCCGAAGCAAGGGCTTCCCGAGACGTACGCTTGACATCCGGTCTCCTTCTCAACCAGTCGAGCAAGGGATATCGCATGGGCCTTCAACCCCTCAGGTGCCTGGATGAGGAGCCGCTTGACGCCTAGCCGTCTGACCTCAGCTAGGACCCTGCCTTCTTCTAGGTCGAAGAGCCCGTGCGGCCCTCGGGCTCTCCTAGGCGCATTGAAGCCTTGAACTAGGCTATTCAGCTTCGACATCTGACGATCCTGGGCTCGATGAAGCCGGCGTCGCAGCCTGGGCGATAGGTTGAACCTCGACCCTGCAAGGTATGGGAATCTTGCTTGCGCCTCTCTTCATCGCGTCTTTGACGAGGCCTAGAGCCGTCTGGGGCACCATGACCGTCATGATCTCCTGGCCGTTCGTGACCCTCGCCGCTGTTCCGGTAGGCGAGCCGAACGCTGCTTGCATCCCGCGGCTTAGCCTATCGGCTCCGGCTTGCGTCGCGAGCTTATGCTCCCGAAGCACCTGGTGTGGGTAAACGTTGACCTTTAGAGAGTAGCCTGTCTCGCCTAGGTTGTCCTGAAGCACCTTGTTAGCTGCGACGCGGGTGGCCTCAAGGGCGCTATGCCTGATCTGGCCGTTGGTCAACGCGATAAGCGAGGCTCTGTACGCGTAGTTCCCCGTAGGGCTCCCCATGGTGAACTTGGTGATCTTAGGAAGCGGAACACCGTGAATATACTCCTTCCTCGTATACACGTGGCCTGAAGCCAGCCTGTAATTCTTACCCTTCACCCACCGTACCCCGCCCAGTAACCAGCCCGACTCCATATAAACGTAGCGTGACTTAACCTCTAGGATGATTTGCATCCGCCATTTCCCATATATGATCTTCCCTGCGCTCTTCTATGCACCAAGTATCCACGAGCGAGCCTGACAAACACAAACGATGGATTCCCGCAACGGTCTTCTGTTCCTCCTCCCCAAGGTAAGGGAAGCGGTCTGTTTACCTACAGTGCGCTTAAATCCCTTCACGCAGCAGCTTACCCTCAAGATTCAGGAGAATGGACGAGTTGAAATCTTGGTCCCTTCTGCTTCTGCTCTTGCTCGTCTCGGCTGCCACAGCATCTCTCTTTGGCCGCATCCTTCGAGTCTCTGCTGAGCCTGATCTGGAGGCGAGCTACGAGTATTATGGTTACGTTCCTGCGAGGATATGGGGCCTTGAGTCTTTGCCGAGCTCCGAGTGGTTCCAGTACAGGATCAATCCCAACTCCATCTTGGACCGCGCTCTTCTCGTCTTCATAGGCAACTATGACCAGACTAAGGTCTCGGTCTACGTTTTGCCGAACAGGAGCCTCGTTGAGAGCTTCACTGTCAACAGGCTGGAGAAGGCTACGGTACAGTTGCCGAATGGCACCTCCTTCAAGGCTGTATCCGACAAGCCTGTGACGCTCATCCTCATGGCTGGGAAGAGTATGGAGGTAGGGGACAACTGGGTAAGCACGTTCTTCACGGGCGTTGAAGGCGGGTACGTGGGTAAGGAGTTCATCTTTATGGCTGTTCAGGCCGCGAGGATGCCGTACGTAAGCGGGTTTCCGCTTCGGGTCTTCGCCCTCGAAGACAGCCAGATCACGGTGGTAGACGCTGATGGGAGTACAGTCGCAGATTTCTCGTTGAAAGCGAATCAGTATAGGCAGTTGTCCTTCACTCCGCTCGCGTTGTACCGGCTGAGCTCAACGGGCAACGTGATGCTGCAATCATGGGGCGGAGGCTCTCTCTTCTACCCTGCCGTCCGAGGGGGCTTCGCTGGGAAGCTCTTCTACGGCACTGCGATGGTAGAAGAGCTCTGGGGCGTAACGGTTAGGAACAGTCCGACTTCACCTGCTTTCGTCATGACGGGGGTCGAAGATGCGAAGGCACGGATCATCGACATTGAATTCGCGAAGGAGCTCAACACAACAGAGGTTGTGGCAAGGGTGAACAACTCGATGAAGATTGCGGCATCCCACATCTTGGTAGATAGCGACAAGCCGATCACGTTGATGTTCCGAAGTGCGTCCGGAGGCCTAACGTACGCGGGTGTCAAACCAGGCGAGACGACAGAGATCTATGTGCCAACAGGGAAGGATGCGCTGTCGATAGGTGAAGCGTACATATTCGCCGCGGAAGGGACCACCGTCACGCTGGACGATGTGAGGATCAGGGTCTCATCCGACGAGGTAATCCCCCTACAGCCTGGGATGCATCGGATCGCAGCGGACCGTAACGCGGTCATTGAGGTTGTTCATTGGTCAGCCTTCCGTACTGCAAAGGTCGAGGCGCCTGACAACGGCCTATCAGACTTCGCCTCATGTGTACCGTCGCTTCAAGCCATGAGCATAACTTCCGAGGGCATACAGCTGAAACCCGTCTTGGGCGCCGAGGCAACGTGGATCTATGCTTTTGCCGCAGTGGTCGCCGTCGCCCTGATCGCTGTCTGGCAGCTAAGAAAGGGAGGGAAAGCTCGTCGTTAAAAAGGGATGACTTGGCCCTTTTGTTGCATCTCTGAGGTCTTGTCCTAGGGAAGAGCAGAAACGAGCAGGCTAAAGGATTAAGACCGGACCGATGCATGTCTCCTTATGTCGTCTATCTCAGAGCTACCTGTTGAGCTCATAGCTACGATGACGAGTATGCCTGCCTGCGCCCTCATGACCATGCTTTTCGCTAGGTTGAGCATCAATCCTGAGCCTACATGCTCTCCAAGATGGCGAAGGCGTTTCCCTCCGGGTCGACGGCAAGTGCCCACCATCCTACCCCCGGGACCTCTTGTTTGCCGATGATAACCTTACCGCCTAGATCCTCGATCTTCCTGCTGCATTCATCCACAGATTCCACTGCGATGTAGTTGATCGGCTTCTGCTCGGGGCTCGCCCGTTTCATCATGCCACCGTTAACACCCGGCCGGATCGGCATACCATTCTTATCCACGGGAACTGTTTCTATACTCCAGTACTCCATAGGCCCCGGTAACTTCGTGATCTTCCACCCGAATAGATGCGTGTAGAACTTCCTTAGTTTCTCCACGTTGTCCGCGGGAATGTCAAAATGAATGACAGTGTGGTCAACCATACCTCCCCACCGTCCCCTTGCTCTCGGTTCGCCGATTGCTCTGAAGTGATATAAGTCTTCCTGGGTCTCAGCGATTAGGGCTGCAGGTCGAAGGGAGGCTGCGAACATAGCGTTGAAGGGTTCCAAGCACATTGGCCTGGGCCGTGTAGGCGTCGACAACTAAGGAGCTGACCGCGGGCGCGACCACCTGTCAACCTGATGGGCTAGGGCTCGTCAAGTCCGCTGACGTACGCGTACGGCAGAAGGTTGCGCGCCTCTGTCTTGAACACCTCGTTGTCGGCTTCCAAGATCACCATGGCGTCGGGCGCATAGTCTACCAAGAGTTGGCGGCAGTTGCCGCACGGGGAGAGGACGGGGTACTCATCATCCCGCCTGCAGACGGCGACAATACTGAGAATGCCGCGCTCACCGTTGGTGAACGCGGCGCCGATGGCAATCGTTTCAGCGCATGGGCCATAGCCACAAGCTTCGACATTGATCCCGGTGTAGATTCGGCCTGACGCACAGCGCACGGCGGCCCCTACGGTGTGCCGGACTGGATGGTAGTTTCTCCGCAGTGCCTCTCTGGCAGCTTCGATCAGCCTCAGGTCCTCCGAATCGAGGGGTAGGGATGACACGATGTACCTCCTTGACGCGTTAAGTCAGACGTGAAGATCCTTTTCCCTCTTTGCATCTCTACGTTAGCTTGCGACTTACGTAGCTTTACGAGACTTAGGTTGGGCGGTGGCTGGGTGC
This sequence comes from uncultured Candidatus Bathyarchaeia archaeon, assembly GCA_964427455.1. GTDB lineage: Archaea > Thermoproteota > CALKCG01 > B24 > JAWCPE01 > JAWCPE01. The sequence goes on along the minus strand of CAYRUY010000066.1, from coordinate 4,483 downwards.
GCAGAAAGTCGTCAGGAGCCCTGACCGCAGATGCAGAGCTCGTCGCGGCGGAAAGACTTAATTCCCATACGCGACAAACCTAGATTGGACCTGCATGAAGCTTAGAACATGCTCTAGGCTTCTCTGCGCTCTGCTTCTCCTTTGGCTTTCTCTTGGTCTCGCCCCTACACCACGGGTTTCAGTGGCAGCTGAGCAGTTTGTTCACTACGCTTATGTGCCCGCTGGGTCTCATCCTGTCGGGATCGGGAACAACTCGTACCTTGACATCGTAGGCTTCGAAGACTTGACTCATGTGGCTGTCTACAACCTCACGACGCTTCAGTTGATCAACTCAAGCATCGTGAACCGGATGGAGCTCTACACCGTCCTAGTGCCTGACGATGGTTACGTGAAGGTCGTGACGGACAAGCGTGCGGCTGTGGCGCTTTCAGGGGGTGGCGTCTACACCTTCGGCGGGAACACCTTCTACCCGGCGACCACTGGCGGCTTCATCGGGAAAGAGTTCATTCTCATGGCGTTCCCATCCAACTATAGGCATGCGATCTTCGCCTACGAGGACGCTCAGGTAACGATCTACAACCGGACCGGGGGCGTGGTCTACAGGACAACCCTTTCCTCTTACACGTTCGAGGCCCTGCCCTACACCGTGCTCGCCATGCGGGAACTCTACCGGGTCGAATCGACAGGGATGATCACTCTGTCCACATGGACGGGGAACGCGTTTACGTTCGTTCCCTCGCCTAAGGGAGGCTACGTGGGCAAAGCCTTCTACGCTTCGCCAGTAGCTTGGGAGGGAGGCATCCTGATGGTCTCCGCCTACGAGGATGCGGCTGTGAAAGCCGTGGATCCAGCGGTTCCCGCCTGGGCGGCAACCCTATGGCCTCCCTTACAGCAGGACGTAAAGGCTGGCGAGTATGTTTTCAAACGGACAGGTGACAAGAACCTGCTGATCGTAAGCACAGGGGCCATATCGGTCCTAGCGGGCGACACCCAAGGCGGAGACGCGCCGGATTTCATCGGCGACGACATAGCCCAGGCTGGTGTCAGGGCGAATGAACAGTTCCACTTCTACGCTCCTACGACAGCGATAATCTTCGCCTCAAGGGATGTCTCAGCCACTTTAGACGGCCAGATGGCGGCCTTCGCGAAGGATTCGTACACGCTCTTGACCCCAGGCTACCATAAGATTGAGGCGAATGGACCGTTAATGGTTGAGGTTCTTGGAACCGGTCGGCCGCCGTCGTCCTTTTTCGACGACTGGGGCACATACCTGGTCTGCGAACAGGACCTAGAGGTCTCGTACAACCTGCCGTCGCCCCCTGCAAGCCTCTCTCCGACCGGCGGAATGTCTCTGCTCACCTTCCTAGCGTCAGGGATAGCCGTCGCCTTAGTGGCCATCGTCGTGCCCTTGGTCTTGTGGCGTCGGCGCAAGAGAGGCTTGAGCTAGACCGAAGAGGAGCCCGGGGCTGCGTAAACCCACCGCTGAAGGAAAGGGATATATAGAGCCGCTCAAAGTCGTCAAGTTGCAGGTGGTCTATACATGTCTTGGGAAGATTTCCCTAGTTGGTTCAGGAGGAGAGGTCGCGGGCTGTTGCCCCGGGATTGGTTGTGGGGCGACGTAGATACTTTGATGCGTGATATGGAGGAGTATATGCGTCGGGAGTTCGAGGAGTTCGCCGGCCGCGTTCCTAAGGACCTGATCCGTGAGCGAAGGCTTCCCGACGGCTCAACTGCGAAGGAGTGGGGCCCCTTCGTCTACGGCTACTCGATGACCGTGGGCCCCGACGGAAAACCCGTGATTAGAGAGTTCGGGAATGTCCGGCCTTCACTCAGGGCGACGCCTAGGGGTTTCACCCGGCCTAGCCTTGACGTGAAGGAGGAACGCGAACCCCTAGTGGACGTCATCTCGACAGACGACGAGGTGAAGGTCGTTGTGGAACTCCCGGGGGTTGAGAAGAACGACATTCAACTCCACGGGACTGAAGATGCGTTAACGATCAGCGTTGAGACGCCTCAGAGACGATACTTCAAACAGGTCGATCTGCCGGCAAAGGTTGAGCCTATGACTGCGAAGAGCACGTATAAGAACGGCGTCCTCGAAGTCACCCTAGGCAAGGTTAAGGAACGGAAGCCGAAAGGCGAACCGATAAAGGTCGAGTAGCGGAAGACACTCTGCGACTGGTCGAGGCCCGCCGCCGTCGTGAGGGCCTAGAGCATCGTCTACTTACTCGGCTTTCCCCTCGGACCGAAGCTTGCGGATATACGGCTGGCGAAGCTCGCTTCGACCGCCACCTTCCCTCCGCATCTTGCTTCGAAAACAGTAGCTGGAGGGCTTCCTCGATGCGTGTGTGCCTTCACTTCTACGACGCCTCCTGTATCCCGATAAGCCGGACAGACGGAGCTACGTTCGTGACGGCTGACGAGAGACTGCATGCTAAGCTCAGAGAGAAGTCCCGGACAGCCGTTCTCTCCAAGTGGCCAATCCGGAGCCGCGAAACAAGGCCTCGGAAGAAGAGGGAGGATCGATGAGGGCCCACGTGGGGGCGCGCCCCTCGAGGGCTATATGTAGTCTCTCAGGTGGAGGGTTCTAACGGATCTGCTCGCAGCGTCGCAGAGCGCTCCGTCGGCTGAGACGAGCGTCGAACGAGTCTTGGAAGCCGTCGCAATGTAAGATGCATCGTAGGCTGTTAGGCGGTGTTCAACAGCGAGTTTTATGACAGTCTCAAAGTCTTCTAGCCCTAGGTCTATGACCTCAGGGGAGAGCTTGTAGAAGGTCTCGTATAGCCTCACGGCGTCTTGCACCTCGGCTAGTTGCTTTCTCACAGTCTTCCAGAGGGTGTTCGCGACCTCAAATACTAACAGGTGAGGGGCGTTAAGGTCAACGTTTCCCGCCGCATAGTCATCGCGTAGCTTCAGGGCTTGGCTCTCGTATTCTTCCCCTGGGATGAGCCAGCGGTTGACGACGCTTGCGTCGACCGTCAGCCTCAACGTCCCCTGTCCTCCCTTAGCCAACTGTCCAACTGCCCCTTCTCAACCTTCTTCACCCGGTTTCGGAGCTCGTTGAGGAGCTTCAACGTCTCCAAACGCTCCCTGACCTCAACCTCCCTGGCTATCGCTTCCCTCACAACCTCGCTCCAGTTAACCTCAGGGTGCCTCCGCGCTCTCTCCTTTAACTCGGTTGGAATACGGAACGTAACCGTCTCAGACATTACGCGTCGTAATGACATACCGCAAGCAAGGCTATAAGACTTTCCCTGCGGTGGAGCTGAACGAACCCAGTCATGAGGAAAGCGAGTGGTGCTGGCGGCCCCGTGCTTCGTACGCATACGCCTTTCCAGGATCCGCTATCTGCTCGCCTGCTCGTTCCTGTATCTTCTCGCGTCTAGCTCCAAGAATACCTCGCCTCTGAACTGGCTGAAGCAGTGCCGTTCGTAGAGCCGCCCAGCATCTGGGCTGGTAGTCGAGGTCTCCACGCCTAAACATCCTTTGTCCAATGCTTCATCTACCGCCTTTTTGAGGAGAGCCGAACCTAGCCCTCTGTTGCGCCAGTTAGGCGTTATGTAGAAGGCTGTGATGAAAGAGTTGGGCCCCCCGTCTACGATGTCTTCATGGATGACAGAGGATATGAGGCCGACAACCTTTCCTTCGACTTCCGCGACCAGAAGCTCTCTTCTGCGCACAGCCCGCTCTAGGGATTGCTGGCGAGGGACTGCGAAGCTCAACCACTCTAAGAGCAGTGCCTCAACCGCAGCGGTGTCAGCGATCGTCGCGTATCTGACAACAAAGGAGAAAGACATGTCTTCATCAGTATCCCTCCCGCCCTAGCGGCTTGTACGTCCGATCGTGGTCGCGTCACGCATAAATGGTTTGCCAATCCGTAGATGGCTTACGCTCTTGTGAGGGCGCCGCCCGAGCTAACGCAGACCGCTTGGGCGACCGTAGAGTCCAAGAAGTGCATCCCTAACTCTCCTAGGTGCACCCCAGGGCTCTAGGAACTCTAGGAGCATCCGAAGCTTGTAGATGCGCCGCGAGGAGGTGCATCCAACCTCGGTTCTACCAGCCTTGATGGCCTTTAGGACTGCATCCACGCCTCCGGCATCAGCGTCTATCAGCGTGTAGGCGTCGCCCACCGTCCCATGATGGTGAGAGTCGCTTCCCGCCACCATAGGGAGACCCAGGCTCTTGGCGAGGCGTACGTTCTTCTTAGCGTAACGCCATGCGAAGGGCGTTATCGAGGAGAAGACCTCGACGGCGTCCAGGGGCAGGGTCCGGAGCAGCGATATGGAAAGCGTGTTAAGGAGCGGAATGGTCGGGTGTGGGGCAACGGCTATCCCACCTTGGCTATGGATCTCATCCACAGCCTCTGGGGCATCCAAACCCTTAGGGAGGGCCTCACTGATCCCTAGGGCTAGGACCTCGCCGCGCCAGGTCTCCACCTCTTCGCCGGGGATGATGAGCAACTCCTGAGCCTCCCTGAGGGCTT
>CAYRUY010000065.1:0-10268 GCA_964427455.1 uncultured Candidatus Bathyarchaeia archaeon | reverse complement strand
GATTCCGACAAGATACGCTGACAGGGTCACCTTCCTCGATTGAAGCCCGCAACTGCCTCAGTCAAGCCGGGTTCGCACGAACAAGCCGTCTTCTGAGACTGCTAGCTTTCCCTCCTTCACCAACTTGGCGATGCGGCGTCTCAGCCGGTAATCAGGGAAGCTCACCAGCCGCCTGATCTCTCTGAGTGACCTTGCGCCCCAGCGTTCCGCGGCTTCTAGGATGGCCTGGTCGATGCAGTGGTTTGCGAGCTGATGGTAGAAGGGAGCCCTGACGCCCGACCTCTTTTCTATGACCTCGACGCTGTCGAGAAGCCGCCTGCAGAAGTGCCTTCCCGTCATCTCCTCTTGGCGGTATAGTTCCTCGATGACAGTCTTCCAGTTGAAGCCGGGTGTCTTCGCCAGGGTGATCATGTCGTAGATGTCGCCTTCCCTGTCGGTGATGGACTTGAGGAGCAGGAGGTCCTCGTTGCTCATGATATGCAGTCTCAACCTGCCGATCGTCTGGGGCTCAGCCCTAGCCCTCATCGAGTCTGAGAGAAGGAACGCGTTGCATATTCGCCGAACGAAGAGGTCCATCCTCGGGTAGCCTCCCTTGACGAATAGGCCAGAGGGCTCAAGCCTCCTGTCAGCGGCAGTGACCTCCTTTCCGCCCAGGGGTCGATAGCCCATCTTCCTCAAAGCCTGCTCCACGAGCTTGAAGGAAGCCTCGTCCTCCAGGGCGATGTCAACGTCTTTCGTCGCCATCTTTAAGCCCCTCATCCGCATAGCTTCCCCGCCGAAGACGTAGAGGCCCACGGGCTGTTCAAGTTGCTCATCGAGGAGCTTGAAGAGGTCGGGGAAGGCTTCAGGCGGGAGAAGGCTCCTCGCATCGACCCCATACATGCGGGCTTTCTCAGCGAACTCGCTCCACGGCAGGAACCTCTCCGGCGAAGAGACTGTCAGGTTCCTCACGTAGTTCTCCAAGTCGAAGAGCTGGGCTTCAACACCTAGCTTCCGGGCGAGGTCTCTCGCCTTCCCTAGGTCGAGCTGGCCGCGGGTCTTGGCCAGCAGGAGAGAGCAGTCCGTTAACTCGACGGGGCCCGTGGAGAAGGCTATGGCATGGACGAGCACCTCCTCCAGCGTGGGCTCACGTTCAGGCTGAACGTAGTAGTCGTAGATGGGCCGGAGTTCGACTCCGTATGGGGCGAAGAGTGAGAAGGCTGTGAGGGAGCCCTTCGCGTGCCTGCCGTGTGGAACCCTCTTCAAAACCATCTCCGGCGAGGCGTAAACGACCTCTGCGTAGGGCTCCACCAGTCGCCTTTCCTTCTCTTCCCTCCAAGACCGGAGGAAGAGGCGGAGGTCCTCGTCATCCGCCAGATAGTATCTCCCCTGACGTTCCCTCACCGCCCCCGTTTCCATCATCTTATTCAGGGCCCTCTTGATGGTCCAGTAGGTCAAGCCGGTCTTCTCCCGAATCCTCTTGGCATCATCGGCGTCCAAGAGGGCCAGGGCTACGTTCTCCCTGGAATGGCCGAGCAGCTTCTCCATATCATATCTTCTCGAGAGCTTTCTGAAGAGCACGGCGTGGACGGTGTCCGCGAGACCGACCTGCGTCCCGGTCCTAGTGACGAAGCCTTTCTCCACGAGCGCCTTCACGATCTGGGCGGTCCTCCTGTACGTGGCGCCGATGGCTTCCGCCAGCTCCTTGATGGTTCTCCGCTCAGCCGACAGGGCGGTGAGCGCCCGGATCTCGGTGGAAATCACAGTTGGCATAGGATTGCACTTGCTTATAAATAAGTGCAGTGTGGCGCCAACTGCCACGGCGTCCGCTTGACCCTGTGCTTCGGCCTTGCCGAGTGGCTCCTGGAACAGCATTGTGGTCCCTACAGGAGGTTCATCAACAAGCTAGTAGAGCTGTTCGAGGACCTGCAGTACGAGCGCAAGGAGAGACTCGTGGAAGTCCTGGCCAAGATACTCAAGGGGGCGACTTGAGGAGAAGCTGGAACCCGAGGTGGTCAGAGGTTCGAGGCAGAAGCTATATCGCGGTCAGAGCAACCTTCCCACCCTGCCAGAGCGGAAAGTCGCTTATTGGATCTAGACCATGATGGTCAGGGGCGAGCCCCAGAAGGATGGAACTGTGCCGACCTCCATACCTGAGAGTAAGAGGGAGTTGAGGGAGAAAGTCTGGAGTCTCCTTGAAGAAAGAGATGTAGCTAGGTTCCCGAGACCTGTCAGAGGAAAGATTCCCAACTTTACTGGGGCTGAGGAGGCTGCGAGAAGGATCATAGGTACGGATGAATTCGGTCGGGCTGAGGTGGTCAAGGTCAATCCTGACTCGCCTCAACTAGAGGTGCGTATAGGTGTACTAGAAGCAGGCAAGATTCTGATCATGCCCTCCCCGAGGCTTAGAGCCGGATTTCTAGTCTTAGACCCAGCGAGAATCCCGAAGAGGCTTCACAGAACGGCGGCGACTATCAAAGGATCATTCCAGCATGCTGCTGAGACACCTATAGAGGATCTTCCGTTCGTCGACCTACTCGTCTGCGGCTCTGTCGCCGTAACAGAAAAAGGGGTGAGGATAGGTAAAGGCGGAGGCTATAGTGAGCTAGAGTACGCTATCCTCCGAGAGCTAAAGCTGGTCGACGAGGAGACACCAATAATGACGACCGTTCATGACCTACAGATTGTTGAAGACGCGCCGATGGAAGACCACGATTTCACGGTCGACGTCATCGCCACACCTAAGAGACTGATGGCAACGAGAGGGCCACGTCACAGACCGAGAGGCATCATCCGGGACAAGCTCTCAGAAAGACAACTGGATGAAATACCTATTCTAAGGAATCTGAAGAGGATGGCGGGGCTTAGTGAACACAAGGAGGAATCATAGCCCCAGCCTCTCGATCTTCAACGGTTTGAAGCCCACGGTTATGAAAGGAACAACGCCGGGGCTGGAAAACCGAAGGTCCCTCGAAGAGCTGACGAGCCAAGTGAAGTCTATCGTAGAACGCATTCACAGACTGAGAGAAGACGTGAGGGACGCCATCATAACGTATGCGTCGAACACGAGTTAGCGAGCCCGAGGCTGCCAAGTTCCCCCGTGTGCTCGGAGGAAGCAACCGTAGGCGTCAACGGCCTTTGACCCCCGCTTACCAGTCCAGCCCGCCCCGCATCGGGTAACCTTTATTAAATGTTCCTCTGCGTCCATTACGAAGACGGAGGCTTTCTAGTAGATGAAATATCGGGTTTTAGGAAGAACAGGGTTGAGAGTCTCTGAATTGGGGCTTGGCGGCCATGAGTATGCACGCTTCCTCAACCCCTATCATTTTCCCGGAAAGAGAAAACCTGAGGAACTGGTTGGTCCTAAGGAACTCTCGGAGACTCAGGGTCCGAGAAACAGACTGATAGAGAAAGCGATAGATGCCGGAGTGAATTACTTCGACACCGGCGTCGTCGAGGAATGTCAGTCTCTAGGTTTGGCCCTAGAAACCCTTGGGCGAAGAGATGATGTCCACATAGCTGCTGAGACCATGGGACCCGTTAGGACATTGAAAGACATCCCGAAAGCTAGATGGCGAGAGGTCATCATAGAAGGAGTAGAAGAAAGGCTCAGGATTTTACACGCGGACCATATTGACGTTTTCAATGCTCACGAGCTAGCAGGTGGCTATTCACGTGACAGATTTGAGTTCGTTATGGATGTTCTGAAAGAAATTAAAGACCAAGAGAAAATCGGTTCAATAGGTGTTGCCGACCATCAACCAAGGTTCGTCGCTGAATTGATAAGGAAGTATGATTGTTTCGATTCAGTGATGATCCCGTACAACTATCATCTTCAAGAGGCCAGAGACATCCTCTTTCCACTTTGTAAAGCATTAAACATTGGCATAGTGGCCATGAAGCCTTTCTGTTGGCCCTACTACGGCATCTCCTTCAGCCATTTCTGTCCTCCTGACCTTGATACTGGCGCTTATACGCCCAATCAAATAGGCCTTAGATGGATACTCAAATCCCCGGAGGTCAGCACCGTAGTGCCGGGGACCAACACCCTAGAAGAACTAGAAGAAAACTTGGCCGCCGTTACTAAAGAAGGCAAGATAGATGAAGGAGTACTAGAGAAATGCCTTGAGATGGCTGAGAGCCCTCAAGGCAAGGAGAAACTTAGAGACCTTACTAGGCGCGGAGAGATAGCGCGCACACGCGCTTATATCCGAGGCTATGCTGAGAGAGCATTAGAAGGGTGGAAGGAGTATTAGCTGGGCGAAGAGGGGCTGCTTGTACATCTTTGAGTTGAAGGAACGGACCGAAGGAGATACCTCGAGTAGCTGAATGCAAGGCTCTCAGGGATCAGCTCACAGACTTCATCTCTAGGTTTGAGAGGGAGGGTAAGGCTGGCTCATCTCGAATTGCCGATCTCATCCGCATGCAACTCTCACATATACAAGCCCTGTTATGCAGAAAGAAGCTATTCACAGCACCGTAAGTTTTCGCCTTGTAACTTTTCGCTCCCTTAGCAGTTAGGACGAAGTCTTGAACAGCGTCGAAAACCTCGAAGGGGTCCTTTCTAGCATACTCGATCAGCGCTGGAACGGTCACGTTCTCATACCCCTGCTTGGACTTGAGGTGTTTGAAGAAAAGGTAGAAGGCCCGGAGGTACTGCTGCCTGGTCGTTACGCTAAACCTCTCAAGCCAACGCGTCACTTCTGGCTGACCAGCAGCCCAGATCTCTATTTCGACTGACGAAACCATGACAGTACAGCCGGAGGCTGTCCCTAGTTAAGGCTTTCGAGGATCTATAAAGCAAGATCGTTCTTGGAGGCTTAAGCAGCAAGGATGCACTCAGATGATTAGTCGAATCCTCGCGGTCCACTTGTCACTGGCGGGTTCTTCCGAGTTCATCGGAGGATATTATGTCAAGGTCTCGCGGCGGGTTTCTACGAGGTCTACGAGGGGCTTGCCTCTGAAATGTCTGTCTCCTGTGAGGAGCCGTCTATCTTCCTTCACGTATGAGTATATGATGCCGTCGATGAGATGTAGCTTTTCTCTTTCAGCCACTTCTCCTGCTTCCGCGGCGTTCGTCTCATCCAAGCTTAGGACGAAGCTGCGCTCTGTTATGAACCTCAGGGCGCTAGAGCCTCTGTCCCGGGGTACCTTCTTCCTCGCCAATACCTTACTGACCTCCGCTACGACGACGGAAGGGGTGTACAGCTCATTCTCCTCTACGGCGCTCTTGAACTCCTCCTTTCCCTCGAAATATGATATCCAAGCGTATGTGTCAACGATATAGGTCTTCATGGGCTTCTTCCTCGACTATGTCCTTCACCGATACCAGCCCCCTCAGCTCACCGAACATTGACTTGCCCTTGCCAAAGAGGACATCTCTCAGAATTCGGTTAGCCAGCTCCGAGATGTTTCCTTGAGACTCCTGTTTCAGCTTCTGGAGGACGGCTTGCTCTAGCACGAGCGTCGTCCTCGCCTTCTTCGCCGCACCCATCGATGACCACCATACATCATACGTCATACATCCCGTATAAGCTTTACGGGGCCCAGCATAGCCCCGGCGAATACGCCCAGCGTTAGGCGGAAAGAGAGACCCTCTTCGAGTAGCTTAGACGTGTCTACGAAGGTTTTGAAGCCGCTAAGGAACGCCCAAGGCGTCGATGAGTTGAGAGGCTGCTCAGCAGTCCAAGACCGCTGGGCGCTTCAGGTAAGGGTGTGTTTCCAAGAAGCTTCAATCAGCTGAAAGCTAAGGCGCTAGCGCAGAGACCTCATAGTCTCTTGTATGACCTCGAGTGTCTTGTCTATGTCCTCATCTGTGTGGACAGCAGATATGTAGATCTTGCCGCCTGGAACGACGAAGACCCCCCTCTTGATGAGTTCGACCCCGAGTTGATAGCCCCTCTTAGCATCGGCCATCAAGACAGAGCGATAGTCTACTACATCGTGTTCGCTGAACAGTATCTGGAGCACAGGGCCGTCGCCTGGAACCTGAACCGGGATTGAGAGATCATCTGCGATCTTCTTCACGCCGTCTCGGAAACGTTCCGCTAAATGGTACAGCTTAGGATATGTGCCCGGTTTCTCCAGCTCCATCAGTGTTGCTAATCCTGCGCTTGCCGCTAATGGATTACCGTTCAATGTGCCGCTGACGAAGACGAAGTCCGGCTCGTCTCGCCGATGGGGGTCGCAGCAATCCATGAGGCATCTCTTGCCGCAGATAGCTGCTAGGGAGTCGCCGCCGCCGATGATCTTCCCGTAGGTTGCAAGGTCGGGCACGACCCCGTATCTCTCCTGTGCTCCGCCCCAGGCTAAGCGAAAACCTGTAACGATCTCGTCGTAGACCAAGACTATTCCGTAGTCTTCAGTTATCCTCCTAAGCTCTCTGAGAAATCCCGGCAGTGGTTTGATTGCCCTCTGCAACGGTTCCAGTATGACGGCTGCAAGCTCGTGTCGATTCTCTTCGATGATCTGCGAGGCCGTTTCGATGTCGTTGAATGGAGCGACGAGAACGGTGCCTGTGACCGCTGAAGGGATGCCCTTCGAATCCGGTTGCGCGTCCGGATACCTGCTTAGCTTGGCCGGCGTAGCGCTCTGCTGAGCGTAGTCATGACCTCCATGCCAGCCGCCTTCGAACTTCAGTATCTTCTCTCTCCCCGTGGATGCTCTCGCGATCCTCAGCGCGTAGAAGGTGGCCTCTGTACCTGAGGAGGTGAATCTTATGGTATCCGCGCATGGAACTGCCTCAACTATCTTCTCGGCCAAGTCGATGACTGGCTCATTCAGCGTATAGAACGTAGACCCGAGGATCACTTGTCTCCGCACAGCTTCGACAACCGAAGGGTGGGCGTGGCCCAAGATGAGAGGGCCGGAGCCTAAGACGTAGTCTATGTACTCCCTTCCAGCAAAGTCGTATATCCTGCTGCCCTTCCCATGAGACATCACCATCGTAACTTCAGGCGGAAGATAGAACATGCCTAGGCAGGTCCCAACGAGGTACCTTCTCGCCCTTTCCAAGAGCTGTTCCTGGTCCATAAGCTGCTCCCCCTAGAAGCCAGCCCTCTTGTCGACGAGGTTTATCAAGGGCCGGTTCTCCCTGAACCGTCTCAGGTTCTCGTTAAAGAGCGTTATCCACTGTTTTCGAAGACCCGCTTTCGCACCTGCGATGTGCGGCGTTACTATGACGTTCGGCAGAGCCCAGAGCTCAGAGGATGCTGGCAGAGGCTCCGTCTCGAAGACGTCTAGGCCGGCGCCCGCTATCCAGCCTTCCTTCAGGGCTTGAACCAACCTATCCTCCTGGATAATCCCTCCCCTCGCGATGTTGATCAGGTAAGCGGTCCGTCTCATCGCTCTAAGCGCCTTCTCGGCGATCATTCCCCGGGTCTCCGGCGTCAAAGGAGCCGCTACCACGACGAAGTCCGACCGTTGTAGAAGCTCTTCAAGCCGCTCCGCTGGGACAAGCTCGTCGACGTACGGAGGCACATGGAAGAGCCACTTGTCAACCGCGATCGTCTTCATGCCGAAGCTCTTCGCTCTCCTAGCGGTTTCAGCTCCTATGTCACCTAGCCCTATGACGCCAAGCGTGCTTCCGGCCAACTCGTGTAGCTCGTCGACTGGCGGTTGCTTCCATTTCCGCTCCGCCTGAAGCCTGATGAACTCGTGGAGGCGCCGCGTGAAAGCGATCATCAACCCGAAAGCGTGCTCAGAGACCTGCGTTGGATGCAGCCCGCTGGAGTTCGTCAATAGGACCGGGCTCTCGACGAACTCAGGGAACAGGTATGGGTCAATGCCGGCGCTTGTGGAGTGAACCCACTTAAGCCTCGTTGCAGCCTTCAGCATCCGGGGCGTGAAGCGACCTGCGAGGACAACTTCCACATCGCGAACGAGCTTGACCAACTCGTCTTCCTCGACAGCCTTCGCAACCCGTGCATCTGGAGTTGCGCGTCGAATCTCGTCCATCAGCTCGTCCGGTAGGTCGAATGAAACCAGCACACGGATCATGCCAATCCCCCCGAAGCTCGTGCCCTCTAGAGTGCCAGGGCCTAAAAAGCCTGAACCGTACCTTTAAGCCGCGACTGGGCTGAGGGGCTTAGGGCGAGATTGGGCTAGCGGCAAGGACAAGTCAGGTTGCGCGAGATGAGAAGTTCAAGGAGCGTCAGGTCCAAGTCTGAGTCTCGGCTTCACGACGAGCTGAAGCGGCGGTATGCTGAGGCCCTAGGCGGCAGGCTGGAGCAGACCGTTGAAGGCTTCCAAGTGGATGTTCTGAAGGACAATGCCGTCGTGGAGGTTCAGGTCGGCAAGCTAGGCGCCCTAGGGCGTAAGGTGCGTACGCTCTCAAGCCGCGACTACTCGGTGCAGGTCGTGTTGCCCATCCAAGCCGTCATCACCAGCCCCGTCAAGAGCAAGGCCTCAGGCAGAAGCCACCTTCGAACCCGCAGGAGGAAAGCCTCATTTCTCGACGCCTTCCGCGAACTCGTCCACTTCCCAGAACTTCTCGCCATGCCCGGCGTGAAACTAGAGCTGCTCCTGCTGCATGAGCAACGTCTCTCCTACGCTGTGAGAGAGACGGTTTGGAGAGGAGGCCGGCCGAGGTCGAGGCTTCTAGACGGGTTCAACAGGGACACATCGGTCGTGGAGGTGCTCGACCGAAGGGTGGTCGAGACGAACGCGGACCTGTTGAAGCTATTACCGGCCGGGCTTCCCGGGTTCTTCACGAACCACGACCTAGCTAAGGTGGCGAACATATCGTACGCCCTGGCGTCGATGACCACCTACACCTTGACCCAGGTAGGCGTCTTACGTAAAGCTGGTAGACATGAGAGAAGAGCCGTGTACGCGTTCAAATCCTCGGGGTAGAGCGTGCGTTGCGGAGACGCGTTCGGTCGACCGGTCGGTTCGGTGCTGGCTAGCTTAGGGTCTCCTTTGCTGCGCGTAGGAGGAACTCGGTTGCGAACCTGAGGCTTTTGACGTTCACCTTCTCGTTGTCGCCGTGGACACCCGGCGCGATCTCCTTGAGCGACGTCTCAGGATGCATAGGTATGAACCCGTAGGCTTCTGCGCCCAGGGCTCGGAGGAAGCGGCTGTCCGTCATGCCTGTACTTAGCCTCGAGACCATCACGGCGTTAGGAGCCATCGCTTTCAGGACGCGCTCGAGCGTTTCGCAGAACCGGGTAGCCGTAGGCGAGGCAGAGGGAGGCGTGTAGTCGAGCCGCTCCGCCTCTACGCCTGTCCCGCGGAGAGACCTCTCGATCACTCTTAAGGCGTATTCGTAGTCTTCCCCGGGGAGGATACGCGTATCTACCTCCGCCTCCGCGACGTCCGGTATGATGTTTGTCTTCACGCCGCTTCTGAGAACGTTCGGCGAGATCGTCATACGCGTTAACGCCCTGAACTGCTCCGCGACCTCCCGGTTTTCCCTCGCGTACTCGTCGAGGAAGGCGTCGATGCTTCGAGCGTCAAGCCCCGCCGCGACCTTCTCAGCTTCCATATCGCCTCGACTCGCAGCTATGTACGCCCTGAGCGCCTCCCTGACCTGCTCCGTCACTTTCACACGTGTCTTCGCGGCCGCCAGCCGGGTGAAGGCCTTAGCCATCTTAACAGCCGCGTTATCGCCCAGCGTTGGCACAGAACCGTGTCCAGATTTCCCCAAGGCCCTAAGCCTGAACCAGGCGATGCCCTTCTCCCCGTAAGCGAAAGCGTACAAAGCCTTGCCTCCGACCTGAACAGGGTCGCCTCCACCCTCAGTCAGGACGTAGTCGGCCTTCACGAGGCTAGGCCTGTTCTCCGTCAGCCATCCGGCGCCCGCCTTACCGCCCGCTTCCTCATCAGCCGTCGCAGCGTAGATGAGCGTACCTCTCAGCCTTCGGCCTCCACGCTTCGCCGCGATCACCGTCATCGCCTCGACCGTCGCGTCGAACTTGTCATCCGAAGAGCCGCGGCCGTATACCCATTCCTCGTCGGCGTCACCTGCGAACGGCGGATGCTTCCATTTGGAAACGTCGGTGACGCCGACCACGTCAAGGTGGCTTAACAGCAGAAGACGAGGCTTGCCCTCTGTCCCTTTGAGGGTGGCAACGAAGCTCTCACGAGGCGCAGGGCCGACAACCGTGCAGTCGATCCCCTCCGAGTCAAACAAGTTCTTGAGATGCTCGCTCGCCTTTCCCTCATTCCCAGGCGGATTCGTCGTGTCGATACGTATGAGGCTCCTGAGAAGCTCTATGGACTCTCCGAGGTAGGCCTCCGTGTAGGGGAAGCTCGACACTCGCCACGCACCGGGGAATGCTCAAGGCGTA
>CAYRUY010000064.1:0-10331 GCA_964427455.1 uncultured Candidatus Bathyarchaeia archaeon | reverse complement strand
TTGCCGAGGCCTGTCCCATGCTTGGGTTGACCCTCCCTTCATTGAACGGCTGCGACGCCTAGACTCCGCGGGGTCCGTAGTCATGGGTCATCCTAGAAGGAGTCCGAGGGGCCTCAAGAACACCAGACCCTATGCGCCATATAAGCCTAGCCGTGGGCTTACTCAGCCCGTAGGTCTCCGGCGAACGAGCGTAGAGTGGTCGTTCTCTATTCATCCTCGCCGAAGGCGCCATAGACGGCCTAGGTCTATCTCCATGCTCGCGACAGGGTTCTCCAGCTGGAAGCTCAGGATCGTCTCAGGATGAAGCTCTCCTAAGAAGCCTACCTCCTCACCCGCAGCCTTAATCAGCCCGAATCTTCCGGCTAGAAAGCTGGGGTGGCTGCCAGGCTCAACTCTGGATTCAAGGCCAAGGGCCTTCAGGAGGGAATCGGCCACAGCCTTCACCTCGCTCAGGTCTGCCTTCGAATGAGTGCTGGCCACCGCTAGCTTCCGAACAGTTCGAGTCCCCGTCTCCTCGCTGTCGTCAAGCTCAACGGTGTCGTCAACCTCGAATATCCTCTGCGGCAGTCCATGATGCTTGTTCCGAGAGAGCACCTCTACGAGGCTGGGAAGCAACCAGCTTCTGCAGACCGTGTACTCACGCGTCTGGGGGTTCTGGATCTCAGCGAGCGGAGCTCGAGGCAGTCGCATCTTCTCAAAGAGCGTCGTCGGGCTCGTTAGGACGTAGGTGACGACCTCTTGGTAGCCGAATCCCACCAAGAGCTCCCTGACTTGTCTTGAGAACAGCTCCAGCGGTTCCTCGCCACCGATCGTCGAGATCGCGGGAATCATGGGCGTGAAGCTACCATAGCCATACGCGATGGCCACGTCCTCGACGAGGTCTACAGGATGCATGATGTCCGCTCTGTACGGTGGGATTGAGACCAGCAGTGAGCCTGCTTCTCCTACCACGGCGCCGTACCTCATCCTTTCGAGGAGACTTCCCACCTGCTGCGCGGTGAGGTTCAGACCCAGAAGCTTCTCCACGGCCTTCAGCTCTAGCTTCCTTCGCCGGGGCGAGAGGTCGGGTGTCACCGGCTCTCGACCCGGCTCCAGAGCGTACTCGTAGTTGGCCCTCACGAACTCGATCTTGCCGTGACGCTCAGCCAGGGCGCAGACCATGATGTTCAGGACCATGTTTATCGTTCGCCAGTCCAGTCCTGTCACGTCCACAACCACGCTCTGCGTTTCAGCCGTGACCCTTGTATTCTCGCTGTTGATGATCGGCGGCATGCTGAGAACGGTGCCCAGGCTGTCCATCAGGATCGGGTACAGATCATGACCGGCTAGGATGTGCCCATACTCCACGCCCTTTGGATGCTTTTGCAGGACCTCGGCGAGCGACAGCCTCGTTGAGAAGTCCAGGGGGACGAAGCTGAACTCCTTCTCCTTGGCCGTGTAAGTCAAAGGGAGGACCACTTTCCCGGCGTCGTAGACACCTATCGAGCCCTTCCGCCTGTTCCTGCAGTAGGAAACGTGGAGCTTCTCTTGGAGCTCCATAATGGATATCAACGAGGTGTCAGTCAGTTGGAGCCCCTTCACGACGGAGAAGACCGCGTATGGCCTCACGGCCTTGACAGCGGCATCAACGGTTGCGCGGTGACCCGCGTCGTAAGCCTCGTAGCGGGGCAGTCCAACGTCTAGACCCATGAATCCCGCGAAGGCTCTGGCCAGGCCCTCCGTGGAGAACATGTCAGGTCTGTTGGGGAAGACCTCCACATCGAAGCCCTCTGCGGATTCGCGTTCCCAAGCCATGCCGAGCATCGGAAGGCTCTCTCGAAGTATGCTCATCGGGAGGTCCTTCCCAAGCAGTTCAAGGAAGTCTGCGAGGTTGACGCTTATGACTGGCATGGTCACTTCTCCGGCCAGACCTTGGCCTCTCTCAGCATTCCGAGGTCGTTGGAGTGAAGTTCGCGGATGTCCTTTATGCCGTACGGCATCATCATCATCCGGCTTAGGCCCGGACCCCAAGCAAGCACGGGGATCTCCCTTCCGAACAGAGGCTTCACCACCTCAGGTCGAAACACCCCGGCACCGCCAAGCTCCATCCACTCGCCGTGCGTTGGATGGAAAACCTCGATCTCCACAGAGGGCTCCGTGTACGGGAAATACGCGGGCCTAAACCTCGGCCTGTCGAAGCCCAGCTTGGCGAAGTAACGTTTCAGGTATCCAATCAGGTGCGTGAAGTTGACTCCGTCGTCAACAACGATCCCGTCTGTTTGATAGAGCTCACTCAGGCTGCGCCACGTCAAGGCTTCGTTCCTGAAGATCCTGCCGACTGAGAAGAACTTCGCGGGGAGCTCGCACTCCTTCAAGGCTGCAAGTGTCCTGGCAGAGAGGCAGGTAGTATGCGTCCGGAGGAGGCACTGTTTCGCGGCTCCCTCATCCCAGGTGTATCCCCATCCGGTTGAGCCCGTAGTCCAACCACCTTCGTGCGTCTCCTTAACAGCGTCGATGAGGTTCCGTTCAGGCAGCTTCCCATGGCTTGGCGTACTCATGTAGAAGGTATCCTGCATATCCCTCGCAGGATGATCCTGAGGCACATAGAGGGCGTCGAAGTCCCAGAAGCATGTCTCGACCAAGGGGCCTTTCATCTCCTGGAAACCCATCTCCACCCATACGCGCCGCATATGCTCCAGGGCCTGCCGGACGAAGTGCTTCCTTCCCGCGTAGATGGGGTAGCTGGGCAGGGAAACATCATACTCCCTAAGCCTGACAGTCTGCCACTCGCCAGAGGCGATCAGGTCCGTCGTCAGAGAGGAGACCTCGGTCACGACCGGTACCTCGCCTAGCGCAGCCCGTCGCCCAAGCTCAGATAGCCTGAATCTCCTCTCCGTGAGGGCCTCTGCTGCCAGGATGCCCCTTGCCAGAAGCCCAGAGACGGCGGAGGCAAGGTTCTCGGGTATCTCGACAGACCGCATTCCTCTCCGAGACCCGACAAGTTCGACTAGGTCCTCGTCGAGGCCCTTGCCAGCCACCCTACCCTCTTCAGTGACCATCAGCACTCTCCCTCCCTCGCCACCTGCGACCTGCACCCATCCTTTCTTCTTCGCCCAGGCCAAGGCCACGGGTAACTCCCAAGCTTCCAACTCAGCCTCCCTTGCTTCAGCCAGCATGGCGGTGTCTCGGTGCTTCAGCCACTCCACAAGTCTTCTTTCAGGCAGCCCAATGGCCCTGTGTCGAGCGCCTTCAGCCGTCAGGTCCAAGACCTGGCTTCTCAGCTCGTCTATCTCCACGAGCCCCTTCTCGCGCAACAAGTACGCTGCGGTGGTAACCTGTTCCTCACGCAGCTTGCAGTCTCGAGAGAGCTCATCGGCTGCCGCGTGTCCGCTCGAAGCGAGCAGACTTTTCAACACGCGGTTCTCATTCACTAGGAGAACGATCTCCGTCACAGCCATCTGCGACCCCGGTTCATCACCCTTGCTTCGCCGCCTTGCCCGAAGCGAAAGGCTCTGACCTTTCCTCCTTGCGGCGACAGACTCTTCATGTGCCTATGACTCATAATAACGTATGCCTCGGCATACCGCCGAGTTGCGATGAGCCAGTTGAAGTCTCCCTGGGGTTCAAGGTCCCGCTGTAGAATGAGCAAGAAGTGAGTGTTGAAAGTCTACGCGTGCTGGGTGTCACGCTTTGCCAGCCGCAGACCCGCTTTCCCTCACCCGTCGCACTGCCGCTATGCAGGCTTAAGTCAACGCTGCGCGCAAGGCCTTTCTAGACCCTGACTCTCGGTGCCCACGATGACGGATGTCTACATCGGAGCAGGCGGCTGGGCGTACTTCCAGGTTCCGAACGAGGACCCGCTGGTTGCCTATTCGAGAGTCTTCAGCTTCGTGGAGGTGAATTCGACGTTCTATGCGTACCCATCGGTTGCAGCAGTCAGCGCTTGGAGGAGCGGGGTTCCCAAAGATTTCAGGTTCGCTGTGAAAGCCCACAGTGACCTCTCGCACCGCTACGGGCTTAGGCCTGTTCAAGGCGCTTTCCGAAGCTTCGACCGGATGAAACGGCTCTGCAGGCTCTTGAGAACCAAGCTTCTGGTGATCGAAACCCCTGCCGACGCGCTCTTCGGCCAAGAAGAGGTCCGGTGGGCGAAGGCCTTCTTCGCATCCGTCAACCTGAAGCGATTGAGGTTGGTTTGGGAGATTCGGTCAGCAGTTAACAGGTCGCTTGAGCCATCGCTAGCCAGGCTCATGGAGGATCTGGGGATAGTGCACTGCGTAGACATCTCTCGAGAGGCGCCACAGACAAGGTCCGAGATGCTCTATTCGAGGCTGTTCGGCAGAGGCCAGCATAACGTGTACCAGTTCGATGATGATGAGCTCAAGGCTGTAGACAAGAAGGCTGTCTCGGGCGAGTTCAAGCAGTCAATACTCGCCTTCCACAGCGTCAAGATGTACGCGGACGCGGCTAGACTGAAGGCCTTCAGGGAGACAGGCCGCTTCCCCGAAGTAACACGCTCTACCGGGGCGGAATCGCTCCTAGAGGTCTTGAAGGAGGACGCTACTTTCCCTGCAACCAGGGATCGGCTCCTTCAAAGCCAGGGCTGGAAGGTTATCGACCTAACACCGGAGCGGCGAGTCCACGCGTCAGAGCTTCTCCGTCAACTGCCCCAGCGAACCTACCTCGGCGCAGACGAGGTCTACCGCGCATTGGTAGCAGAGCCGTTGCTTTAGGAGCGGAGAGGCACGTTGAGGACCCTGGTGCAAAACGTCAGTAACAGATGTGTTTTCTGCGAGATCGCGGCGGCGAGGGCCCCTGCCAGTTTCGTCTATCAGGACCCAAAGCTCATGGCGCCTATGGATGCGCGACCTGCAAGCCTAGGCTATACGCTGGTAGCGCCAAAGGAGCATTGGCGGAACATCCTAGAGGTACCGGCGGCGCTCAACATGCAGATCTTCGCCCTGGTACAAGACATGGCCCGCGCGATAAACGAGGCGTTTCAGCCCGCAGGATTGAACATTGTTCAGAACAACGGAAGGGCCGCGCTCCAATCCGTGCCACACCTCCATGTGCACCTCATTCCCAGATACGCAGGAAACGAGCTCTCAGATGTGTTGACAGCTCTGATCTCACGACGTCGCCGCGAGATGCCCTCCAGAGACTCCTTGGACGGAACGGCGAAGAAGATAGCTGAGCGGCTCAGGCACAGCCAAACCTTTGCCTGACCGCAGACCGCAACACCTACGAGCTCACGTCGGCTCGAGAGGCACCCTCGCGCCTGTAGCGTCGCGACGGAAGAGGCCGAGTTCAGGCATCTGCTTGAGCTCAACCCCGGAGAAGACAGGCCCGTCCTTGCACACAAGATAGGGACCGATGCAGCAGCTCCCGCATAGTCCAATAGCGCACTTCACGTAGGCCTGAAGGCTTGCCTCCACAGGCACCACGTGCGCGTCCGCAAGCTTGAACACCTTCGCCACCATCGCGTCAGGCCCGGAAGTATATAGGAAATCGGTCCTCCCCGCGGCAAGCAGAGCTCCGAGGGCCTCGACGGCGGTTCCCCGACGCCCCATGCTTCCATCGTCCGTGATGACGATAAGGTTCCCGCCCACCTTCGACAACGCTGCCTCTAGCCTTGAGACGAAGACCAGCTTGTCGCTCGTTCTCGCTCCGAGAATGAAGGAGATGTGAGAGGAGCGGTCCACGACGCGCTCGACTAGGAAGGCAAGCGGGACGACGCCCATCCCACCAGCTACCATAGCGAGTCTGCCGCGATGAAGCGTGAAGCCTCGTCCAAGCGGGCCCATGACGCCGATCTCCTCGCCGACTTTCTTCTCGCACAGGGCGCTCGAGGCTTCGCCTAGAGCCTCAACGGTTATCGAGACCTCGTCGAGTTCTGTCGTCTTCGAGATCGACATCGGCACCTCATCGACCCCAGGCGCCCAAGCCATCACAAACTGACCTGGCCGCCCAGCAGCGCATAGGGGGTCGAAGAAGGTAAGCGTCCTCACGTTGTCAGCTTCCTCCTTAGCGTCTCTGACGTGGACGATTCTTCTCGTCTCAACGTTCATGGGACAGCCCCACAAGCTCACTTATGGCGCCGTAGCCTTTCTCCACCATGTAGGCTTCGATGCCTGCCGCGATCTCCCTGAAGACCTCGACGCCCCTGGCGCCGACCGCGCTTCCCACCGCGACAGCGGTCGCCCCGGCCATAAGGAACTCTACGGCATCCTGGTACGTCTCAACGCCACCGCAGCCGATGACGGGCACCTCGACCGCCTCCGAGAGCTCGTACACGTGTCTGAGCGCGATCGGCTTGATCGCAGGCCCAGAGAGGCCGCCTACCCTGTTTGAGAGGATTGGCCTGCCCGTCTCGAAGTCTATGGCCATCGCTTTCACCGTGTTGATCGCTGTTAAGGCCGACGCGCCGGCCTGTACCGCGGCTTCGGCGACAGAGACAAGGTCGGTCACGTTCGGCGAGAGCTTCACGAGGACCGGCTTCCGCTCTTGACCTGCGACTGCGACGACGCTGGCGACCATCTCTCGAGCCAGTGACGGGTCACTGCCGGCCTCATGGATGCTTCCGACATGGGGGCATGAGAGGTTCACTTCGACCCCTGCTATGGCGGTGCCCCGGAGTCGCCGTGCGACCTCGGCTAGTTCTTCGGCTGAGAACCCATAGATGCTCGCTAGGACGGGGGCCGTCAAGTCTCGGAGCTCTTCCAGCTCTGCGCGGAAAGCCTCGACTCCGGGGTTTGGCAATCCCATCGCGTTTAGGAAGCCGACGGGAAGCCGGACGACCGTGGGGTTCTTGTAGCCTTCACGCGCGGCGAGGCCGAGGGACTTGGTGACGACAGCTCCCGCCCCCGCGGCGGCAGCCCTGCGCAGAAGGTTGGCGGAGAGTCCCCAGATGCCCGAGGCCAAGAGGAGGGGGTTTCGCAGCCTCAGCCCCGCGAGCTCCACCGAGAGGTCGGGCCTCAAGAAGCATCTTCCAGCCAGCCGTATCGCCTTGGCCTGGATAAAAACCATTGTAGCATAGGCCGTCAGCTCCGCCTTCTCATGCCACCTTTGCGCCTCTCGGCGGCTCCCAGCAACCCATATATGCTTCATCCTGCAGCCTATGGTGCTGCGCCGACGTACCTCGGGGGAGCGGCGATGTCAACCATCACCGTGGATGCTTCTACGCTAAGTCGTGATGACGGCGAGGAGTTGAAGGAGCTGCTGGGGTACCTCTCGTCGCGCCTCAGCGTGGCTCCGACGCAGTCGGGAAGCCAACTCACCATCACAGCCTCCGAGGAGAAGGAGGTTCGTGCACGCGAGGTCAGGGAACAGGTGAAGCGGTTCCTCTACAGGCGCGGCTTGAAGTCCAAGTATCGGGTCACGGCGTCAGGTAGGGCCGTCACGCTTCGAAGGATCGGTAAACCCTAAACCAGTAGGTGTTTCCTGAGGCCCTCCGAGCTTCTCGGGAAACTCTTTGATCGCCTCAAGGCATGGGGCTCAGACCAGGTGACGTGTTGAACGAGAGGACTGTCGGGGCGCTCCTTTGCTCTCTGAGCGCCGCCTTCATGCTCTTCTACACGTGGCTGCTCTTCCTTCCACCTCAGGACTGGACTGTGCTCGGGAAACCGCTTACGTGGTGGGCCGTAGCCCTCCCCGTATACGTGCTGGTCTTCATCTTCTTCGGCATACTCATCTGGATAGGATGGGCTATGGCAACGACACCTGAACAGCCGCCTCTACGGGCCGAGCCCCCGCAGCCTCCGGAGAGGGACCGGGATGAGCCGACAGGGCGGCCTAGCGCATGAAGTTCTGGCCTGATTCACGGTTGAGAACGAAGCGCTTCGTGAAGATACGCTTGTTTCGGACCCTAGGCGGCAGCTTATGCCTGGGCCTCGCCGTGATCTTCGGAGTCTGGCTTCGAACCTTGCCCGCCTTCGTCAGGCTTCCATGCGTCGGCATGCGTTAAACACCTTAGCGCATCCCCCATAGCCCTGCGCGCGTTTAAAAACGTTGTCCGCTGGAGCTGTCGCTCGCGGTGACGTGGTTTCATAGCGCCTTTCATCATGCTTTACGGTGGCTTCATGCCACCAAACGAGGCGCGGCAGGCCCTGATTCAACCGAAGCCTACCGCGGATCGGGTCTGATTGAAGACTGTCTTTGCGTGATGGACCGGGCGGTATGCACCCCATATTTGGGGTGAGTCTCCTCTGGAGGAGCCAAGGTGAAGGCCAAGAACCTCCACCAGCAGGTAGCGAAGGTCCACCCTGGCCAAGCCCTCCCACTTAGGTTGACAACCCCGTATTGAGCTAAGGTAAGCTTAAATAGTAGAGCTCTACTGTGTAGGGCACTACTGAGTGGAACCCTACTATGTGGCGCGATTTCCTAGCTGGAGATGAGAGGATCAGTCCCATTCAGGTCCTAATCCTGTTACAACTCAAAAAGCAGCCCATGTACGGCTACGAGATCCTAAAGTCTCTTCGAGAACGGTTTGGAGACACATGGGAACCCAAAACTGGAACTGTCTATCCAGCATTAAGGAGTCTGGAAACAAGGGGCTTTGTTCAAACAGACCTGAAAGATGAGAAAGAGTTCTATTCCCTAACCGAAAAGGGAAAAGAAATCCTGACAGACGCCGGTGCACTACTGGAAGGTGGCTTGAAATTCGCTGAGAAGTATTACAGGTTTCTACCGCCTCCTGACAGGGGCAGAATTATGGAAAAAATGATAGAGCGATTTTCCAATGGCCATCCGCCTCCATTTCCGTTCTTTTTCCCGCCATTTCCTCCCAATGATTTCGAAGACAAGGACACCCGAATGAGGAACCTCAAGATGATAAAGAAGGCCACTCAGAAATGCCTCCAGGCCATCGATGAAGAAATCAAGAAACTGGAGGGTGAAAGCCGTAAAGAAACCAAATCAGAACACACCCAGGTCTAAAAGATAGTCCTGTTGAGCGATTACGATATGCAAAAAAAACTTAATAACTGTTTGTTTGATTCTCTTGATTTTAGCCAGTTTTCCTCTGATCAACTGAGTGGAGGTCAACCTAATGAGATTAGCCGGTAATCCGGACGACGCCAAACCGAACCGTAATCACCTCCTCCGGGTGATATCCTTCATGAGGCCGTATTGGCTTATGAGTCTCTTCGCCGTGGTGATGGTCATGGCTTCGGTTCTCGCCAATCTCACGATACCAACGCTTATCCAGCGTATCATCGATCAAGGGATAACACCACGGGACATGAACGTGATCATTGCGACCACTGAAACCATAATAGGAGTAGTCTTATTCGCGGCGGTGGCCACTATACTCAACACTTCCCTCGCGGTGAAGGTCGCTCAGAGCCTTGCCACCGATGTCAGATCAGCCGTCTTCCACAAGATCCAGAAGTTCAGCTTCGGTAATCTAGACAAGTTCCAGACGGGCCAGCTCATTGTACGCCTTTCGAGTGATGTCAACGCAATCCAGATGATGGTGATGATTGGTCACACGATGCTCCCCCAGGCACCCATCATGATCGGGGGTAGCATCATTTTGATGCTTGTCTTAAACGCCGAGCTCGCTAGAATTATGCTTCTTCTCCTACCTCTGACCTTAGTCTTGGCGGCTGTGTTCGTGGCGAAGGCCCAGCCCATGTTCCTAGAGGTCCAGAGGAGGTTAGACAAGCTGAACGTAGTGCTTCAGGAGAACCTTGCCGGCGTCAGGGTAGTGAAAGCATTTGTTAGGATGAACCACGAGGTGGAGCGCTTCGAGAAGGCTAACACGAACTTGACCAACCAAGCTATGAGGGTGCTGACCATCTTGGCCCTCTTGTTCCCCTCGATGCAGATCATCTTTAATGTGGGCATCTTAGGCGTCGTCTGGTACGGCGGTCTGCAAGTCATAGCAGGTAGGTTCACGGTCGGCGAGGTCCTAGCCTTCACCAACTACCTCCTTACCGCCGTCATGCCGCTCCTATTTCTCGCCATGATGGCGAGCCAGCTCTCAGCCGCCAACGCCTCAGCCCAGCGCATCTATGAAGTCATCGACTCTGAGCCCCAAGTCCAAGATAGTCCAGAAGCAAGACAGCTGCCCAACGTAAAGGGAAGAGTTGTCTTCGAGGATGTCTGGTTCAGCTACGCCGGGGAGTTTGGCGAAACAGTGCTCCAGAACATCAACCTCGTCGCCGAGCCTGGCCAGACCGTCGCCGTTCTGGGCGCTACTGGTTCGGGAAAATCGACCCTCATCAATCTCATCCCAAGGTTCTATGACGTGACGAAGGGGAAGATAACTGTAGACGGGATTGACATAAGGGACGTGACACTGGAGTCGCTTCGCTCCCACATCGGCATCGCGCTGCAGGAGGCGATCCTGTTCA
>CAYRUY010000063.1:0-10601 GCA_964427455.1 uncultured Candidatus Bathyarchaeia archaeon | reverse complement strand
CCCATCCATCTGAGTCCCTGAGAACCTTCACAGCGTACAGCTCAGCCTCGTAGGCAACACCGACGGTGCCAAACCCGTTCCTCGATGCGGCAAGTATCCCAGCCATATGGGTCCCGTGGCCTTGAACGTCCCTGTAACCGTGCGCGCTGCCAGTGAAGTCTACGCCCCCCTTGACCACCTGTCTAAGGTCCGGATGGTCGTCCTCGATGCCAGTGTCAAGAATCGCTATCCTGACCGCGCGTCCGGTCGAGAAGTTCCATGCGGCTGGGGCGTACACCGATATGAGTCCCCATCCTACCATGTCCTCGGAGCTTCCACCGGCCTCATCCTCTTCGACGAAGGCCACCTCAGGCCTTGACCTCAGGTCGTTGAGGGCTGAGGTCGGAACAAGGGCAGAGACCGCAGGCATGGAGCTGAAGGCGTCTAGAACTCTTCCACCATAACCGTTGATAAGCTCAGACAGCGTCGGGCTGGTCCACGGAGCTGCGGGCTGACCGGAAGGCATGGGCCTCAGCCCTACAATGACCCTGACCATGGTCTTTTCAGTCGAGGCGGCTTCCCAAAGAGGCAACGCCTGAAGAACCAGTACGGCCGCGAAGGCAACGATGAGCGGAGATCTCCTCAAGACGAATCCTCTATTGTAGGCCGGCTCACTCAGGCGGTCTCGGAGTGGGCCTCTTCTCTGCGACGTTCAACGGATCAGGCCTAGCAGTCAGAAAACCTTGGCCCGCATCTGTCCAATGCAGTTCTAAGCAGTTCAGGGATCGACGCAAGCAGCCGCTTTGAGCCGAGCGACTGGTTGCGACCGGCTAGAAGGCGAGACTGCCGCACTTGATTGCGACAATCCCTCTTCTGCATGGAGGTTGCACGGTACCTCTCGGGCAAGGGTTTTGTAACCGCTAGTCGATCGGCTTCAGCGGGATCATCAGGTGGGCTACGGGAAAGGAAACGACTCCGAACTTGTGGCGGAGGCGAGACTTGCCAATCTTGAACTCTCAGCCGTGGACGTGTTGAGAAGGCTCGTGGACCAGTTCGGTGGAAAGGCTGAGCTGCTCTATAGGAACGGGGAGTGGTCATTCTTGGTCCGCGGGGGCTCAGGAGAAGAGGCGCCCTTCGAGGCACCACACCTGCCCGCGGAAGATTACGACGCGCCGGGTCCAGTTCCTCCCGAGGGATTCGCTGGGAACGAGGTCGAGAAGGCTGCGAAGCGAACGCTCGGCCTCGCTGAAAAGCCATAGAACCCTCCCATTGCACCGCTACCAGCCGCCGACCAGAGAAGACAACTGTCTTCCATGAGGGACACTCTGGCATCTGGCTCATGAACGGGCTGGTTGAAACAGCCACAGTGGGCTCTCGGTAGTCGAGGCTAGGCTGGACAGCGGCACCTGTTCACTTGGGGAGGGCCTACCTCGTCCCGGACGAGTCTGCTAACCTCTACGCGGTGAGATAAATGGCGCAGCGCCATTCATCCAATTAGGGCCCTAAGAGTTCTGTCGCATCGCTGGGTCAAGTATTTATGTCTCCCGGATGATGGACCATTCGGTTTAGAACGTGATCTTAGGGAGCCGGGGTGTTCGAGATGGCCGTTGAACTCTCGTTCCAGAATGTCCGGAAGACCTGCGAGCTACGTGGCGTCGGATGTGACACGACAGAGGGCTTAACGCCGTTAGTGGGCATCCTTGGCCAAGAGAGGGCTGTTCGGTCTCTGGGGTTCGGCATCGGCATCGCCGAAAGGGGCTTCAACATCTACGTCGCTGGTATGCCTGGTACCGGCCGAACGACGGCTGTTCGAAGCTTCCTGGAGGAGGCGGCCAAGTCTAAGCCTGTGCCGCCTGACTGGTGCTACGTGAACAACTTCAAGGAACCTTATGAGCCGAAGGCTCTCCGCTTGCCACCGGGCAGCGCCAGGCAGTTCCAGAAGGACATGGATGGATTCGTGGAGGAAGCTCGAAGGGCGATACCTAGGGCTTTCGAGAGTGACGACTACACGGCGAGGAGGGAGTCCATCGCGAAAGGGTTCGAGAAGGAGAGGCAGGAGCTGTTCTCAGCTCTGAGCGAGAAGGCCAGTAGGGCAGGCTTTGTCATCAGGATGACGCCGATTGGCTTCGTGATCATACCGGTCGTAGGCGGCAAACCGGTCAGCGATGAAGAGTTCCTTGCTCTGAACCCGCAGCTCAGGGAGAGAATACAGGCCCGCAGGGACGAACTTGAGGCTGAGCTTCACATGGTCATGAGGCAGCTCAGGGAGTCTGAGAGGAGGCTGAACGAGGAGCTTCAGAAGATGAACCGCGAGGTGGCCCTCTACGCCATAGGCCACATAGTCAACGATCTCGTAGCTAAGTACAAGGAGCGTCCAGAAGTCGTCTCCCACATCGAGAACGTTCGAGACGATATGGTGGAGAACCTGGCTCAGTTCAGGCCTGAGTCGCAAGCCCAGCTTGCAGCCCAGTTTCCATGGCTCAGAGAACTGCCTTTCCGCAGGTACAAGGTCAATGTCTTGGTGGACAACTCTGAGCTTATGGGCGCGCCCGTCGTCATCGAACAGAACCCAACCTACAGCAAGCTGTTTGGAAGGATCGAGAAGGAAGCTCAGCTAGGGGCTTTGACGACCGACTTCACAATGATCCGCGGAGGCTCGATCCACGAAGCAAACGGAGGCTACCTTGTGATACCTATCGAGGAGCTGCTTAGAAACCTCTTCACCTGGGACAGCTTGAAGAGGGCCCTGAAGAACGGGGAGATCGCGATCGAGGAACTAGGCGAGAGGCTTGGCTTCATCACCACCAAGAGCCTCGTGCCGCAACCAGTGCCGCTCGACGTTAAGGTGGTGCTCATAGGCGACCCCTTGGCGTACAGCCTGCTCTACCTCTATGACATGGACTTCAGGGAGCTCTTCAAGGTCAAGGCTGAGTTCGACACGCAGATGGACAGGAACGAGGAGAACATCAGGAAATACGGGTCCTTTGTCTGCGGGCTCTGCAGGAAAGAGAACCTGAAACACCTCGACGCCTCGGCCATAGCGAAGCTCGTCGAGTATAGCTCAAGGCTGGCAGAGAACCAAGGGAAGCTCTCAACTCGGTTTGCCGAGGTGGCTGACGCGATCCGGGAGGCGAGCTACTATGCGACGCAGGAGGGCGCGAGCTATGTCTCCGCCAACCATATCCGGAGAGCGGTTGAGGAGAGGTTCTACCGTTCAGGCCTGGTCCAAGAACGGATTAAGGAGCTGATCGCGAAGGGCGTCTTGCTGATAGAGACCTTAGGCATGAAGGTCGGCCAGCTGAACGGTCTGGCCGTCATGGGCCTAGGAGATATCTCCTTTGGGAGACCTTCGAGGGTGACTGCGACCATAGGCCTTGGGAGGGAAGGCTTGGTCGACATCGAGCGTGAATCGAGGCTGGGCGGCCGCGTCCATACGAAAGGCGTCATGATCCTCAGCGGATACCTGAGCGAGAAGTTCGCGTGGAGCAAGCCGTTAAGCCTCTCTGCGCGCCTGGTCTTCGAGCAAAGCTACGAGGAGATCGAGGGTGACAGCGCGTCCAGCACGGAGCTCTACGCGATCCTATCAGCCCTTTCAGGCGTGCCTATCAAACAGAGCATCGCTGTGACCGGTTCTGTGAACCAGAAGGGCGAGGTCCAGGCGATAGGTGGAGTTAACGAGAAGATTGAAGGTTTCTTCGAGGTCTGCAAGGCTCTGGGCCTCGACGGGACTCAAGGCGTCATGATTCCCGCCAGCAACGCGCAGAACCTGATGCTGAAGGAGGAGGTCGTAGAAGCCGTACAAGCAGGGAAGTTTCACATCTATCCCGTGCGGACGACAGACGAGGGCATAGGAATCCTGACGGGGACCAAGGCGGGCGCTAGGCAAGCCGACGGAGGCTTCGAGGAGGGAACCGTCAACGCTATGGCTGACAAGAGGCTTAGAGAGATGGCTGAAACCCTGAAGCAGTTCCTCGCCGCGCCGATCGAGGAAAGAAAGCAGACTTCCTAAAGCTGGCCTGTCGAGCCGAGGCCCCTCGACTCTTGGAAGACCGACTTCAAACCCCATCTGGAACGGCGAAGGAGTGGTGCGCGCAACAGGCGGGGACAGATCCTGAACCCCGAACGCGAAGTGCGGTTTCCTTAGAGGCTAGGTCCCCGCCCTCCAAGAGGCGAGGTATTCCCTTTGTCTCTCCGTAAGCTCTTCGGTCTCGATCCGCATCGCTTTCAGCTTCAGCCTGACTACCGCTTCGTCGATGTCACCGGGAACGTCAAGCACAGCAACGGGCAACCTTCCCCTGTTTTTGACGATGTGCTCGACGCTCAACGCCTGAATCGAGAAGGAGAGGTCCATAACCTCTGAGGGGTGACCTTCTGCGCACGCCAAGTTCACGAGTCGACCTTCACCGAGCAACAGGAGTCTCCGGCCATTCCTCAGATGGTATTCGTCCACGCAGGGCTTGATACGTCGCTTCCCTTCGGAGAGACGGTCAAGGTCAGACTTGCTGACTTCAACGTCGAAGTGGCCTGCATTCGCCAAGACAGCGTAGTCTTTCATCTCCTCGAAGTGTTCAGCTCTGATCACGTCGATGTTTCCCGTCGCAGTGATAAAGACGTCGCCATACTTGGAGGCTTCGCGCATCGAGGCGACGTCAAAGCCGAGCATTGCGGCTCTCAAAGCTCTGAACGGGTCTGCCTCGACCACCGTGACGGTTGCGCCCATTCCCCTAGCCCTCTCAGCGATCCCAGAGCCTACCTGGCCGAAGCCTGCGACAACCACATGCTTGCCTGCGATGAGGATGTTTGTCGCCCTCATCACGCCGTCAAGAGCCGACTGCCCCGTCCCGACCGGGTTATCGAAGAGGTTCTTGCTTTTCGCGTCGTTGACCGCTACCAGCGGGTACCTCAGGTCTCCGTCCTTCGCCATGGCCCTAAGCCTTTTCACGCCAGTGGTCGTCTCCTCCGTTCCCCCAAGGACATCGGCGAGCAGCTCTCTCTTCTCCACGTGCAGGAATGTGTGCATGTCTGCGCCATCGTCTAAGGCGACCTGAGGCTTCAGCTCCAACGCATGTCTCATGCAGTCATAGTATTCCTCTACGGTCTGTCCCCGCCAAGCGTAGACTCGCACTCCGAACCTGGCCAGGGAGGCTGCCACATCGTCTTGCGTCGAGAGGGGGTTAGACCCGCAGAGTGCCACCTCCGCCCCGCCCGCTACGAGAGTCTTCGCCAAGGCAGCGGTCTCCTTGGTGACGTGTAAGCACCCGGTGACGCGAAGCCCCTCCAACGGCTCTTCCTTACGAAACCGCTCTCGGATGCTTTCGAGAACAGGCATGTGCCTCAACGCCCACTCGACCGACAGCTCTCCTTGCTCGGCCAGCGAAAGGTCCTTAACCTCGTAATCAGCCATCCTTAGGCCCTCCTACGCCTGACAACAGCTCCTCGTGACTCTATTAACCTTGTCAAGTCAGGTCGGGTCTAGCTCTCCAGACTCTGCGATGCAACTACCCTACGGTTGCCGCGCAGTTCAGCGATCAGTCTCTCCTTGGATTCCACAGCTCGCCTGATGACCTCTTCCACGTTGACCGTCTTGACCTGGCGGTTCTCTACGACTATGCGTCCGTTAACGAGGACGGTTTCAACGTCCGAGCATTTCGCAGCGTAGGCTAGGTGGCTGAACTCATTGTAGAGCGGGGTCAGATGAGGCTTGTTGAGGTCAACGATGATGATGTCCGCTCTCTTCCCGGGCTCCAATGAGCCAATGCTCCGATCCCAGCATAGGGCTCTTGCCCCATCGATCGTAGCCATTCTCAGCACGGCCTCGGCGCTCATGACAGTGGGGTTCAACAAGACTCCTTTATGGAGCAGCGCCGTCATCTTAACAGCCTCGAACATGTCTGAGCTGTTGTTCGAACACGAGCTGTCGGTTCCGATCCCTACCCTGACCCCTGCCTCAAGAAGCCTTGGGACCGGTGCGACCCCTGAGGCTAGTTTCAGGTTTGAGATGGGACAGTGAGAGACGCTTACTCCCCTCGCTGCTAGGACCCCTACGTCCTCGCCGGTGACGTGGACGCAATGGGCTGCAAGGACATGGGAGTCTAGAACCCCGAGCTTGTCGAGGTGTCGGATGACGCTGCCCTCGATGTCTGACCCATATGCGCGTTCGACCTTCTGAGCCTCATCAGCCGTCTCGGCTAAGTGCAAATGGGTGAGCACAGGCTCTCCGGCGGAGCCGAATCTCTCGTCCAGGTCGAGCCGGGTCTGATGGAGTTCCTGCATGTAGGCTGGGTCAACCGTATAGGGTGCGTGTGGGTCTACCGTGACCCGGATCAGGCCGCCAGCGGCTCCATGCCAGTTCTCTGCAAGGTCTCTCAGCATCCTTCTGTCCTCGTCCTTCCGCCAGGAGAAGCAGACGTGTCCGATGGCGGCTCGTGCTCCCGCATCGGCGAAGGCCTTAGCCTCGTTCAGCCCCAGCCGGTAATGGTACATGGTGTTGACGGTTGTGCAGCCGCCCAGCAGTGATTCCACAGCGGTGAGAACCGCCCCGGAGTAGATGTCACGTGGCTCCATGTGTGCCTCCAGGGGCCAGATCCAGTTCTCCAACCATTCTTGGAGCGGCAGGTCATCCGCGTATCCTCGCAGTAGGCTCATCGCGGCGTGGTGATGCGTGTTCAGGAGGCCCGGGAGCACAAGTTTACCCCTTGCGTCAAGCCTCTCGTAACGCGGATACTTGGCCTTCACCTCCACCGAGCGGCCAACCTTCACGATCTCGCCGCGCTCAACCACGACCGCGCCCTCCTTCACGATGCCTCTCGGCCCCATCGTCAGAACAGTGCCTCCCTCGATCAGGATCTCCAACAGCATCACCCACGCTGACGCATGTTCGTGCGGTAAGGCGAGTGGCTGGATTCTCTTAAATGGTTTGGAGCTGAGCCAAACAGAGATTCAGCAGTGGGTCTCTGCTGTGCGGCGGCTATCCACCGTGGCTGACTGGTATGAAGACCACCTTGTCACCCGGCTTCACACGGGTCTGAGCCCCGTTGAGGGCTGATACCTCTCGGCCGTTGACGAGCACGAGGCATGGGAGCCCTCTGAACCTGTCAGACTGTGCCGAAGAGGCTCCAGAGAGCCCTACCCCGTATATTCGTTCCAGAGTCGCTAAGAGCTCTGATAAGATGGTTTCTGCCTCTAAAGGGAGGGCGACCTGCCTCTCGGCCGTCATCCTCTGGAGGCTACCTACGAACTCAAGCTCCACGACGTTCTCCCGAGGGCGGGACGAGGTGTCTCCCCTACTCTCTTGGGAGTGGGGCCTCGAGGCCTGTGAGGCCTCCACTTCAGTGGAGGTACTTCTCCTCATCTGAGGCTTCATCAGAGCAGGTCAGTCTCTTCATAGGGGAGAGCCTGTGTCCGAGGCTTCTCCCCTAGCTTCAAGAAGCGAGAGGCGAGAGTTAAGCTTTCACCTTTCTCTCACATGGGAGGCTTAGACCCTGGAGACCATGAGGGTCTCAGTTTCGCCTACACCGTTCGTTTCGCGGATCGCCTCTTCGAGCCTCTCTAGGTCTCCGCCTCTATCCTCTGGGAGAATCACCTGCAGGATGAGGGCGTTCAACCCGAAGGCGATCGGCTCGACCTTCGAACCTGCAACCTTCACCTCTTCCGGTAGCGCTGACTGAATATCATCTTTCAGCTTGACGAGGTCAACTTCGAGGTCTGCAGGCAGGATCTTTATGGAAACGAGCACCCTGGCCGTGAGCCTGCACCTTCTATGGGCCCATGAAGCCGCAGCTTGGGCATTTGTACGGCCGGCCTAGGTTGCGGCACCGTTCGCATCTCCAGATGACGATCTTTCCGCAGCTTGGGCAAGGGAACTTGACCGCTTTCTCTCCTGGGGCTATCATCCGCCCGCACCAGAAGCAGTTAGGCATCTTCACCAAGCGAGCATCACTTGCGTGTTATCCGCCCTGATGGGCTGCTGGCGACTAGGGAACCGTGAGGCCATTTAAACTTTCAGAGATCAGGCGCGTCGCAGCTTGGAGCACATATGCGGCTAGAGTCCAGGATCTGGACTTGAAGATGCTTCCGTGGGAATCGCGGTCCTTTGCCTCGTAGGCGGGATTTGAGCCCGTGAGCACTCGCCTTGGAGGTCACCTGTCAAAGGGTTTTGGGGACTTCAGCAGGGCCTGGGCCGAGGCTCTAGGAGGAGACTGTCTGGTGGCGCCCTGCTTGGTTAGGGGCTTTGCCTGACTGACTTGCCGTATACTGCTTCAATCAAGCCCTTCATATAGCCGATCGCGTAGATTCGGCCCAGCATTGTGTATCCTGCGTGGCCGCCCATGTATCTTTCATCTCCCTCCATCATGGGCACGTGGTCAGGTCTCATAGGCCCTTCGAAATCGACCTCTTTGTACGCTCTTATCGCCGCCAGCATGTCTGTCTGGCCCTCGTCATGGAAGGTCTCCTCGAACTTGGCGGGAGTTCCCCTAACGTCCCGGAAGTGAACGTAGAAGATCCTCTTCCTCCTGCCGAAGTACCGTATTGTCTCCGGTATGTCCGCTCCCATCTCGGAGAAACAGCCTTGGCAGAACTCGAGCCCGTTGTAGTCGCTGTCGACCGTGTCGATGACGCGTTTGAATGCTTCGACGCTTCTGAAGGGCCTTCCAATACCGCGGATCGGGGAGACAGGCGGGTCGTCAGGGTGGAGGGCCAAACGGACCTTCGCCTCCTCCGCGACTGGGATGACCTTCTTGATGAAGTATGTCCAGTTGTCCCAGATCTGGTCTTCGGTGATTACGCCGTGCTCAGTTAACGGCGCGTCCTTTACCAGCTCGTAGTCGAAGGCCGTTACCAAGGCACCGCCCCTCGTCGGTTTGGCGAGTGATGTTCTCATCCAGCCGAGGGGCGTGAAAGCATAAGCGAGTATGTGGATGCCCGCTTCGCCCATGTTCCTGAGCGTCTTGCGGAAGTTCTCGATCTGCTCGTCACGCCCCGGCAGACCCAGAATGATCCTATCCATCGGAGGGTTAGACTCGATGACCTCAAGCCTAAGACCTTGGTCCTCAACGAGCTTCCTGGAATGCAGGAGGGGTAGGAACTCCCAGACCTCGGGATTAGGCTGGCCAGCTTCGACCGGTAGGCCACCGACTAAGCCGTTAACTCCCAGTTGCCTCGCAAGCCGAATCCTTTCTTGCGTAGGAGGCCAACCGACAACCAACGCAAGTCTTATCATGATCCCATCAGCATCCGGAACGATTGAGCGCCGACGCCACGAGCACCTTGAGATATAAGACTTACGGGCGCCGGCCTCTCATCCACGAATGAGCGCACGTCCGTATTCCTTATCGATCTGACAAGGTGCGAGCCGCCCGGGAGGTTTCAAAGAAGCACTAGTCCCTCTCTGTTTGGAAGAGCATCATAGACCCGCATGCGCTCATTCGGCCATGAAGTTGAAAAGGAACGTTGCATAACGGTGGTCTAGATGGTCAAGATAGTTCTCACGAAGTTCGGAACCATGGGAGCCCGCGACATAGAGTTAGTCAAGAACACCTTGGAGGAGTGCTATCTGCAACTCGAACCTCACGAAGTAGCGTACGTGGATCTCTGTCTGTTTGAGTCTGCCGCTCAGATGAGAGCCTTCTTCACCCGCGAGAAACTCAGCCTGGGTATAGCGGGGGTCTTCGATGATCTTTTCGTGGCTCAGCATGATGCCTGGAGGGGGACGCCAAGGATCTCGATCTGTCTAGATAGATTAGGGGCCCTGCCGAATGAAGTTCAGGTCGGAAACATAAGGCACGAAGCCTGCCATTCCATCCTACATGGCAGCATCGAATACTATATGATACCACTATCGCTGATCTCAGCCTTTGTAGACAAGAGGGAATTCTCAGGGGAGTCAGCGGCAAGCTTCGTGTATCTTGTGTCGATCGCTGTTAAAGATTTCGAGGTCGCGAAATTCCTCTTTGAAAGAGGACGCTTGAAGGATCAGGTTGCATATGCAACGAATATCCTCTGTACGACTGAAGATGAAAGATTGGCATGGCGCGTATCGAGAGGTAACCGAGTGGCGGAGATCCTGTGTATAGTCTCTCGGTTTAAGGAGGTGTGTTGCGCGGCGCCCTTCCTCAGCGGTCAGAGGTTCGGAGACGAGCTCAAAGATGGGATAGTTGAGAACCTTAGCTATTTAGGGAGCGATATCGTGGAGAAGCTCCTGTGGATCGCTAAGCACGACCTACCCAAGTTGGGCCAGGACACAATGAAGAACATCAATGTGGTGTCAGGTCTGCTTCTAAGCACGTTTCTCGAGGATTGACCCGCTCTGTGAAACCGGTTTGACCCAGACTTGGCATGTTACGTTCAGAGCACCACTGCTGTTTCACCCATTATACCTATGTATCGTTTCCTCGAAACATCACATTCTTTCGAGAGGGAGAGCTGCCTTCTTCAACGAGAGAAGTGGGAGGGCTGGTCAAACGAAGTCGTCCCTAACGGCCACGGAGTAACCGTGCCCAACCGGGCTACAGGGTCGTGACCTTACAACCCGAGGTAGCTCAGCTTCGTCCCGAACGGTCAGAACGCAGCT
Organism: uncultured Candidatus Bathyarchaeia archaeon; assembly: GCA_964427455.1. Taxonomy (GTDB): domain Archaea; phylum Thermoproteota; class CALKCG01; order B24; family JAWCPE01; genus JAWCPE01. Next base: position 52 of record CAYRUY010000063.1, on the reverse strand, counting down.
CAACGGATTAGGACAGTCCTCACGGGACAGTCCCCGAGCACTCATGCTTCGG
>CAYRUY010000062.1:0-10667 GCA_964427455.1 uncultured Candidatus Bathyarchaeia archaeon | reverse complement strand
CCTTTCCTGTACGCGTACCATGTGGGGACGAGCCCGCTTACGAGCAAGATGAGGGCTATCAGGTCCCAGGCTCCGTAAGGGATCGGCAGGCTCGGTATTCCTAGGATCGTGCCCACGGTGTTAGGCAGCAGGAGCACGGTGGCGATGACGGTCAACAGGGTCATGACACGGTTCAACCTCAACGTGAGCGCCAAGTCGGTGAGGCTGATCACGCCTGAAAGCTCGTGGTCATAGCGATCCGCCAGGTCGAGCTGCCTCTCCACCTTGTGCCTCGCATCCAGTAAGAGGCTTCGTGCCAGCCTGTTCACCCCGATGCCGGGCAAGAGCCCCTCCAAGAAGTCTAGGATGAGCAACCTCTGCCTCTGAAGGATATCGTGAAGGTCGCCTAGCCTACTCGCTACGCGAGCAACGTCCTCGACCACCTCCCTAGACGCGACGGTCATAGCGCTCCTCTCAACCTTCTCAGCCGATTCCCGCGCCGCCTCCAGACCGGCCTCGTTCTCGTCTATCGCCTCGTCCAACAGTCGGCAGAACGTGACGTCCAAGTCCACAGATGCCCGCGCCGCCAGGTTCTCAAGCGTCTGCGCAGTCTGTTCAACCAAGCTGGCGCCTCCATCACCCCGCACCGTTGCAAGAAGCTTAGGGGACAAGATAACGTGCATCGAACGTTCCTTTCGAGGCTCCTCCGTCGCTGAGAGCGGGAAGACAAAGCGCGTATAGCCTTTGAAAAACCTAGGGGAAGGGCTGGCTGAGGCCTCGGGTAACTCAACGGGCTCGCTTAAGATCGCTTCGAGCAGGCCCTGCGCTACCGGGATGCTTTCTCCCGTTAGGTCAACCCATAACCACGCATGCCGCTCTACTAGGCTTTGAAGCTCCAGTCCGCTCGGCTCAAACCTCAGCAGCGTTCCATCCTTGACCGTGTAAGCCCGTATCATTCCAGCCCTCCTAACAGCATAGGGCAGAGGGCTGTCAAGCTTTAAGCTCTTCCCAGAAGCCTCGCCGCCTTTCGCATGGGTGTCCCCGCCACCATTCTGGCTTATCCGGTGTAACCCCTATGGCCGCACGGACCAAGCTCTGCTTCCGCGCATGCACGGGCGCGCCTGACCAACGGACGAGGGTGGCGGCTCCCAGGTTAAAGGCTTTTGAGCATGCGCGTGTATCGGCTCGCCGGTCGTCTAGGGAATGAAGGAGCTGACCGTGAAGCTGCCCGATGACTTGTACAGGTACCTCTCGTTCCTAGAGCAGCGCCACTTCATCGAGAGCAAGGAGGCCGCCGTCACGGTTGCGTTAGAGCTTTACAAGATGCTGGCGATGCACGAGTGGCTTCCTAACTTCTACAAGCTCAGCGGAAGCCGCGTCGTCCTCGTAGACGACAGCATGCTGAAAGGCATCTTCGAGACGATCACGAACGAGCAGATGTATACTGCAGGGCGGATCACGGCGCTTAAACGGTTGATGGAGAAGCCTTACGTCAAGGACGCTGAGTTGACGAACCCCGAAAACTGGCCCCTCATACTCAGGGAGCTTGAGATCATGGGTTGGGGCAGCTTCAAGAAGGTGAAGCACGAGGTTAAGATAACGTCCTGCGCGGTTCCCCTACCTTACCTCCGAGGATACCTTGAAACCCTCTTCGGGGTCGAGCTTAACCCATACCCGGCGAAGATACCTGACGTTACCGTCCTCATCGCGGGAAAGAAGAAGACCGAGGTCTGGCGTTAAAGCCCTGTCCATGGGCTAGGTACTCCACCGACTATGAGTATGAAGCCCAGGACTACGGCGATGAGTAGCAGGTTCCGGCGCTCTCCAGACATCCCACCTGCTTCCACCGACCTCCTCACAGGTGTCAACGTTCCTCCTCCGTCCGGGCCTCCTGTTCAAGCTCCTCGTGTCCATTCAAAAGCCACTGTCCTGAAGACTGAGCCTATCATCTCCAAGTATCTGCGCATCGTTTGTGAATCTTGGACATTCTGGTAGCTGTCAACGCTAATCGTGAAATCGACGCGGAGTTCTTCACTATCTGCGGCTGTGAACACTCTAAGCTCATTCTTGGTCTCCAACGCAACAGTTCCATCATTTAGATAGTACTTGAAGCTTAGCGTCCACGTCGGTTTCTTGTTAGGCTCAAGCTCCGGAAAGCGGAGATCAAAGTCGTAAACTGATTCCACTCGGCTGTATAGCTTGTCCGACTTCGGTAGACGCTCCATGTAGTCGTAGATGAAGTCCTCTACGGTGTCCCTAGCGACCTTGACTGGCAGCGTGAAAGTCCACTTTGGCGGCCATCCGACTATGGGAGGGGCTTCACGCCACCACCTCTTCAGCAGCGACGGAGTCGCCATCATCGACGCCTTCAACGCCAGCAGGATCGAGGCAGCGAAGGCCACGCCCGTTGAGATGAGGATGACGCCTACGATTAGCTCGGTTGTCAGTTGGAACTTGGAGACTGGCAGAGCGCCCAGGATCGCTGCGTAAAGCCCCGCGCCGTATCCTATGCCTCCCCCTAGGAAGCTCATTGTGAAGGCTTCAGCCAAACAGAGCCCAACGAAATGGTCTGGGTTCAAGCCAACCGTGGCCAGGGTGAATATCTCCCTGGTCCTCCCGTAGATGTTGCCCAGTATCGTGACCGCTATTGTGCAAACAACGATGCCGGAGAGGAAGAACAGCGTGTAGGGTTCGCGAAGGAGCGTTGAGCTCAACGCAGTGATGCCTGCCACATAGGTCGATACTGAGAACAGGGTGAGAGCGTAACGCACCTTCCTAGCCTTGAGCGACCTCTTTGCTTGCTGAAAGATCCTGAAGAAAAGCGACTCAAGAAACAGGTCGTCCAGTAACAACGCTCCACAAATGACCGCTATCCCCGAAACCACAGCGAAGTACCTGATCCCCTCTAATGGCCCGTATCGGCCGTAGACTAGAAGGAATGGCGCGGCAAGGTAAGCATAGACAGCGGAAGAAGAGATGAACCTGAGCAGATCGCTCTCGAAGAGGGCAAAGCCTGCAACCGTCGCAACGATGGAGAGTAGGACTAAGGCCACATGGGCGGGGTACAAGGCGTTCAAGACCATCCCTACAAGGAAAAGCACCACGAAACCCGCGGTGACATTTGTGGCGCGCTTGAACTGGTAACCCGCCAATCGGTCGACCCCTTAGAGTTTCCTTACACCTACCTGAAGCGCGCTATACATCTCGGAGTCGTAGGCCCGGAAGAGCCTGTTACCCGGCAGCATGGTTCCGGCCAGCCTCACTCTCTGAATGGGAGCTCTATCTTTGATATCCTCAACGCATAGAAGGGTTCAGCCTCTCGCTCCCCACGTGGCCGCGGGTCATCCGCGTAGCACATCATCCTGTCGTGCTTCAACGCCATGAGGGCGAGGGCCACGCACACGGAGCCTGGGCCTCCCGTAACGCAGATGATGTTCGCATCTGAGACGAGCTCATCAGCTTTCTTCATGCACTCCTGCAGCTTATCCGGGTCCATAGGGACAAGGATAGTCTTCGGAACTCTTGTTCCGTCAAAAAGCCACCTCTCTTGTAGGGCTCTCACGCGTTGGGCGGTATCGGGGCGTGTATCCACCACGTAGAGGAGCTTCGGACTGTACGCGTCCACGACCGTGTAGACCTGGCTCATCGAGTCTATAGTGGTCACAACCTTGAACACCGCAGCGTTCCACTCGAACATCAGCTTCCTGACGAAGGAGCCTGCTGCCTGAACGAGCATCTGGTCTTCGCCGAACGTGTCTAACGTGGTCCTGCAGTACTCCTCGCCTGGGGTGGCTGTGACGACCAGCTCGTTTCTCGAAACCCTATAGCTCTGATGCTCAAGGTGAGTGAAGGTCAGCCTCCTCGTCCAGGCCTTGGCGCTCGGAGGCCCAAGCTCCTCCGGGTAGTCCGTTTCGTACCCGGTGATCCTTACCTCGGTGTACTGGCGAAGCTCCTTCTCCACGTAGGCGAAGAAGAGGCTTGCCTCCTTCGCTCTGATCTTAACCGGCAGGTCGAGTGACCAAGGCTTCAGGACATCAACTGGCCTTGGTAGGCCTACCAGGCTTTCTTCAGGTCTCCATCTCCTCAGCAGGGAAGGCGTCACGATCGTCGAAGCCCTAACAGCAGGAATGACTCCTGCAAGGACAGTTGCCAGGACGGATACCATTAGGGCGATCAAGCTCCACTCCGCTGACACCTTCTCCCTGACGATGAGGCCGCCTACAGCCGCGCTCAAGGGCCTGTAGGCCGATATGCCCACGAGGTAGCCTAGGCCTCCGCCGACGAAGCCTATCACCATAGCCTCGGCTAGAAAGAGGGCTGAGATATGCCCGGGGTTAAGCCCGACGGAGGAAAGCGTCGCCAGCTCGTTTCTGCGCTCCGCGGCCGCGCCAAGCATCGTGTTCCCGATCACCAGCGCCATGAAGACCGTCAGGAAGAAGGTGAGCCCGAGACCCTTCTCCTCCATGAACGCGCCCACGTATGCCCACCTTGTCCTCCCGCCGACGGAGACCCAGGTCATATACTCGTAGGTGAGCGTAACAAGTTCGGAGAGCCTCGGCAGGCTGTCTCCGTTGCGCATCAGTACGTCAAGCCTAGATGTGGCGACGTTCGGAAACGTGAGAGCGGTCTTGTAGGTGGTTATCAGCAAGGCGTCGGATGGGCACGGCTCCACGCTGAAAGGCCCAGACTGCACTAGGGGAAGAAGAGTCGAGCCGTCGACATCCCTCAGGTCTTCCAGAGCCTTCTCATCAAAGAGCCCTGTGACCGTGAACGTGTCCAGACGGCCCATGACGTCAAGCTGATCCCCGATGTCGACCTCTAGCTTCCTAGCAAGGTTTCGACTTATCAGAACGCCGTTTCTCTCGTCGTTCGTCAGGTACCTGCCCTTGATGATGGTCTTGTTGATCCGCGTGATGGCTGCCTCGAGGTCCGGTATGAAACCCAACACGCCTCTGATGCCGTAGCCTTCATAACGCGTTGAGCCCCTAACGTAGAAAAGAGGGTAGTATCCGGGGCTACTCTCAGCCTTCGGCGCAACCGCGGTCACGTTCGGCTGACCCTTAAGCCACTTGGTGAAGCCCTCAGAGAGCGGGTTGAAGAATGAGCCATTCACATCTCTGATGAACAGTGCATCCACGGAGACCTTCGACCGGCCGAGGTCCTGAACCACCAACCCTGTGCCTGCATAGACGGACGTAAGCGTGATGAAGCTGAACATCAGTGTCACGACTGTTGCCAGGGTCAGCACTGTCCGAAGCCTTCGTCTCCTAAGATGCCTATACGCGATCGAGAACGCTGCCACAAACGCGCTGCCGAAGGCGATCGATCTCCGCTCGATCGTGGCCTTGTCAAGGAGCTTCGGCATCCTAAGAAGGACTAGGCCGAGGAGGAACGAGAAGACGGCTGCGCCAGCGAACTCCCACGTACCTATGAGGCGGCAACCTGGGAACGCCACGTAGAAGGCCGCTAGGAGCGCCGCGTATATCGCGCCGATGTAGAGGGGCCTGAGGGGTATGCGAGCTTTATGCTTCTCCAGAGCGGAGAGCGCAAGGTAGGACTCACCCTCAACCAAGAGCTGGACTAAGCCGACGGATGTCAACGAGAAGAAGAACGTCAGGATGAGCGCCGACCTAGAGGCGCTTTCCAAGAGGTCTTGCAGGCCCATCGTGGTCGCAGATGCGACCATGTATGCGTGCCTGAGGTCGGCGAAGGCCTCGTCGTAGAGCTGCCTTCCCGCCTGCTCACTGGAAAGACTTAGGAGGTTCATCGCTCTACTGAGGTCTTCCTTCTCCATGTTCAGCAGGAAGCCTAAGTCCTCGGCGTTCCAAAGTTGGTTCATCCCCACATCCACGATCTTCCTCACCAGAGCCGCGTTGTATTGGAGGCAGAACCTCCTAAGGTCGACTTGGAGGACGCTTCCCTGCGCGAGTCTGAACGGTGCGCCTTGCTCGCCAACCTGGAATCCACGCGTTACGCGTTCCAGGGCTCCTGTACTCGACCCCTGAAGGCCTACAGCGCGCTCAAAGGAGAGGTCCGGCTTCAAAGTAGCCGAGACGTTGATCAGAACTGCGGTGTCCGCGGGGACGACCACGTGGCGCGTTGAGCCCGATGATCTCCAACTCCGGCGCGCCATAGGGCTCAACGGGTGACCCGAGCGATGGGGGCTCCACGGCCGATCCGAGTGGGCAAACAATGAAGCGGTTGTCGATCGTAGGCTTCGCGCTCTCCACAAACCTAACGCCCAACCTCGCTTGAGCTCCTTCTTGGCTGACGATCTCGCTCTTCAGGAAGATTGAGGCCCCGGCTGTCAGGTTGAAGTCGTACGATGAGGTCCCACTCCTCTGCACGTACACCCGTGAGGTGGCGGGGACGTAGTCGACCCCGGGCGTCGCAGGGTCATCTTTGAACACGTAGATGGTGACCCAGTCATCCCACGGGATGTCAAAGCTGAAGAAGCCAGTTGCGTCGGTCAAGGTCGTCGCGGTCTGTGTACCACGGTATTCCCCGTAGACCACCTTGACGGTGACGCCGGACATAGGCGTCTTCAGCTTCGCATCGTAAACGTGGCCCGTCAGGTTCGGGCCAGCGGCTTGGCTGAAGGTCAACGTCAGCAATGGGAGAGGGATGGTCAAGAGGAGGAGGACGACAGCTAATAGCAGCCTAATCTTGCCGCATATGATGTTAAGCCTCACCACCCTCCATCATTCTCCTACCAATCTTCACGGGTCAAGCTGAACCACCTGAGAGAAGAGGTTGCCGCGTTGTGAGACGAAGGTGACGTTGAGCGAGCCATGCCATGGGCCCTTGTACTCGATACTCACCCGGTTTGACCCCAATAACTGGACGCTGAATGGTAGTAGTCCCTGAGGATATCTTTCCTCTGGGAACGGAGGAGGCAGCACTCTGATGCTGCCGTTCGCCAGCACCTTCGTTATGAGTATCTCCGCATTTCCCTTGTTCGCGAACCCGAATTCGATCTCTCGAGAGTCCAGAATGAGCGAGTCTTTCCGCACCACGCGAACGCCGATCTCCAGCTTCTCCTCCTTCGGGGCGACGTTGTAGTAGTACCAGTAATACAGGAAAGGAGATACACCGATCGCGAGTACGGAGGCTAAGATCGCAACAAGGAACCATCGGTATGGGCGTTCTCTAGGCATCCCAGCTGTTTCCACCGACATTCTCACAGGTGTGACCGTTCCTCCTCCGCCGTGGAGGCGCCGGTAGCTAAAGCGAAGGCGACCATGATCCCTAGCAGACCTATCCTGTCCGGAAGGGGGCATGTCCAAACGTAGACGGCCGCCAGAAGCACCAGCGCTAAAGCATGCTTAGCTTTGGAGAGGCCCTCAGGGAAACGGATGACCGGTCTCTTGCTCACCGAGTCCCTCTCTTGAGGTCTGTTCGCCTTCGGGCACCAAGCTCGGATCGAGCTGATTCCGTTCAGCCGTCTGTTCATGGTTTCAACCCCGGTGTCTCACGCCTTCTCCCCGATAGTATGAGTGCGATTCCTCCAACTGTTAGGGCTAGTCCAATGAGGTAGACGGGTAGTAGGATCGGGATCATGTAAAGGAAGGTAAGGCCTATGGGGATTGTACCGAAAGCTGTTATCACAGCTGATTGTATTTGATAGGTGATGTAAGTGACAAGCAGTGCAAGTACTATCATGACTGCTCCTATTATTGTCAAGAGAACGCTGCGAGGAGCCACAATCCCTCCCGTGGTCTTTCCTGCATAAAGGGGCAGATCAACTCTGTTACTCTTGGGGCACCAAGCCAAGCTGATCCTTCTCAGCCTTCTACTCATGGTTTCAACCCCGGTATGAGCCTGCTGAAGACTAGGCGTGCAAGTCTGTCCGGCGGCAGGCCCTTCTCATCCCGGGTTAGAGGGATTCTCTGCTCTTCAGCTTCGTCTAAGAGGTAGTCTCTGCATTGAGGCATCAGCTCGCAGTTTTCGCAGGCGCCAGGATTCTCGTACCAGTACCAGACCTGAACCCCATGCTTGCCCGAGTAGGATATCACCACCTGCTTCTCCAGGCCGCGATGGTAGCCGGTGAGAACACCGTTCCTGACATCCAGAAGCTGTATCTCTATCCTGTTCGCGCGAGCCGCTTCCGTCAACAAGCCCGAGACCTTAGCGTCAGCAGCGTTCAGAGTCTGATGGACGAACTGACGACTCGTATTCAGCTCTCGCGCAATCTCAACAGGTTCAAGGCCTCTACGCCTCAAAGACCAGACCAGTCCCTGCCTGGGGGATAGGAGGCTTCTGAAGGACATAGGCTTCGTCAATACATATATGTTGACGAGCACTTAACAGTTACGGCCCCTGGTGACTATTCAGGCGTGAAAGGCTGTCGACCGCCGGGCGGTGACGCTCGGGCGTTCATAATAGAGATTCGCCTACCTGCTCTCAGGCAGCTACATGCCGCATGCACGTCCACTACCTGACGTCACGGTCCTCATCGCAGGGAAGAGGAAGGCTGAGGTCTGGCGTTAAAGCCCTGTCCATGGGCATCGTTTGTAAGGGCCTATGACTATCGTCACAACGGTCCCTAGGATGCCCTCGACCTTCAACTCGCTCTCTAGGAACGCGTTCAGGTCCTCCATCTTCTCGAAGATGCCCTCCGCCAGAATATCCACGTCTCCGCTCGTCCTGTAGAGGACATGGACATCCGGGCGCTTTCCCAGGTGGTCGACGATCTCCTTGAACCTCGCGGGCTGAACCCTTAGCCCTATGAACGCCTTGATCGCCCTCCCCAACTTGTGGTAGTCGAGGACCACGGTAAACCGTTGGATTACCCCGTTCTCCGTGAGCTTCTCAACCCTCTTCCTCACCGTTGCCTCGTTCGCCCCCACCTCCTTAGCCAGGTGGACCATCGGTTTCCGCGCATCCGCCTGCAGGGCACGGATGATCTTCAGGTCTAACACGTCCACCGACACGCGTCCCACATCCTAGGTCTGAAACCCCGATTTCCTAAAGGGATCTTCGCGAAACAGATAAAAGCGTTCCGGAAAGCCTCACGTCTTCCGTCGCTGGGGAGAGGCTGGATGACGAAAAATCGCATAGAAAGGCTTAAAAGGCGATCTCCAGGCTTCCGGTTTCCGTTACTTCGCGCCTCGATCCGCTAGGAGAACTGTGAGAAGGCAACCGCCAGAGTGCTGCTTTAGCCTAGATACCTGCCGGGCGCCTGCGGTATCCTAGACGCCGTAGTAATATAGGGAGGACGAGTGAGTTCTCATGAGCCTTAGAGAAGTAGCCGGGAGGATACCCGTCTCGCTGCGAGAGATCGCCGCTGAACGAATGACAGACCTTATACTGAACTCGAAGAACGCAGGCCGGATACCGAGCGACCTCGCGAAGACCATACTCTACTACTGGCAGAGAGACCAGCTGGCCAGTGAGGTAGGCCTAGAAGCCCTGGTCAAGGCGGCGGTAACTGCTGAGCCTGAGAAGACGGTGACGCTCTTCGCCGAACAACTAGGGCTAAAAGAGCTCGTAGTGATGCTTCAGGGGTAACGCCAGCAGCGAGACCCCGTTCTTTTCTTCCCCTTTTCTCGGAGCGCTACCAATGCGCATTTAAGCACATTCTGAAAGATAATCCGCCTGGTTGAACGGCTTGACTGCCGCTAGTTTCGGTGTTGAGTTTGTGCCCGGCGACCTCTTCTGGCGGACGACGTACTACGCCGTGCAGGCTGAGAAACTAGGCTTCAACAGGATCTGGATAACGGACCACTTCAACAACAGGAACGTCTACGTCACCTTGGCCCTAGTCTCGACGTATACGAGCCAGATCGGCTTGGGCCCCGGTGTGACAAACCCCTACCTGGTTCACCCCGTGATGACCGCTCAAGCTGTCGCCTCGCTGAACGAGATGGCTCCGGGCCGAATAGCCTGCGGCATTGGGGCAGGCGATAGGACGACGCTCGATATGGTGGGCGTGGAGCAGAAGAAGCCGCTCTCAGCCATAAGGGAGGCGGTTGAGATCATCCGAGGCCTCACCTCTGGCAGCGGCGCGGAGTTTCAAGGCGAGGTCTTCAGGATCACGAAGGGCGCAAGGTTCAGGTTCAGGGTTGACAACCCAATCCCGATCTACATAGGCGCTCAGGGACCAAGGATGCTCGCGTTAGCCGCTGAGGTCGGGGACGGTGTGCTCATCAACGCGTCGCATCCCAGAGACATCGAGGAGGCTGTGCAGCATGTAAGGAAGGGGGCTGAGGCGAGTGGCAAGGGCGCGAAAGACTTAGCCGTCGTCGCCTACACCTCTTTCTCTGTGGCCGAGGACCCGGTGAGGGCGAGGGAAGCCGTCACACCTGTGGTCGCCTACATCGTCGCAGGCTGCCCAGAGGTTGTCCTAAGCCGCCACGGTATCCGGTTCGTGAACGCGACGAAGATAAGAGACGCGATCGTCTCTGGCAAGTTTAAGGATGCCTTCTCCTCCGTGACGGACGAGATGGTTGAGGCCTTCTCGATCAGCGGCACCCCCGACGTATGCGTGGAGAAGGTAGGTCGGCTCTTCAAGACAGGCGTAACCGAGCTTGTGACGGGGTCACCTATAGGCCCTAGGATACGCAGGTCCATGAACCTGATAGGGTCTGAGGTGATCCCGAACTTCAAGGAGGGGACCTGATGGTAGTCGTCTACACGCTTGCAAGGGTTAAGCCTCACAAGGATAGGGAGGTCTACGATAAGATGCG
>CAYRUY010000061.1:3829-10806 GCA_964427455.1 uncultured Candidatus Bathyarchaeia archaeon | reverse complement strand
TGAAGGACCGGAGATGCCGAGAGCTAGGAGATGCTCCTTCTGCGGGACCGACTTCCCGCCGGGAACAGGCATCATGTACGTTCGCAGAGATGGGAGCATCCAATGGTATTGCTCAAAGAAGTGCAGGGTCAGCATGATGAACTTCAGGCGAGACCCCCGGAAGCTCAAGTGGACCGCCTACTATGGCCGGAAGGAAAGAGGCAAGTAACTGGAGAAGCATGCCAGCAACGACCGCGGGAGAGGCGGCTGTGAAGCTCGTCATCTTCGGGCCGCCCGGCTCGGGAAAAGGCACGTACGCCTTCCGGATCGTGAAGCCCCTTGGGATCGCCAAGATATCAACCGGCGACATCTTTCGCGAGGAGCGAGACAAGGGGACAGAGCTGGGCAGAAGAGTTGACGAGTTCATGCGGAGGGGCGAACTCGTCCCCGACGAGGTCACGATCGATGTTCTGAAGAAGAGGCTCGCGCAGCCGGACGCGTTGAAGGGATTTGTGCTCGACGGGTTTCCTCGGACCCTTCGCCAAGCAGAGGCCCTAGACGGGCTGACGAAGATCGACGCCGTGATCAACCTCATCCTTCCGGACGAGATACTTGTAGAGAAGCTCTCGGCTAGGAGAACCTGCCAGGACTGCGGCAACCTCTACAACGTGGCCGACATAGGCAGGAAGGTTGGAGGCGTGACGTACGTTCTCCCGCCTATGTTGCCGAAGAAGCTTGGAATCTGCGACAGGTGCGGTGGAAGGCTTGTCCAGCGGGAAGATGACAGGCCTGAGGTCATACGTGAACGGCTGAGAGTCTACGAGCGTCAATCAAAGCCCGTAATTGCGTACTACAAGGGTAAGGTGCCCTTTATCGATATCCAGGTGAACAGGCCACCTGACGAAGTGGTTCAGAGGATACTTAGGGAACTCAAGAGACTCGGTCACGCCTAGTGCGCGCTCAGTCTGCCAAAAGCATCCTAATGTAGAGGCTTCAGAGGACCTCGACTGACAACATACGAGCATTCAGAACCGCGGCCAAGCGGAGGGGGGCCCAAAGGTATTATAGGACCATGCCAGAACACGCCTGGTCGCTGCTGGACTCGGGTGACAGATGAGCGTAGAAAGAAAGGTGGCTTTGGTTAGGTGCGAGCCTACGGAGGAGGTCATCACCGAAGCAGAGCTGGTAAAGCTCTTCGAAGAGAAGCGGCATCCAAGGCACTACATCGGATACGAGATCAGCGGCCCCGTCCACATCGGGCACCTTTACGGTACAGGCGTGAAGCTGAGGGACTTCATCAAGGCGGGGATTGACTGCACCTTCTTCATGGCCGACTGGCACAGCTTCGTGAACAACAAGCTGGGAGGCGACTGGGAACGGATCAAGCTCGCCGCCAAATACTACCAAGAAGTGTTCTCGTTCTTCGTCGGGCCGGACCTTAAGTTCCTGTTGGGCAGCGACCTGTATCATGGCAACGACGACTACTGGGTAAAGCTGATCAAGGTCGAGAAAGCCCTTACCCTGAGCAGGGTTAGGCGATGCCTCACGATAATGGGGAGAAAAAAGTCGGAGAGGCTTGACTTCTCACAGTACGTCTACCCTCCTCTTCAAGTCACAGATATCTTCGCTCAGGACCTAGACCTGCCCCATGGGGGGATGGATCAAAGGAAGGCCCATGTCCTCGCGAGGGAGGTGGCCAAGAAGCTGAAGTGGAAGGTGCCCGTCGCGGTTCACCACCACCTCTTAGGAGGGCTCGTTCAGCCCGTAAGCCTAGGGTACGACGAGGACAAGAGGCTTGACATAGCAATAAGCTCAAAGATGAGCAAGAGTAAGCCGTGGACCTGTATCTTCATCCACGACTCTCCGGAGGCCATCAGAGAGAAGCTTAGGAAGGCTTGGTGTCCACCCAAAGAGACTGAGTTCAACCCCGTGCTTGAACTCGTCAGATACGTCATCTTCGAAGAGAGAGACTCGTTCCGCTTGGAGAGGCCCACCAAGTACGGTGGAGACGTAGAGTTCCCAAGCTACTTGGACGTTGAGAAGGCATATGTTAAAGGCGAAATCCATCCCGAGGACCTCAAGTCAAATGTTGCCAGAGAGGTAGACCGGATTATGGCGCCTATAAGGAAGGATTTCGAGGCGAAACCTGAGTTACTCAAGCCCTTCAAGGAGGCGAAGGCCACCAGGTAGTCTACCGCCAGCGCCAATGTGCGACCGGAATCTTTCCGGGGATGTCCGCAAGTCCTTATCTCTATGATGGCTCGGTCTTAATGGACGGTTGAGATCACTAGGACCGATGGCGATCGCATCAAGACCTTACAAGGGGGCGCGGAGAGCTGAGCGTTGAGGTCAAGGGGCTTGTGAAGGTCTACGACCGGAACGTCAGGGCTTTGGATGGCGTGGATCTGAAGGTTGAAGCCGGGAAGGTCTTTGCCCTCTTGGGCCCAAACGGCGCCGGTAAGACTACTTTGATGAGAATCCTGACCACTCAGCTTAATCCCAGCGCCGGAGAAGCCTATGTTTCCGGTCTGAATGTCGTTGAACATGCTGATGAGGTGAAGAGGCTAATCAGCTATCTCCCACAAGAGATGAGCGTCTGGACCGATATAAGTGGCTACGAGAACCTCCTCATCTACGCCAAGATCTACGGGATCTCTCCCAACGAAAGAACTAAGGTCATTCGTGACGCGTTACAGAACATGGGCTTGAGCGAGGTCGCGAACAACCTGGTCAGAACATATTCCGGCGGAATGATCAGAAGGCTTGAGATGGCGTGCGCAATGCTGACGACCCCAAGAATCTTGTTCTTAGATGAGCCAACCATCGGCTTGGATCCTTCAGCTAGGAAGATTGTTTGGGAGGAGCTTGCGTCCTTCAAGAAGGAGTACGGTACGACGGTCTTCTTCAACACCCATTACATGGATGAAGCTGACCTCTACTCTGACTCCATAGCTATAATCAGCAGAGGCAAGATCGTAGCAACCGGCACCGCAGAAGAGCTTAAGCATTCCCTCGGCGGAGAGATCATACAGCTCACCATACAGAAGCATGACAACATTGGGCATGTTCTGGCCAAAATAATGGAGAAGGGGTTGGCTAACGATGTCGTTCAAAACGGCTGGGAGTTCAATATCGTTGTCAAAGATGCTGCAACGGATTTGCCCAGTATTGTGAATGTTCTCAGAGACGAGAAGGTCTCTGTTGAGAAGATATCTGTAACTAAGCCTACCTTAGATGATGTTTTCCTCAAGTATGCTGGAACTAGGATCGAGTCTGGCGGAAGGATCGCCGAGGTTCGACAGGTCAGAAGCATGATCAGGAGGGGGTAGCGATGATGGTCCCTTTGAGGAACATGTTTGTTATGGTAGAGCTTGAACTCAGGAGGCTTAAGCACGATAGGACTGAACTGTACTCGAGGGCTGTCCAACCGATCCTTTGGATAGCGATATACGGCCCTATCATGAGCAGTTTTAGGGCCATACCAACGGCCGGGATACCCTATACAGACTATATCACCCCAGGCGTGCTTATACAATCGACTACATTTGTCTCGATCTTCTACGGCCTAACGATCGTATGGGAGAGGGAGTCTGGCATCCTTAAGAAGCTCCTCGTCACTCCGGCTTCCAGATACGCGATTGTCATAGGCAGATCCATGGCCTCAGGAGTCAGAGCAATATTCCAGGCCTTGATCATTGTTCCGGTCGCGTTACTCATTCGGGTCAGATTCATGCCGAACCCTTTGTATTTTGCCTCAGCGCTTGTGATAATCTTCTTCGCTTCGGGAGGGTTCGCGGCGATCTCCATTATCGTAGCATCTTTCATGAAGACTAGGGAGAGGTTCATGGGCGTAGGTCAAGCTATAACCATGCCACTTTTCTTCGCCAGCAATGCCTTATATCCTGTTAAGCTCATGCCTCCAGTTCTGCAGTATTTTGCACTCGTGAACCCCATGAGTTATGTGGTCGACGCTGTGAGAAGCCTAATGGTCAGCGGAGACCTGACAAACCTCTTGGTTGACGCTGGGGCTGTAGCTGTCTTCGACGTAATAATGTTCTTCATAGCCTCAAGAAGCTTCAAGAAGATTATAGAATAGCCTAGATTAGCCACCGCGCCGAGCCGCATGGAAAGAAGAAAGGTGCCGGTGGACGAGAGCTTGGCAGCGCCTGACATGCCTCGAAACCCTTATATGGCGTTTCACGACTGCCGGGTCTGGCTCCCCCCGTAGCTCAGTGGCAGAGCAGACGGCTGTAGTGGGGCACCGAGCGTGCCTCAACGCCAACCCCTGCTCGGACACCGTCTGGTCGCGGGTTCAATTCCTCGCCGGGGGGACCATGACCGATCCTCAACCCACCAGATACCAAGCCGCCTACCAGCCGCACCGTAAGCGATAGGAAACAGGTTAAGTAAGGAAAGCCCAGGCGGGTACGGCGGGAGCGCGATGCTGAAGATACCTATGGACATCACCTATCCAGGCCATCCCCCCGGTAGTCCACTACGAGTCGAGGGAAGGGACCTCTTTCTCGAACCTATGAACGAGCCCCTCTACTCGGTCTTGCCGTCGCTTAAGAAGAGCTACGGGCCGAGCGTCCGCGGAGTTCACATCGTGCATGAGGAGACCCTGCGTGAGAATCACAGGGCGTTTCAAGAAGCCTTCAGAGGCGCATATCACGGCGACTTCAAGGAGGCCTGGGCAGCCAAGTCCTTTCATACCAGGACGTTCTTCGCCATCGCAGCATCCGAGAAGGCAGGCGTCGAGGTCGGGTCGCTTCAAGAGCTGAACATGGCCCTGGACGTAGGGATCGACGGCAAGAGCATTATCTGCACAGGACCGGCGAAGGAGGATACCGAGCTGGAGGCGATCGCTGAGGCTAACGCCACGGCTGTCGTCGACAACCTAGATGAGGCCGAGGTGCTAGAAAAGATAGCTAGGAAGCTTGGAAAACGGGTGCCGGTCGGACTTAGGGCTAACCCAGGCCCCCTACCGGGCGCCACAGCAACTCATCCAAACATGTTGACCGCCGGACCCTTGTCAAAGTTTGGCTTTCCCATGAAAGGAGGCTATGCGTTGAGAGCCGCCAAGAGGATGAAAGAGATGAGCGGCCTGGAACTCTCTATGGTTCACATGCACGTAGGCTCGCAGGTAGCCAGCCTCATGCCGTACGAGGTCGCCGCGAAGAGACTGATGGCGTTCACGACGCAGCTCCGAGAGAGATTCGGCGTCCACATCACTAGGGTGGATGTGGGAGGGGGCTTCGCGTACCCTTACGTTCCTGCTTCAGTTCAGGACGAGCTGAAGAGAGCGGGGCTGAAGCCCCGCATTCATGCGGCCTGTGAGCTCACCTTGCAGGACTACGCCCAAGCCATCGCTGAAGTCGTGGAGGAAGCGTGCGAAGGCGAGCTACCGCAGCTCGTCGCTGAGCCAGGAAGATGCATCGTGGCCGGGGCCGTTGGAACTCTCGGTAGCATCATCGCGGTGAGGCGCCTCTCGCAGCGCTTGAACTGGGTCTTCACATCCATATCCACGAAGGAGTTCCACCAGAAGCTTCTGGCCCCCGGCCTCATCTACCAGGCAACCATAGCGAATAGGACAGATGAAGCCGCTGTCTTTCCAGCCGCAATCGGGGGAGAGCTCTGCTTCGCAAGCGACATCATGACACCCCCTGGAGTGGCCGTGCTCCTCCCAGAGACGAAGCGAGGCGACTACATCCATTTCGCCAACACGGGCGCATACTCGGTCTACGGGGCCTCGTTCAGCCATGGGATACCGATGATGCCCATTCTGCTCATCGACGCGCAAGGACGAAGCCACGTGATAAGGGAACCTAGTGAAGCTGACCCCTTGAAGACGCTTGACAGGGTTCCGGCCTATCTGGGTCGAAGAGACGCTTCCTGAGCCCTGTAGCATGTAGGCTGCAAAGGTTTATGTGACGTACGCCGCATCATCAAGGGTTTGCGGTTTACGCTTCAAGAGACCGGGTCGCAGAGTTGGGGAACATAGTTCTGATAGGCTTCATGGGCACAGGCAAGAGCGCCGTGGGGCGTTCATTGGCAGAGAGGCTTGGCCGAGAGCTTGTCGAGACAGACGTGCTGATCGAGCAGCGGGCAGGGAGGCCTATCCCATCGGTCTTCCAAGACGAAGGCGAGCTGCGATTTAGGGAGCTTGAGATCGAGGCTGTCAAGGAGGCGTCTATGAGGAGCAACGCGGTGATCGCCTGCGGAGGCGGCGCGGTTCTGAACAAGCTGAACGTTGACCGCCTCAGGAATGGCGGAGTGATGGTCCTCCTCGAAGCGCGCCCCGAGGTCATCGCGAGCAGGCTCTCAGGCGACGGTGACGAAAGACCTGTCCTGAGATCGCTTACAGTTCCGGTTGTCCGAGATCTTCTCACTTACAGGGCGCCGTTCTACGAGCGAGCAGCAGATGTTACCGTCGAGACCTCAGACCTGACAGTGAACCAAGTCGTTGAGGAGATAATCGAACGCCTCCAGGCGGTCGAGATTGAACCTCTCGAACGAGTGCTCCGTGTGAATGTGGAAGCGCCGCGGTCTAGAAGCTTCACCAACAGAGCCCTCGTCATCGCCGCCCTAGCCTCTGGGCCGACCGTACTCCACGATGCGTCGGCGAGCGAAGACACCTCGCGGCTCATCGACGCCTTCAGGTCATTCGGTATCCTAGTGAAGGGCGAACAGAGACTCGTCGTTGCGGGGACGGGCGGGAGACTTACGGCTCCAAGCGGTGTTGTCAACGTGGGGAACGCGGGGACCGCTATGAGATTCCTGGTAGGCGTCGCCGGCTTGGCGGAAGGAAAGACGGTTCTCAACGGCGACCGGAGGATGCGGCAGAGACCCATCCAAGACCTGCTGGACGCTCTGAAGCCCATGGGCGTTCACGCATACTCTGTCAACGATGACGGTTGTGCCCCCGTGGTCGTGGAGGGGGGATGCTTCGAAGGCGGCGAAACCGTGCTTAGAGGAGAGACGAGCAGCCAGTATCTGAG
>CAYRUY010000061.1:1818-3729 GCA_964427455.1 uncultured Candidatus Bathyarchaeia archaeon | reverse complement strand
GCTTCGAAGGCGGCGAAACCGTGCTTAGAGGAGAGACGAGCAGCCAGTATCTGAGTTCGATCCTGATGGTCGCCCCCTACGCGGCTAGGGATGTGACCGTTGAGATCAGGGGCGAGCTCACCTCGAGACCGTACGTGGACATGACGATCGCCCTGATGAAGCTCTTTGGCGTAGAGGTCGTCAACGAGGACTATCGGGGGTTCACCGTCAAGGCTGGACAGAGATACGTGGGCCGAGAGGTCGTGGTCGACCGAGACGCGGCTAACGCCGCCTATCTGCTCGCCGCAGCAGCGATAACAGGCGGCACGGTAAGGGTCTCAGGGCTTAGACCAGACTCACCTCAGGGCGAAGCCCGGTTCGTCGACATCCTGGCCCGAATGGGCTGCATCACCGAGAAGGGCAGGGATTGGATTCAGGTTCAGGGAGGACAACTACGCGCCGTCGAGGAGGACATGAACAGCATGCCTGATGCCGTTCAGACGCTCGCCGTCGTCGCTGCCTTCGCAAAAGGGAGAACCATCATCAGAAACGTAGCAAACCTTGAGCAGAAGGAGACGCGGAGGCTCACAGCTACAGTCGCCGAACTCAGAAAGCTCGGCGTCGCCGCAGGTCTAATCCCAACTGCCGCGGAGGGTGGGGCACTTAGACCAGAGGGCCTCTGGGTTGAAGGCGGACAGCCACACGGCGGCGATGTCGAGACCTACGGCGACCATAGGATGGCCATGAGCTTCGCCATCGCAGGACTGAGGGCCCCAGGTATCCACGTCAAGGATCCCGGCGTTGTGAAGAAGAGCTACCCGGAGTTCTGGCAAGACCTAGCGCATAAGCTGGGAGTCCGGCTTAGGAGGGTTTCTCCGTGAGCTCCGTCACAGGCGACACCCTTGGGAGAGCGTTCAAGGTGACGAGCTTCGGCGAGAGCCATGGGACGTGCGTCGGCGTCCTTATCGAAGGATGCCCTGCCGGCCTAGAGTTCCCGAGGGCGGAGATCCAGAGAGAGCTGGACAGAAGAAACAGAAAGGTGCACGTGGAGGTGAGCACGCCCCGCGTGGAGAAAGACAAGCCTGAGCTTCTCTCCGGGGTTTTCCAAGGCAGGACGACAGGGGCACCCATCTGCTTGGTCCTAAGGAACAGGGATGTGAGATCGGAGTACTACGAGGCGATCAAGGACCTGGCTCGGCCTGGGCATGCCGACTACCCTGCGTTCGTCAAGTATGCTGGCTTCAACGACTACAGGGGAGCGGGAAGATTCTCCTACAGGGTGATGGCGGGGGTCGTGATGGCCGGCGCCTTGGCGAAGAAGCTGCTGGCGCTTCTGAACGTGGAGATACTCGCCCATGTCGTCGAGCTTGGCGGCGTGAAAGCCACCGCGGTCAGCCCTGAAGAGATCAGGCGGAACGTAGACGCGGCCGTGAAGCTGGACGAAGGAGAGTTCTGGATCGGATGCGGAGACCTGAAGGCCGCCTCGGAGATGGCGAAGGCGGTGATCGAGGCGAAGCGAAGCAACGAAACGCTCGGCACCGTGATTGAGGCCCTCGCGTTCAACCTGCCCGTGGGGCTGGGAGAGCCGATCTTCGACTCCTTGGACGGAGACTTGGCGAAAGCCTTCTTTGCCATCCCGGGCGTCAAGGGCGTTGAGTTCGGGCTCGGCTTCAGAGCCTCCGCCTTCACAGGTTCAGTCTACGTCGACAGGTACGTTGTCAAACAGGGAAGAATCGTAAGCGAGACGAACAACGCGGGAGGCATACTGGGAGGCTTAAGCAACGGGATGCCAATCGTGGCCAGAATCGCGTTCAAGCCGATCTCAAGCCTACCACGTGACCTAACGACCGTTAGCATGCGGACCCTTTCCGAGGAGCCCTTGAAAGGACGCGGCCGATTCGACCTAGTCGCCGGTGCTAGGGCCATACCGGC
>CAYRUY010000061.1:0-1718 GCA_964427455.1 uncultured Candidatus Bathyarchaeia archaeon | reverse complement strand
CGATCCGGGCGGTCTCTAGGAATGTCTAGTGGGACACCTTTGGGACTGGAAGAACGCCTCCGCCTGCGACGGGAGATTGAGGCGATAAGGCAAGAGTTGGACCGGCTCATCCTTGACCTTGTCAGGCTGATCGCGAGGAGAAAGGAGCTGGTTCTCCGGATCGGCGAGCTTAAGGCCAAGCTGGGCCTTGGGGTCGAGGATGAGCAACGCGAGGCTCAGGTCGTTGAAGTCGGCATTAGGGCGTCGAAGGAGATGGGCGTCGACCCTGATGTCGTCGAGGCAGTCTTGAGGTCGCTCATGGAGTACGGGAGAAGGCTACAGGAAGAGGCTTTCAGCAACAAGGACACGCTCAGGCCTTGACGGTTTCGCTCACGCTACGGTTTCATCACGGGTGTTCACAACCCTTATGTGAGCGCGGAGATCGATAGGCTCGAAGGCTTTGCCGGTGGGGCTACTCGGAGGACTTCCGACAGTTGGAGACTGAAGCTGAGCCCGAAGCGCCAGCCTTTAGGATAGTGTTGACGCTAGGCCCGGAGAAGAGTTGGTCAGACATAGCTGCGGAAAGGTACCTCAAGGAGAAGCCGTGGGGCGGTGAGGTTGAGGTCAAGAGGCTGGTCCCCGTAGACCGGAGCGAGGGCATCATACGCGAGCTATCCGAAGCATATCTCCAAGAGCGATTCGACGTTGCCGGATTCGTCCCTGTCTACAACACGCTCGAGGGCAGGGTTAAGGACACGCTCAGCCCTCAAAAGGGCCTCCTTAGATACCGTAACGTGAAGATCTGGGACGAGTACGTCGTGGAGATCGCCCACTGCCTCGCGGCGAAACCCGGCCAGACAGTGATCAGAAAGGTCATCTCGCACCCTCAGGCGTTGGGCCAGTGCAGCGACTACATCAGGGCTCTCGGAGCTCAGGTTGTCGAGGCCGAGAGCACCGCACAGGCCGCGCGGCTGGTTGCGGCGAGCAACTCGAACGGCTTAGCCGCCATATGCCCTGAGGAGGCGGCGCGATGGCTGGGCCTAGAGGTTCTAGAGAAGAGGGTTGAGAACCGGATGGAAGGAGGCTCGGAGAACAAGACCGTCTTCGTGCTGCTGAGGGCTACGGACAGGCTGAGACCCACGGGCAGAGACAAGACCACGTTGACCTGCGAGTTACTCGGCGCGGAGACGCCCGGCGTTCTCTCGAAGGCTCTGAGGCTCTTCGCAGACTCTAGGATCAACCTGTCGAAGATCGAGTCTATGGAGAAGGGGTCACTCATCGAGTACGTCTTCTGGCTTAACGTTGACGAGCACAGGGAGAATATGCGAAGCCAGCTGGAGCAGCTAGCGAAGCTCTCCAGATGGCAGGTGGTACACGGCTCGTACCCTAGGGCATTCCCATAGCCCACACCTGTCTAGAGAGCCGTAGGACAGGTTGAAGGGACTGTTCCCCCACGTAAGAACGTGCTTCCGTCCTGAAGACGGGCCCAAGCCCCTTCCATCAACCTGATTTCAACCCGGTCCTGCTTGAGATTGAACGCCGCTGCTAGTCCACAAAGGAGATCGCCGCTACGGGAGGCGTAGCCCTCAGAGGTGAGCCAAGCGAAGGAGAGGATGTCTCTAGGGGCTTGCGGAAGCTGAGGGAAAAGCTCTCAATCAGAGCCTTTCCGCGCTAGGTTTCGGTTGGATCAGGGCCCGCCGCGCGCTCGTTTGGTGACATGAAACCACCTTAAAGCATGG
>CAYRUY010000060.1:0-11146 GCA_964427455.1 uncultured Candidatus Bathyarchaeia archaeon | reverse complement strand
AGGTCTGCGAGCATCGAGCCGACGCCGCCTGTGAAGGCTCCGATGAACGGGCCGAAGAGCAGAGCAGAGGTGTAGACCATCGTCTCGCCTATGTTGAAGTATCCCTTCGTCGCAGGGATGCTGACGGACAGGAGCATCGTCGCAGCTGTCGTTAGGGCTGTGAAGATGCCGAGGACCGCGACCGTCCTCGCAGGCCTCATCCTGCTCATGAGCGTCTATGCAAGTCTTATCTTGTATATCTCTTAAGCTTTACGTCTACAGGGCTTCCAGCTCCGAGAGGGCTCCGAGAAGCCTTTTTCCCCGGCCTGTCAGCTTGTAGACCTTCCTCCCAGCCTCGGCGCTGCCCGCGATGAGGCCTCGCTTCTCCAAGGCGGCAAGGTGTTGATAGACCGCCTGCAACGTGATCGACTCGCCGAGGCTCTTCCAGAGGTCGTAGCCATGCGTCGGCTCAGAGCCTAGAAGCTCCAAGAGCCTAACCTTCATCCCAGCCTGAGGACGCATGAACCTAGCCCTCCTACGCCGCGCGAGCATAGCCAGAATGCCCGGTGCCTTCAAGCCGCTTCCCGTGAGGAGACAGACGACGGTCTCGTCCCTTGAAACGGCTCCGCTCTCCACTAACGCGGATAGGCACGCGATCGTTGACGCACTCGAAGGCTCGACGAAGACCCCCTCCAACCTCGCAAGCCGCCTCTCGGCGTCGAACATCTCTAGGTCTGACACGGAGACGGCGCAGCCTCTCGAGGCCCTCAACGCCTCGAGCGCCACCGACCCCATGAGAGGACGCTTCACTAGGATCGCGAGGGCTTTCGAATCGGCAGAGTCGAGGCTCTTGATCCTGCTTCCTTCGCGGAACGCTGTGACGATCGGAGCGCATCCCTCTGCCTGGACGCCGACCAGCCTTGGAACAGGGCCTAGGAGTCCCAGTTCGTGTAGCTCGTTGAAGCCCTTCCAGAGCGCGTAGATTGTGCTGCCGCTTCCCATCGCCGCGACGACCACGTCAACCTTGCCTTCTGTCTGTTCTACGACCTCGTACGCGATTGTCTTCTGCCCCTCTACGGCCAAAGGGTTCAGCTCAGGCGTAGCCTGATACCAGCCAGTCTCGCGAGCCCATTCCTTCGCTCGCTCAACAGAGTCGTCGACGTACTCGCCGTGCTGCTCGATGTCTGCATCGTAGATCAGCATCTGGGCCAGTTTCCCCTCGTCGACCCTCCTCGGCACGACGACGTGACATTCAAGCCCTACCTTCGCAGTGTAGGCCGCAAGACTTGCTCCGATGTTCCCGTTTGAAGCCGACACAGCCGCTTTGAAGCCTCTAGCCCAGGCGTCGGAGACCATCAACGAAGCGGCTCTATCGCGGAAAGACCCGGTTGGGTTCCTAGTCTCATCCTTCAGGGATAGCCTCGGAACTCCAAGCTCCCGGCCGAGGCGAAATGCGTATGTCAGAGGGGTCGCACCCTCACCCATGCTGACAGGCTCATCGACGCCCAGCTGAGGCAGTAGGGGAGAGTATCTCCACATCCCAGGCTTGCTTGTGAAACAAGGCTTACCCTTGACTGAAGCCACATCGAGCTGATAGCTGAGGCTTGAGCCGCAGGCTCGACACTGAGCCCAAGGAGGGTCGACGCCCCCACTCGCGCCGCACACTGTGCACTTCAGGGCTGACAGAGAACCCAGGCCCCGTTAGCTGTGACCTTCAGACAATAACCGATCGACTTGCCGCATCTTCAGCCTTTCCCCTACGCCAGGGCATAAACCCTTTAGGCCAACCCCCCACCGTTATGCCCGGTCCTGTTTGCACCCTCGTCTGCAGCTCGGCAAGTTGAGCCCTCAAACCCTCGAGAGAGTCATCTATACGCATCTCGGCGCCCAAGACGCAAGGGTTCTCGTCGGCCCGAAGATAGGCGAAGACGCCGCCGTAATAGACATGGGCAGTAGGGTGCTCGTGGTGCACTCAGACCCGGTAACGGGAGCGGCTGAGAACCTTGGATGGCTTGCCGTTAACGTTAGCGCCAACGATGTGGCGACGAGGGGAGCTAGACCCCTGTGGTGTTCCCTCGTGCTCTTCCTACCTGAGGATGCTTCGCTTGAGCTGCTTGAAGGCATAATGAAGCAGGTCGATGAAGCTGCGAGGGAGATCCAGGTCGCCTTAGTGAGCGGGCACACGGAGGTGACGCCAGGACTGAGGAGGCCGATCGCGGCGTGCACCTCCATCGGCGAGGCCCCTAGGGGCCGGTTCTTCACGACGAGCGGCGCGAGGAAAGGAGACGCCATTATCGTCACAAAGGGCGCGGCAATAGAGGGGACCGCAATCCTAGCCTCAGAGTTCGCAGACCGACTCGAACCCGTCGTTGGCAAGGCCACAGTCGAGACGGCTAAACGCTACATCAGGAAGGTCAGCGTCGTACGTGACGCGTTAACAGCCGTCGAGGAGGGTGGCGTGACAGCGATGCACGACGCCACCGAGGGAGGCGTGCTGGGCGGCCTCTACGAGATGGCTTACGCTTCAGGGTTGGGAATCAAGGCCACCTATGGGAAGGTGCCGATCGCGCGTGAAACCAAGGCTGTGTGCCAAGCACTAGGCGTCGACCCTATGAGGACGATCAGCTCCGGGACTCTCCTCATCGCTGCCCGAGAGGAGAAAGCGGACGAGGTAGTTGACGCGCTTCGCCAGGCTCAGGTAGAGGCTGCTAACATCGGGAGCTTCGTAGAAAGAAGCGAGGGCGTGAAACTCACCATGCCTGACGGTTCTATGGCCGACATCTCGGCTCCGGTGCAGGACGAGCTCTGGAGGATCATCTCGCGTTCAGAGTGGGCCTAGCGAAAGACAGCCTCGAGCGCCCATAGCTTTATCTCTGGTCGTTTAGCTTCAAGACGGCGAGGCTAGAAGCCCATGCCCTTGTCCCAACGCGAGTTGAAAGGCATCATCCCAGCGTTGGTTACACCCTTCACTGCAACCGATGAGGTTGACGAGAAGGCTCTCAGAAGCCTCGTCCAGTTCGTACTTGAGCACCGCGTCCACGCAGTCATGACGACGGGCGGCAACGGGGAGTTCCCCCACCTAACCTCAGAGGAGAGAAAGAGGGTTCTCCAAGTCGTCGTTGACGAGGTCAACGGTAGGGTCCCGGTGATCGCGTGCACGGCGGCTTGTAGCACCAAGGAAACGGTGGAGCTCAGCCTCCACGCGAGAGACGCCGGCGTGGATGCGGTCATTCTCGTGCCGCCATACTACTTCGGGCTGCCTGAGGAGAGCTTGTACAGGCACTACGTGGATGTGGCCTCGAAGAGCGGCCTCCCAGTTGTCGTCTACAACAACCCAGCCTACACGGGCCACAACATCAACCCTAGGTTGATGACGCGCCTCGCCGACGTGGAGGGCATCATCGGTCTAAAGCAGAGCAACTCCGACATCAGTGAGACACTCGAGATAATCCGGCTTGTAGGCGACAAGATAGCCGTTCTCACAGGCATCGACAGCCAGCTCTTCGCCGTCCTAGCCATCGGCGGCAGAGGAGTCTTCTCTACCGCGGCCTGCGTCATTCCAAGCTGTATGGTCGATGTATACAACGCCTACCAGTCGGGCGACATCGTGACGGCCCGCGAACTGCACGTGAGGCTTCAAGTGCTGAACCGCTTCTTCGAGTATGAGCCAGGCTACGTCGCGCCCTGTAAGGAAGCCCTATCGATGCTAGGCATCCCGTGCGGAGATGTACGAGCGCCTCTGCCTAGACTGACGCAGAACGAGAGGGAAGACCTGAGGGCAGCCCTTGAACAGCTTGGTCTGCTCAAGCGGAGCTCGTAGAGCGGAGCGACGCTCTTAGTCACGCGGTCGGCCGTTCGAGCCTCTCTTCGAGTATCCGCCTCACCAGGGCCGCTTCTGCTCTTCCCCTGACCTTCCGCATGACCAGCCCCATCAGCTGCGGAACAGATTCACGACCCTTACGCTCCTGGGCCAGCCCCTCCTCCCGTAGGGTATCGTCTATCACCGTCCGCAGCTCAGCCTCTGAAAGAGCCCTCAAGCCCAACGCGTCTACGGCTTCAACCACAGACGCCCCAGGATGCTTCGAGAGCCAGGCAAACACGTCGGGGATCGCCTCCTTCGCCAAGAGGCCTCTGTCAACGAGCCGGATCGTCTCGCCGAGCTGCCCGTCACTGAGCTGGTCAACCTCGAGACCCTCCCTTCGAAGGCTCTTCAGGTTCTCCGTTAAGGCTACAGCTATCACTGAAGGAGGCACCTTTGTCTCCAACGCCAGCTTGTTGAACAGCTCCAGGAAGTCTGAATCCGCCACCTGCTCTGCGAGCTTCTTGTTGAGGCCCCCCCGCTCCATCAAGACCGCTACAGTCTTCTCGAGAGGCTCAGGAAGTACCGCCCTCAGCCGGGCTAGGCGTTCCTCCGTCACCTTCGTCGGCGGGATGTCCGTCTCAGGGTACATCCTCGCCGCCCCAGGCCTAGGCCTCATGTAACGCGAGGTGCCGTCGGGGTTAGGCCCCCTCGTCTCCTCGGGAACACCCTTGAGGGCCTCGACCGCCCTCTCAACCACAGCCCTCAAGCCATCGATCACGTTCTCTCTCGGCCCTGCTGCTAGAACGAATGCGTCCGAACTATCCGCCCCGACCTTGTCTCGTATGACGGACGTCTCCTCAGCCGTGATCCCGTAGGCTGGTAGTTCCTCGCTATGGAAGATGCCGCCGATCCTTCCCCAGAACCGGGCTCTGTCAGCCATCTCGGTTCCAAGCCTCAGGTTCGGCCCCAGCTCGGCTCCGACAAGGCCAGCGAAGAGAGGGAGCTTACACGCCAAAGCGACTCCGCCTTCTCCCAACGCCTTCCTCAAGACCTGAGAGGAACTGTCCTTCAGCTCCTCAGTCACGTCGACAAACTCCTCACGCAGCAGCTCTGCCCGGCATCCTCGCCGCGCAAGCTTCTCAGCGATCCTGAGCAGTGACGACTGGCGTTGAGCCTCGTAGGCGACGACTTTGGAGACAAGCTCGAGTCTCTGGACGCCTTTTATCTCGATCACGGAGCCACCGGCTATGGAGAGGTTGATGTCCTGCCTTATGGTACCGAGGCCGCGCTTCATCCTGCCTGTAGCTCTCAGAAGACGGCCGATGGCCAAGGCGACCGTCTCAGCTTCCTCTGGCGAGTGTATGACGGGGGCTGTTGCCACCTCAATGAGCGGGATTCCAAGCCTGTCTATGCTGTAGTTCACGTACGGGTCCTTGCCTCCGGTCGGTCTAGCCGCGTCCTCCTCGAGGCAGATGGTCTGAATGCGATAAGTCTTGCCGGCTGATGTGATGGCTCCGCCTAGGGCTACGATAGAGGTTCTCTGGAACCCCGTCGTGTTGGAACCGTCAATGACAACCTTGCGCATGACATGTATCTCATCGACAGGTTTGGAGCTCATCATCAAGGCGGCTGTCAGGCAGATGTCGACGGCCTCCTGGTTCAGGGCGTGAGGAGGCTCCTCGTCCAACTCGACAAGGCAGGAGGTCTCATCATCCGCCTCATAGACGGTTACGCGACCTCTCTGAAACTCGAAGAGCGCCGCTGGGTCAACCTGGCCGAGTTCGCTCTGGGTCGGCCGCAGCCTCCGGTAGAACCTGAACTCGGGCTCACCCTCCCTTAACGCCGGTCGGCATCCGCAGAACATCTTCCCTCTGGTCTCGAGCTGTCGATGGAGTTCAAGTCCAACCATGACAAAGGGCTTCTCCGAGTCTGAGCTCATTCCGATGCCTCCCACCTGTAAGACGTTCGCCGAGAGATCTCCCCGGCGATGTTGGTAAGCATCAGCTCCTTGACCTGGTCCGGGCTCTGCGTCTGGCCGAGCACCCACATGAGCTTAACGAGCGCCGTCTCAGGCAACATATCGCCCAGAGGCGTGACGCCCGCAGCCACCAGGTCTCGGCCCGTATCGTACACGAACATGTTGACGCGCCCCCAGAGGCACTGAGAGGTCATGCCGACGAAGATGCCATCCTTGACAGCGCGCTTCAAGACGTCCAGACAGTTGGATGGGAGATGCCCTAGGCCGGTTCCCTCCAAGATCAGCCCCTTTATGCCAGCGCCTAGAAGAGCCTCGATGACGCTGGGGCTTAAGCCGGGGTAAGACGTCATAAGGCCAACCCTCTCCTCGAAGCTCGGCATGAGACGGATCTTCCGCGCCTTGTCTCGCGGCCTTAGGTCTCGGGCTTTCACCGTGAGCTTTCCTTCCTCGATTACCGCTACTGGTTCAGCGTTAACCGACTTGAAGGCGTCTCTTCGGCTTGTGTGACATTTCCTAGCCTTCACGCCCCTATGAAGATAGACCGTGGTGTCCGAGGTGCTGCCGTGCATCGCGAGCGTCACCTCGGCGAAAGGCGCCTCTGACGCCGCCTTAGCGGCGCCGAGCAGGTTGAGGGCTGCGTCGGAGCTAGGCCTATCTGAAGACCTTTGGGAGCCGACCAAGACGACGGGCACCGGGAGGTCCTGCAGAGCAAAGCTAAGGGCGGCCGCAGTGTAGCCCATCGTGTCTGTTCCGTGCGCCACCACGACGCCATCTGCTCCCCGATCGACGTGAGTGGCTACTGCTTTCGCTAGGGCCTCCCAGTGTTTAGGCGTCATGTTCTCGCTGAGGATGCTGAAGAGAATCTCGGCCTCAATAGAGGCCACTCTTGAGAGCTCCGGCACTACCCGGTAGAGGTCCAGCGCAGAGAGTGCGGGCCTCACGGCGCCGGTGCGATAGTCAACCCTGCTCGCTATCGTTCCGCCCGTGCTGATGATCACAACCCGCGGCAGGCCCACCGATGGCTCTGGGGGCTTCGGCGGCGCAAAAGCGAGGCGAGGCCCAGGACCAAGCCTCTCAACCCGCGTTGAAGCCGAGACCCTTACGCCAATGTTGTAGCCGCTGTTTAGCTTTAGGACGATGTGCTCCTCGTCTCCGTATTCGGAGCGTGGAACGAGCACGCCCTCGTAGGTCTCCGCATCCTTGACGACCCTGACCCGGTCTTCAACGCTTATGCCTGCTTCGCCCAGGATCTGCAGCACTTTTCCTCTGTATCCGCCGAGCTGCTCGGACATGCCGCCAAGCTCCAAGGCGAGTAGGGCCGGGCTGACAGATAAGCTATCTGCGGGGCTCCTCGACGAGACTCAGTGAGACATCAAGCAGCCTCATGTAAGGCTTGTAGCGCGGTCACGTGAAGCGTTTTATATGGCGCCCGGTCAACCGCGGGCAAGGTACATACGGATGATGAGTCTGAAGAAGCATCGTGTGGTGGACCTATGTAAGGAGCTGCAGCCTGGGCTTCTCAAGGTATGAAGCAGTTACGTTCACAGGCATTAAGTCAGACAGCTTGAGACTAGGCAGTTCATATAAGCACCTGACAACATGCTGACACACTGCGTTAACACCGAGACGCATATCGGGACGAATGTGGAGGGGCCCATCGCATTACCGGGATGGGGTGAGGACTCAATCTCAGCTCCCCGTCGAGATATTCGTAGGCGAAGCAATGGTCTTGGGCTGCAAAGCCCCAACGACTATATCCGCCAGCGCAGCCAATACTTCCAGGCCATCTGAGACATGTGAAGAGAGGCGATATCGTCCTCATGTAGAGTCCATGCAAGGGAAAGGAGGCACCGTTCACCTCCCCTGAAACCGCGTCAACTCTCGAGGAGCGAGGTGTCAAGATGGTCGGGATACAGGACATCCAGTTGGAGGCCTCAGCCTCTTCGGTTGCCAGTCACGAGGCCTTGTCCGGACACGATGTCCCTTCGATTGAGGTTCTGTGAACTTGGAGAAGCTAGCCAACGAATGCGTCTTCTACGTCGCGCTGCCGCTGAGGATCAACGGCCTAAACTCCTCTTCGATAAGAGCCGTCGCTTTGGAGGAGTTGTGAGGGCTAGGCTGCACGGACGTGACGGTGAGAGGCCGGCTCATGTAGGGCCCGTCCTCCGTATAGCCGAGCCTTCGGTAGTATCCTTTGACGCCTAGGCCGCTGAGGACAACGAGCTTCTTCAACCCAAGCTCCTCCCGCGTGATTCCCTCGGCCTCTCTCAGCAGCTGCATGCCATAGCCTCTGTGCTGCCACTCCTCAACGGGCTTCGCTCCGACGGGAAGCATTGGGCCGCAGACATGCAGCTCTCTTAGAACCGCTGCGTCGACGAGCTCAGGGCGATGAGCGTCTTTCGAGGGCTGCCTCAGCCTCGCGTAGGCGACGAGGATGTCTCTTTCAGGGTCCTCGTATGACAGGAATAGCTCTCTGCCTTCTGAAGCGTCGTACTCGCGTCGAACCAGCCTGATAGCGTCGGGTTGGGGCCTAGTGCCGCTCCTTCTCTCAACGTGGCCTGTCTCTCTGCAACGGATACACCTGCAAGGGCGCCGTGCCTGCGACAGGGCTTGCTCGACGAGTTCACGGAGGTCTCCCCTTCGCGGCCCAGCCTCGATCAAAGGCGCAGGTATGTCCCGGTTCAGCCTCTGCACTCGTACGTAGGGCGGGATCATCCTCGAGGCCTCGACGATCAAGGCTAGCAGCTCTGCTTCGCCGTAGGGCCGGTAGAGGCCGTGCCGCCACCAGTCGTACAGCCTTGTGCCCTTGATGACGAGGCAAGGATAGATCTTCAACGCGTCAGGTTGAAAGCAAGGGTCTGTGAAGAGCCTACGGAACGTCTCCAAGTCGTGTTCAGGCGTGGAACCGGGCAGGTTGGGCATGATGTGATAGGTCACCTTCAGACCGCTGTCTTTGGCGATCCGTGTGGCCTCCGCCACATCATCAACTGTGTGGCCGCGCCCTATGAGGACGTAAACCTCATCTCGAAGCGTCTGAACGCCCAGCTCAACCCTCGTCACGCCCATTCTCAACATCTCGCCGACATCAGCCTCGCGACAGCGGTCGGGACGGGTCTCGACCGTTATGCCAGAGTTCTTGACTGAGGCGGTCTCAGCATTCCTCTTTGCCTCCTCGAGGCTTCGGGAGCTTTCTCCGCAGATTGCGTCGAGGCATCGTTGAACGAACCATTCCCTGTAGCTGAGCGCGTGGCTGCTGAAGGTCCCGCCCATCAGGATGAGCTCTACCTTATCGACGGCGTGGCCTATCGCGCGGAGCTGCTCGACCCTCGACCTGACTTGGAGGTAAGGGTCGTAGCTGTTCTGCAGCCCCCTCAGTGTTGCGGGCTCATATCCCGTGTAGCTTTGAGGCACGCCTACGCTGGGGCCGCCGGGGCAGTAGGCGCAAGGCTGAGGGAGCGGACACGCGACGGGCTTCGTCATCACGGCGACGACGCAGACGCCGCTCGCGGTCCGCGTTCTCTTCCTCATGAGTAGCGGCTTAAGCCAAGCCTCCTCCTGGCGGAGACAGCGTATGAGGTCAGCGTTTCCTGGCAGCGCGTCGACAGCCATCTCCCTGCAGACTTCGATCCGGATCCTGTCTACGTCTCGGCGAGTCGGCTCTGGGACCTGCGCCAACCTCTGGACAACACATCTGCAGGTTTCTTCACGAGCCGACATCTGTGCAGCCTCCTCCGGGTGTTCGAGTGACACTGCCCTACTCTAGGAATTCCACTTCGTCCACGATCCCGTCTGAATCCACATCCACGCCTTGGACAACCTTCGCGGTGAAGCTTGGGTTCACTACGTTGCCTTTGATCACGTCTCCGAGGTGCTTCGTGAAGGCGAGGACGGAGGCTCTTGTCCCCCTGAAGCCTTTCCCGGCGAAGACGAGGACCTCCTTGCCCTGCGAGTAGGGGCTTGGTACGCGGCTGACGGAGCCGACCTGTTTCTCCCTGTACGTGGTCTTCGATATGCTTGAGACGATGCTCCAGTCCAACGTCTCGTCTGAGTAGTCGAAGTAGACGGGCAACTCCTTGTTCAACCGGTCTGTTATGATGTTGGCCTTCGGCCCGCCGACAAGTATCAGGTTTCCTACGAGGTCCTCCTCCTTGACCTGTGTGTCAAGCTTGTAGCACGGCGTCTTGAACTCATCTATGAACTGTCCGAGGAAGAGGCATAGGTCGATGGCGCAGTAGCCGTCTGAGGCCGGGGCCTTATACCTGCCATGCGGCTCGGGGCTGCCGACGATTATGATCGCGTTCAGCCTGCCATCTTCAACGAAGGGTTTGAGGAACTCTAGTAGTGGAGCCCTCGTCCGGACATCCTTGACAGGCGCGCTCTCATAAAGCCTGAAAGAGATGACGGGCGACACCGGTCTATAGATTCTCGCCGTCGCCCCGCCGCGAGCCTCGATTCGCTCAACCTCGATGAGGCCCAGTCTCTCAAGCCTCCGAGCATGGTAGTATATCTTGAACTCGTTCTCGCCCAGGCGCTTCGCCGCGTCTGCTACGCACATCGGTTGCTGGGCGAGCGCCTTTAGCAACGCTAGGGCGGAATCGTTAGAAAGGGCCTTAAACAGCTGCGGCTTCGTGGCGATCAGAGACCTGAAAGCTCTTTGACCGTCAAGAGCCTCCTCCACGAGGTAGGCCATACGCTTGAACGTCGATCTAAACGTTATAAGGTTTTCCACAGCGTCCGAAGCGAAAACCATGCTGCCTGCACTTGAGATCCGCTGAAGCGTCGAGCCCCCGGTCTCAAGGAGTCTTTTAAGGTGGAGCGTCATTGAGCGAGTGTTACGCAAGGACGTCGGGGCACATGAAACGAATGGATGTGGATGAGGGGTTTTGGTTCTCGTAAGAAGGTCAGGGCAATCAACCGGTGACGAGGAGGGGTTCTCGAAAAGTGTGCGGATGCCGATGGAAGAGATCGAGGTCAGGCTCATGAACCACCTCCAAGTGGATGAGGTTGCGGAGGTCGCATCGCTCTCGTTCTCGGGGATGAAAGACCCGGAGAAGTCCTGGCGGTGGATATCCTGCAACTTCAACGCCTTCCCGCGCTGCCAGTACTTCGTCGCCGAGAGTAGGAAGTCAGGGCGGGTCTACGGGTACGTGTTTTGGATGGAGAAAGGTGGCTTCCGAGAAGAGGCGGTTTGGGAACTCGAGCAGATCGCGGTCCACCCCGACTACAGGGGGCTTGGCATAGGCACGCGGCTCGTGAAGGATTCGCTTCGCGTGATCATAGAGCAGCTCCACAAGCGTGGGTCAAAGCTCAAGCTCGCAGAGGTCAGCACCGGGACCGCGAACGAGGCTCAGAGGCTCTACGAAAAGACTCTGGGCGCGAAGGTCGTC
>CAYRUY010000059.1:0-11995 GCA_964427455.1 uncultured Candidatus Bathyarchaeia archaeon | reverse complement strand
TCTCAGCGTTCAAGGAAAACAAGGCGCTCCTATACCTTCTCGTAGGAAGGCTCCTTGTAGCCTTCGGCTTCGGCATAGCGCTTTTCCTCATCGTCATCCTCGCCTACGAGCAGACTGACTCGGTCACCTACGAAGGCTTAGCTGTGAGCATCTACCAGATCGTTATGGTGGTCTCCCAAACCTCGTTGGGTAGGTTGGCTGACAAGTACGGCAGGAAGCTCTTCATACTTATCGGCATAGTGGTCCACGCGGTCGCGACCTTCCTGATCGGGGTTTCCGGATCGATCTTCATGCTACTCGCCCTTAGGGCCGTGCAGGGCTTCGGCGCGTCGCTCGAAGGCCCAGCTCCTCAAGCCCTCCTAGCAGACCTGGTGCCTCACGAGAAGCGCGGCTCTGTCATGGGCCAATACTCGACCATGACGAACCTGGGTTGGTTCGTAGGCCCGATAGTAGGCGGCATCATAGCGGACGCCCTGATCTCAGGACTCCCTTCTACATCTGTCCCGTCCTAGTCGCGCTCTCATTCTTCCCGATCGCGTTCTCCATGAAGGAACCGGCGAGGGAGGAAAGAGAGCTCTAGTCTGACGAACGGCTCTCGGCGACAGACCTGCAGCATGGCGTTGACGCACGTTAGGGCTTGACCTGCATCCCTTGAGAAAGCCATTTCAGCCCCGCATGGCCCTCGCTATTCGGATGTAGGCGATGTCCGCTTCTGGGCTTGTTCTCACCCCTATAGGGGTGGTTGAGGAGCAAGGTGAGTGCTCGAAGGTGCGGGTCTATCCAAGCTTCGCCGCGGGTCTGAGAGGCCTTGAGGCTTTCTCCCACGTGATAGTCCTCTACTGGCTTCATGGCCACGATAACCCTGAGGACCGCGCCGTCGTAGAGGTAACGCCTAAGCGTCATCCCGGCGCGCCCACTGTCGGTGTCTTCGCTTCTCGAAGCCCCGCTAGACCGAACCCGGTCGGGCTCTCAGTGGCCGAGGTCACAGAGGTCAAGGGCTCCGTCCTGAGGCTGCGGGGCCTCGATGTCCTGAGGGGCTCGCCGGTGATCGACTTGAAACCGTACCTGCCGAGGGCTGACGCGGTTCCAGACGCGAGAGTCCCCGGGTGGACTCTTCGGGGGGCCTAAGACCTAGCCTGCGTATAGGAAACGGTCAGCTCACCTTTGCGCCGCACTGAGGACAGAACTCGCTCCCCTCAGGAAGTATGGCGCCGCATTTGCCGCACCGCTTCACCGATGTCTCTGGAGCGGTGGAAGGGATGGCCTGTAAGGTTAAGCCGACAGGCTTCTTCAGCCAGATGTAGCCCCGTTTGTAGAGACTCATGAGGAACTGGATCAGGGAAAGCTCAGCTTGGTCCTGTTTTAGGCTGTAGGCTTCCGCCAAGAGTTTCGCGATCTCTTGAACTGCCCTGACGCCGTCTGAAGCCCTCAAAACGAACGCGCCGACCTGGTCGAAGACGACCTTCTTTGTCCGACCGGCGGGGAAGATGCTGCGCTTCTTCTTCCGAAAGGTGATGGTAGCCTCCCTCGCCGTAAGCTTCCACTCCAGCTCCGGCGGCCTAGTCGGGATAAGCCTCAGGAAGTCCTCCTTCGTCAAGCTAAGTATCTCGTCTCCAACCAGGTAATCTGATGGCCTGCTATCGTCTTCTGCCGAGGCCAAGGTGTCACAGCTCCTCCTGTCCAATGTTCACAGAGGGCTTGGCTGGAACAGCCAAGGTTCCGACGCCCCCGTCCTGTGCTCGTGCGGCTATTAAGCGCATCGCGGCCCATCCTTCACCTGTCGCAAGCTACGGCAGCGAAGCATCATCTGAGCGGCGGCCCTCGCCCGGGGATAGGCTACAGAGATAAGCTGGAAACCCTGGGCTGCTCGAGCCCCTCCGATTAGCTCCGGTGATCTCCCACTCTACAGCAGTAGTCGTCTGTCTGCCTTAACTAGCATCGTAACCGCTGCACTTGACATGGTTGGGAGCATCCTGGACTGGGCTAGGCAGAGTAGGCTTCCTCCCTTTGACGACTGGACCCCTGTCTTCTTCATGAGGCGTCGGAGAATCTGCCGCGTCTGCGGGAGACCTATCGAGGCCGGAAACCCAGCCTTCGTAGAGGCCCGCTCTGCCACCATGACGTACAGGCACACCGGCTGCCCTAGAGAATAGATGACACAGCTAGGCTCTCAGCGGCCTCCCTCTGCCTAGCCGTCGGGGGCTTCTTGCTGAACGACCTTCGAGAAGTCTAGGGCTTCCGCACACGCAGCATCTCGGGGTGATCGCCTTCCTGGCCTCAGTGCCCCTCTACACGTTGGCAGAGGAGAAACGTGAACTCCTCCATTCGGTAGATTGGAGCACGATAGTCTTCTTCGTCTCTATGTTCATTGTCATGGACGGCCTCTGGCAGTCCGGGGCAGCTGAGCTGATGCTGGGCTTCATTCCGGCTCCCAGCCCAACGGATAGGACGGGGGCGATAGTAAACACCCTGCTCGTCAGCACGGTTCTAAGCCAGGTCTTCAGCAACGTGCCCCTGGTGAAGCTGTACGTAGACGTGATGAAGGGCTTAGGCGTCAACGGTTCGCATCAATACGCATAGCTTACCCTAGCCGCAGGCTCGACGATCGCAGGGAACCTCACGGTGCTCGGCGCTGCGAGCAATGTCATCATCATCATCGAGGCCTCTGAG
This sequence comes from uncultured Candidatus Bathyarchaeia archaeon, assembly GCA_964427455.1. Taxonomy (GTDB): domain Archaea; phylum Thermoproteota; class CALKCG01; order B24; family JAWCPE01; genus JAWCPE01. The sequence continues at coordinate 9,325 of CAYRUY010000059.1, read as the reverse complement.
AGCCGCACAGGGAGGTCCTTCACCTTCCTGTACTTCCTGAGGCTGGGCGTAGCGATGACCGCTCTGAACATCGCGACCTACACCTTGTGGCTTATCCTGTTCGCGTAGCACGGTGGAGGCCCCGGCAGGGTCCTTGAAACGGCGTGGAACCAGCGTCTCGATCGCGTCCCGTATATTCTCCTATTGGGTTATGGTCTGCAAGGTGCAGCTGAGGTGTATACCTTGAAGATTTCGAAGAAGGCGCTGATCGCGGCCTCACTGGTGCTTATGCTGACGCCACTGCTTGTAAGCTCTGTTGCGCTTGCCAAGCCTAACGGTGACGACGATAGGCCGCGTGGACAAGACAACGACGACAACGGAGGAGGCCACGGAAAGCCGTCGAAGACTCCGCTTGCCTGGGGCAATCTTGTCACGAAGCCAACGAACGTGACCATCAGGATAGTGAATGGAACCGCCTTCAACGCCACGAATCGGGACCTGAAATATCGGTTCAACGCCACCATCACCGCCAGGATCGAGAAGAACTCCACAGGAAGGTGGAAGGCCGGTGTGATAACAAAGGTGACAGGCGCGAACTTGACCATTCAGCGTCCAGAGGGCGGGGTGGCCACGTACGAGTTCCTCAGAGGCCTGGTCATCATCCCCTTGAGGAGTGGCAAGATACACGTCTGGGTGACGCTGAACAACACGGCGACAGGCGAGGCAGCTAAGCTGGTACTCCACGGGAAGCTCGGCGGCGCGATACCGAGCCCGCCGGGGACGATAACCGTTGACTTCCTAGCCCCACAGAGCAAGCTGGTCAGAGGGATCAACCAGCCGGCCTTCTTCCTGAGCGCAGTCGACGAGCCAGGGAAAGTGTTGTCACGGCTCTCCGTCGAGGTCCTGCCATAGGCCGACCTGACCAGCAACATCCTCCCCTTTTTCCTTCTCTCAGCCAACCTAGTACCCCGGTAGGGCAACCGCTTTCGCGCGAAGGGCATCCTCCCCGCTGGTGGAGCCAGATGGCCCAAAGCTGGGCGTCCGAGCCCCGACCTATACGCTGCTGTTTTCTCGAAGCCTAGGCTTTGATCTCTGCTCCGCAGTTGCGGCAGAACCTGCTATCTGCCGGGTTTGCCGTGCCGCATTTGGTGCAGTAGATGACCGTGCCCGCCTGAGGCTGCGGCGGTGGCGGGGTCGGTGTCCTCGTGACTGTGACCCGGTAGGGGAGCTCCACGGCTTCCTTACGGTAGAAGGCCTTCACACGTGGCTGCCACAGGTACCAGGCGATGAGGCCGTTGAGCAGTATGCCGAGAATCCCGCCGGGGAGGCGGAAGAGGTCGATGATAATGCCCACGACCGCGAGCACGAAGGCGACGGTCCAAGCCCATCCCTGGCCTGTCCATAGTGCCCAGGCGACGATGAAGCCCGCGATCCCGAAGAGAAGCAGCAAGACGCCGAAGAAGCTGATAAGGGCTCCCGTTATCAGCGCGGGCATCGGCCTCGGTATGAGCTCACTGACGAATGGACCTAGTACGGCTAAGGCTAGGCCGCCGAGGACAAGGAGCGCGGCGACGATCGCTTCTAGGACCACCAGGATGGTGATGCCCGTCGGTCTAACCCTTGATGTCTCCATGTGAGAGGGGCCTCATCTGCGCGATTTAAACGTAGCGTGTGCAAAACCATGTCGGACCATACACGTATTGTTCAGTACGAGCCTTGACATGCGAGACACGGTCTTGTGAAAGCTTAAGTGCCGTCAGATAGAAGCCCCTAGGCCGCTCAGGCCCTTCCTTGCAAGGAGCCATGCGCGGCGGAGAACCCTATGACTTCGCGCTACGAGCTTCTGCTCGGCAAGCTACCTTGTTCCAGATTGGCTGCTGTCACTCTAGTCATAGCGCCATTGATCCTCACCTCACTCCTGGTTCTCTCGTTCGGCGGGCTAGGCTTGGAGGTGAACGCTCAGGCGGAGCACACGTACTATGGGTTTGTGCCAAGTGAGGTCTGGGTGATAGAGGCTGCGCCAGGAGGCCAAGCAGGCCATGATATCGTTAAGTGGCAGGTGAGGCCTGGCACGGCGATGACCCAGGCATCGATAGTAGTTGTGGGAAACCATGATGGCACAAGGGTCTCGGCCTATGCTCTTCCCGGCAAGGAGCTTCTAGGCGAGTTCACAGTTAACAAGCTTGAGGAGAGGAGTCTCCGTGTTGCAAACGCATCGTTCTTTAAGGTTGTCTCCGAGAGGCCTGTGACCGTTGTCTTCATGGGAGGCGTTGACTACGAGCGAAAGCAGGCGTTCATGACTGCCTTCTTCCCGAGCATACAGGGCGGCTACGTCGGCCGCGAATTCGTCTTCCTCGCCGTCGTCTCGCCGAACATGCCTTGGACACATCAACCCTACCGGGTCTACGCTTTGGAGGACAGCGAGTTGAAGCTGTGGGATGCAAACGGCTCGAAGGTACGGGAGTTCAAGCTGTCAGCGAACCAGGTTGAGGAGCTGCCCCTCTCACCTTGGGCTGTGTACAGGCTTGAGTCCACTGGCAGCGTGCTGCTCCATACATGGGTTATGGGAAGCATCTTCTATCCTGCGGTGACCGGGGGTTTCGTCGGGAAGCTCTTCTACGGTAGCTCCGGGGTTACCGACTGGTGGCCGCGCGTGATGCCGCCCGCCTTCGTTATGACGGGGCTTCAAGACGCGAAGCTCAACGTGGTAGACCTAGAGTTCAAGAGGAAGTACGACGACGCGACGCTAGCAGCCACATCGAATGTGACGATGCAAGTTAAGGCCGCGTACATGGCTGTAGAAAGTGACACTCCGATAATGCTCCTTCTGCATAATACAGGCGTGACATACACAGGTCTCGCCGCAGGCCAGACCGCCTACGTTCAAGTACCTACAAAAGGGCCTACGGACGGGGAAGCCTATATCTTCGCGTACAAGGAGACGATGGTGATAATGGATGATATCACCGTTAAACTCTCAGCAGACGAGGCCATGTCGCTTCCCGGAGGCTTCCATAAGCTCTCAACCACAGAGAACATGCTCATCGAAGTCGTGGACTGGCCTTCGCAGCAGTGGCCGGGCAGCATTGCTGGACAGACGAAGATACCTGAGATTTGGCGGCTGGACGGATTCGGCACGGTCATCCCTTCTGTGCAATCGCTCAGCGTCAGGTATGAGGGCTTGAAGCTGAAGCCGCCCTTAGAGCAGGGGCCGCCGTGGACCTACATACTGGCGGGAGTAGCCGCCGTTGTCGTTCTCATCCTCATTCTCCTCATCGCGAAGAGGAGGGAAACCTCGTAAGCGAAGCTCGCAATCGCGACAGGATCTTCTCTTTCCCTGCAACCTCGCCGAGTGGGAAGGTGGCTTCACAGGGTTCTTCTCCATGCTTTGGAGTGGTTTCATGCCACCAAGGGAGCGCGCCCCAAGTCCTGATTCAGCGGAAGGGTATCGCGGACAGGCTCCGACTGAGAGGTTCTGTTTCGTTCTCGTGGAGAGGCTTGCGTTCTCGCGCGCGACCTCCCAATCTGTTGAGCTAGCAGGTGGCGAACCCAGCCCTAAGCTGAGCCGCTCAGGCGAAGCTTCTCCTCTAGGGGGAGAGCGCTCCATTCGAGCACCGCGTTCCTCACAAAGGAGACGGTGAGCTGTATGCTCGCTTCGTGAGCTGAGCTTATCAGTGGAGCTAAGGAGCCGTGGTGGACAAACCATAGCTTGTAAACCTCTTCCTTGTCTAGCTTGGCCGCTATCAACTCGTTCCTGGTAACGGTGGGCGGCGTCACTCTCGTGTTGATGTAGAGGAAACCGAGCCTACACGCGTGTACGCCTTCAAGATGGTACTCTGTCCTTTGGACCTGTTCGACCTGCTCTCCTAGGGCATACCGTAGGCTTTTCAAACGTCTTTCAAGGTAGTCCATGAAGGGCCTGAACATCTCCTCATGGATTGCTACCGGTAGCTCCGTGCTCCATGGCTTGTGTGCGGTCCTTGCCCTTCGCGCGACCTTCCATCTTCTCAAGAGCGAGGGCGTCGCAACCTTAGAGGCGTACCAAGCCGGGAGGAGAGCGCCTAGTACGCACGCTGAGACGGCGAAGAGCAAGGCCGTTAGGCTCCAGCCCGCAGCGATCTTCTCGTAGACCTGTATCTCCAAGGGCAAGAGCGGCGACAGCCGGTAGGAGGAGAGGCCTAGCAGGTACCCTAGGCCGCCGCCTACAACCCCCGTGAGGAGCGCCTCTGCCAGGAAGACCATCGTTATGTGGGAGGGGTTCATGCCCACGGTGGAGAGGATGAAGACCTCTCTCTTTCGCTCGTACACGTTGCCGAACATCACGACGAAGAGGTTGAGCGCCACCAAGGCAAGCGGTAGGAGAATCGCTGAACCACTTGACTCCGCGTAGGAGTCGACGAAGAAGACGCTTATGACCCCGCTGAGGCTCTCCCAGACAGGGAGGCCTTGCGTCAAGACAACGCTTCTCGCCAGAGCGTGGTCGCTTTCAGGGCTGCCCGTTCGAACGTCGACCCTTGAGAGCACTACGGACGGAATGCTCATAGCGGTCTTCCAGTTGATCACGATGACCTCGTCGCCTTCACACTGGGCGATCCGGTAGCCTGGACCCAACCCTGACGTGATAACGATTTTTCCCGGCTTGAAGGGGGCCCCGTCTAGTTCGCTCAGGCGGCCGAGTCGTTCATCGTCAAGAAGCCCAAACACCGTGAATTCCCTGTCGAAGCCCTGAACGCGATCCCCAGGCCGAACGTTGAGGTAAGAGGCAGCTTTTCGGCTTAGCATCACCCCGTCGTAGGCTTCATCTGGCAGGTAGGTTCCATCGACGAGAGCCCTGTTGACAGAACTGAATGTTGCCTCAGAGCTGGGAAGGATGCCTAGGACCCCGTAGATCGATAGGCTCTTGCCCGTTGCTGAGAGAAGTTGCCCGAGCGGGGTCAGTGACGGAAGGTTCTCAGCCCTCGGAGCGAGAGCGGTTACGTCAGGCCTCCTTTGAAGCCACGTTGTCAGGAAGAGCTCTAGGGCATGGAAGGGGACCAGGGGGCTTGTCTTACCCGGGGGCGCATCCTTTATGAGAAGCCCGTCAGTGGCGGCTGAGCCGAGGACCCTGGCGCTCACCATTCCGTAGCCCGATGAGACTGAGGTTAAGGCCACGAACCCGGCGACGAGCACGCTTGTCGCGAGCAGAGTTGAGACGGTACGGAGCCTCCTTCTCCGCATGCTCCTCTTCGCAAGCGACAACGCGGAGTACATCGCGTCGGCAACCGAGATGCCGGCCTTGGAACCACCCCCACCCCTCTTTTGAGGCAGGACAAGGAAGATGAGGTAAGCGAAGCAGAGTGACCCGGCTGCCGAGGTTACCGACCAGAGCGGGGTAACAAGCCTGAAACCTGGATAAACAAAGGATAGCGTTGTCAGGAGGCCTACGTACATGGATGAACCAGCGACCACCTTCCTGCGTTTCTCATCCGAGACCAGGGAGGCTACGGTGAAGGCGGTGAACGCCGTGAAGGGCATCAAGAGAAAAGCGCCATAGACCGCGTCTGAGTGAGCGTTTGCCAGACTACTTTGGAGACTTGACATCTTCAGATAGGCATCTCGTAGGCTCGTGTAAGCTTCATCGTAGTTCAGCTGCTGGATCTGGATGCGTGCGAGGCTGGTGAGCGCCTCGGAGTCTGCAAGGTCACGTCGCTCCAGGGGAGCGAAGACGCCTACGCCTTCAATCTCGGCCAATGATCCTCGGGCCGATTCTACTCCGCGACAGACGACCGAAAGGCAGTACAAGAGTGAGGGGTTGCTCAGATCGGCCTTTACTCGTTCACCTTGCCTGAGCTTGAAGAGCTTCACATGGTCATCGATAGAGAGCTCTTGGCTGAGGAGACGGTAACGGAAAGCGCTGCCGAACGGCTGGCCGAATCTAGCTACGTACGCTGAGGCTGTCACGCGGAGTTCGACAGGCGTACCAGCGGGGACTAGGATGTCCTGAGGCTGGAGGCCAACCTCCGCTTGGAAAAGCTCTCTGAAGCTGGAGAAGGCACCCTCGACGTTCAGCTTCTGTCCAGCGCTGTCGCGGAGGGCGTAGGAGAAGACGAGGCTGAGAGGCCTAGGGTCCTCTATGAAGCGTATCTCCTTCTTGTCGACCTCGATGATCCCTGCGGGTACCAGACGGACGGAGACATCGTACGTCTTCGTCTCGTCTACGGAGAGCAGCTGCAGCTTGGGGACATAGTCGACTTTACCCTCTTGGTCACCCCTCTGAAAAGCGAGGATTAGATAGTGGTAGCCAACGTTAACCTCCGCGGAGTACGACCCGTCGAGGTCAGTGGTCAAGGTTTTCCTTGGGCCTATTCCCGCTTCTCTAACCTCTGCTATGATAACCGTGGCTCCTCGGATCGGCTGCTCACTCAAGCCGTCTCGCACCACCCCGGAGACAGTCGCAAGGCTGAGCCCAGCGCCCCAAGAGGTTAGAGGGCGGATAGGGGCCACGATCGCTACGAGCAGGAGAAGGGCTGCCTTGCCTGCCACATGAGGCATCTCGTCCCAGGCTCCATCAGTGGTCCTAGTCGGATAACCTTCGTCACCGTTCTTAAGCGTGATGATAGCGCGCACATAGCGTGCGGATGTACTCCTCCCATAGAGGAGAAGGCCGGGGACGGTTCGGGTTCGCCGTGATGGCGGAGGATGCCCTCCTATTGAGCACATCGGTTAAGGATCGGTCTCACCGGGCTTATGGCGATTGGTGGGAGAGTTGTCGGGGAGAACCGTGGCGTAAAGGTCATCTGGGCTGGGAAAACGATAAAAGCTCGTGACATGTATCCAATCATGGGAGTGTTATGAAGTTTCACCCTTTCACTATAGTCTTGATTCTTGCGTTGATCTTGGCGGTGAGCAGTCCGGTTCCTTCAATGACGGTTTCTTCTCTGGCCGGTGATGGATACGTCTACTATGGCTACATGCCTTCGAGGATATGGCGTAATGAGACACTGCCGGGGCAGGAACGTGCGCCGTTCATCTGGGCTGTCAACCCTGGCAACGTGAGGACGACGGGGCTTCTACTGCTCCTAGGGAACCAGGACGGCACGAGGGCCTGGGTGCAAGTCCTCCCGAGCGGCGAGGAGGTGGGCAGCTTCACGCTGCGGAGGCTTCAGCAGGCTGTTATCTCCTTGCCTAACGGGACCTGCTTCAAGGTCTCAGCTGACCGGCCTGTCACAGTGATGCTTCTAGGCGGCGCAAGCATCGATGGGGAGTCCCTTTCTTGGACACGAGGCGAAGCTGAGATCGTGGCGGCGGGAATAAGCACCTTCCATACGAGCATTGACGGGGGCTACGTTGGCCGGGAGTTCGTCTTCTACTCGGTCCAGCTTGAGGCTCCCCACACGTACGCGGGGACTCTGCCCCACGCGGTGATCGCATTAGAGGACAGTGATGTCGAGGTCTGGGATGAGAACGGCTCTAGGGTTGCGAGCTTCGACGTGGCCGCGAACAAGATGAAGCACTTCTCATTGACGACCACGAAGGTGTATAGGCTTACCTCAACAGGGAACGTGATGCTTCAAACCTTCGCCACGGGTGACGAAAGAGCCAGGTCCTGCTTCCTTCCCTCGCCTCAAGGCGGCTTCGTAGGCCGCATCTTGTACACCTTCGGCCACCCAGCGGCGAGGGCGTACGCTGCATACCCCGAAGGCAGAGGCTACGTTGCGACGAGTCTGGACGGCTCAAAGGTCGAGGTTGTTGACCTTGACTATGGGAAGAAGACGGGCGACCTCACCGTGGGGAAGGGGTTGAACCTCTCTTTCCAGCTGGCGCCTTTCCACGTCGGCCTCGCATGCGAGAAGCCGACGCTCATCATGTACATGAGCAGTTACAACGAGGGCGGCTTGGCTGTGGCGGGGCTTAAGGCGGGACAGGTCGTCAAGCTGCTTGTGCCTCCTGGCGAAGCCTATGTCTTCGCCTGCAAGGATACAGTCGTACGCTTGGACGATATGGAGCTCAGGTTGGCGGCTGATAGCAACCTGAGGCTTTGGGAGGGCCTCCACGAACTCTCAGCGACGGAGAACCTCCTGCTTGAAATCGTCAACGTAGGCGAAGGACAGGGTCTGGGCTCCTTCGGCGCCTGCCTCCCTTCAGCTCAAAGCCTAGGCATGACCTACGACGGCTTGAAGCTCAAGCCTCTCATACCGGAAGAGCTGCCCTGGATGCCCATCGCCGGAGCCGCAGCGGTCGCAGTCGTCGCCGTGTTAGCCTGGCGTCTCAGGAAGCGTTAAGCTCTACTTCAGCATCTGCGCGAGCTCGACGATCCTTCGGCCTAGGGCCTCCGCGTCCTCGAACGCGCCTCTATCCCTTTTTACCTCGCCTCGTTCGTTGCCTGTGCCGGAGACCCCGCCCGCGTACACGACGTTATGGTAGCCGTAGAACTTATCGATCACCGCTAGGACGAGGTCGGCTGCGTCTCCGCCTTGAACCGCGACGGCGGCGCCAACCTTGTTCCTCAAGAGCTTTCCATGGTAGAGGCAGAGCGTCCGGTCCATTGCGGCCTTCAACTGGCTGCATACGGTGCCGAAGTAGACCGGCGAGGCGCAGACCATCGCGTCGCAACGCTTCAACTCCTCGTATACGCCGTCCATATCATCGCGAATATGGCAGGTGAAGCTCTTACGGCAGGCTTCGCAGCCGTCGCATGGCGCGACCTTGAGGCCTCGAAGTTCTATGAGCTTCGTATCAGCGCCGGTGGCTTTGAGAGCAGCCTCTAGGAGCATCCTTGTGTTCCCGTTCACGCGAGGACTGCCACAGATGCCCAAGACGTACATAGGTGCCCCCGCAGCCATCTGCCCTGCTTCACTTAAGCGCTACGGCGGAGAGCCGCAATCCTGTTGCTGGTAGCGTCTGGAGGAATAGCTGTGTTCACGTCAGCGTGCTGCATAACCGTACGTTTCCTCTGTGGGGCAGACTCCTAGTTAGGCGGAGAGCTTCTTTGAAGGTGCGAAGGGGTGAGCGGGTAGGTGTGTAGTAAAGATAGGCATTATCTAGAAAAGAGTTTGAGTTCTTCCATCTGGTCTTAAATCAATTGCAAGCTGACTCCGTGTTACCCTCGGCAGAAGGCACGGTTGCCGGCCAGGCGCCGGAGGCGGTGGCCCTACGGGGGATCTATCAAGGTGGGGTGGGTTATGTGAGGTGGTTGACGCGTAGGTTGGTTGTATGGTTGTTGACGCCTATTGTTCCTGTGGTGCTTATGGTTCAGGTAGACTCTGTTGCAATACCTGTTGCTTCTTGGCTGTTGATCTTCATAATCCTGCTCAGTATAGATTATCGTTCCTTGGTTAAGGAGAGGGCTAGGGCGGAGGCGCGGTGG
>CAYRUY010000058.1:0-12018 GCA_964427455.1 uncultured Candidatus Bathyarchaeia archaeon | reverse complement strand
TCTCCCTGGCCTTCGTCTTCTCCTTCACCGCCTTCACCGTCGCATCGAGGAACTCGGGGCTCGTCAAGGAGCCCTTCCAAGGCAGGTTCCAGAGCATCGAGAAGTTAGGCTTCACAAGCACCATGTCACCCGCCTCGATCACGCCGTCCACATCTAAGGCAGAGAAGACCTGGCAGATCATCTCATACGGGCTTCCGCCCTGCTTCATGCAGACCTCAGACTTCCCGCCCGTCCTCGGCGTAGGCTTCAACCCAGACTTAGAGACCACATTTTCGTACGGGATAGGGAAGCTCCCTCACCGCGCTCGGTCGCAGCCTCCAACCAGCTCTTGGGCAGATATACACGTTTCGGCTAGACCACAGACGGCCATTAAGTCCATTCCGCGAAAGAACGTGGTTCAAGATTCCACAAATTGCTGTCTTTCACGTATCTCCAGCATTGTGGTAATAGTCTATGTTCCCTTTCATACTGGTCAATTACCGTCACTCGTATCTCTATTTTAAGCTCCTCACCACTGTCTACATATTCCTGGGGGATGCCGAAACCTCCCCAAAAGAGAGTACGAGGATTGATGTTCCAGTGCACTCCTCCATCATAATACCCATTTGTATGTTTGACTAATCCCAGGTCTTTTGTACCGAGAAGAATCTTTGCCTCGACCCTGATATGCACAGGAAGGGAATCACCGAGATGTTGCAGGTGAAACCCAACAAATGGTAGGCTATGGCTAGATCCGTCGATTCTTTTCTGGGTCAGATAGAAATGGATTGGCGGGACGAGATGCCGTGTATGTTCCTCATATATCTGGTCTCGGCGCGCCTTGATTTCTCTGGTTTTGTAAGCAGTGCCTACTGGATGTTGTGGATTATAGCTTCTGATCTTACCATGACACTCAAAACAGAGCGGTATAGCGTTGTCAATATCAGGTACATTTTCGCCTTCTTGCTCGATGTGATGCACTTCGATATCTGTATCGCAGGCCTTTCCACACAAACAGCAGTGTCGATTACACCATAAGAGAACTCTTATTCTGTTGTCTTCGCTAAATGGGGCTGGCATTCCTTTGGGCGTGTTCGGAATGTTCGATTTAAGGGTTTTGGGCGAGGTCAAAGCTCCCTGCCTACAGGCAAGCCTCCTGTATCTCGGCTCTGATCCCACAGCCCACTGGGACTATTCCGACGGATCTCAGCCTGGATTCCCGCGTGAATAGAGGGGGTTATTACGATTCCACGCTTTCGCGGATCGCGGCCAGGGCGCCGTCTGTGGCTCCTTCGAAGGAGGTGAACGCAACCCCGTCGACGCCGGCTCGTTTCACGGCCGCGATCCTCTGCTTGACCGCCTCGGGCCTCAAGGTGCTGTGGCCCTCCAGCACGGTGAAGACGGGCTTAGACCCAGACGAGAACGCCTTAGCCTTCACCGCCTCCCTGTAGATGAGGTTATGAAGCGGCACCTCCGTCTCGTATGCGTCACCTGCTACCTGCTTGCCGAGAAGCCTAGAGATGCTTCCAGGCAGCCGCATATCATCATACCCGAACAGCCTATAGAGAAACCTCAGAGTCGCTTCTTCATCAAGTCCTTTATTCCACTCCATAAGCCTCTTGCACGCCTCGGCGAAGACGAGCGTGATGAAGATCGTCGGATGATTCAGCAGCGGCATGAGGAAGTCTGCGGTCCGCTCGAGTTCACGGTACCGGTGCCCGACGAGCAACGCGAACGAGGCCGGGTAGTTGTCGGGGCCAAAGAGGAAGCTACCGCCGTGGCTCTTAGAGGCGTCAATAAACGCCTTAAGCGACCGCTCGATCAGCTCGCTTCGGAACTGAAGCCAGTCCAGAAACGCTTCTGAGACATCCAGAGCCTCCACGAGATCGAAGGCCGTGAAGCCTACCTCGGAGAGCAACTTCACGCTCGCTGGCTTGAGGCGCCTCAACTCTCCCAGCATCGAGAGACAGGCTTTCCTCATGGCCTCAGCGTCGTAGCCCAGCTCTCCTGCTGCTTCCATGCAGCTAGGGCAGAAGCAGGAAAAGACGTTGATCAGGTTGTGGCTTGGAGGCGAGAACCGGTGATGCGTCAACGTGACGCCGTCGAACTCGTACCTCCCGGCTAGGTCCTCGAACAACGCCTCGTAGTAGCTGTTAATCGCCCGCTTGCTCGGACAGCAGGAGCTCGACCAGCTGAAGCCCAAACTCTGGTCAGGCGTAACCAGCCGCCCCTCCGCATCCCTGACCGCCAGATCCGGGTAATCCTCCGGGCTCTGGATGCTCTCAGCGTACGAGACGCCGATGACCAGCCAAAGACTCATGTCCCTTACCCTACACTCCTTCAAGACGATCGGAAGGGCGTCAGGCTCCTGTGACATGCGGGGCTTGAAAGGACAAAGAGCCTCAACCTTCGGGCTGGGCCTGTAGCCGCCGCCTAGAATGAGCGTGTTCACGCCGCTTCGCTTCAGGGCGTGGAGGCTCCGGCCTAGGCCTCGCTTCTCCAACTCACGGCAAGACGCGTACATACCGACCATGTCCATATTCTCGCCAGCGAGAACGCGTGCGCGACCAGCTTATCGCTCTTCTGGCCTGCACTATCGCTCAGCTAGGAACGACTCGCAGCTATTTGCGATAAGCTTAAGTTGCCTCCTTGCAGTGACGTTTCCCACTACACTAAACATGGGGGAGATCGCGACGCTACCCAGGCGTATCTACTCGCATTACGTTGTACTGCTCTTTTTGCTCAGCTCGCTGGGCTTGACTGTTCTGCAGCCGTTCGCCTCGTCTGGGCTTAAGGGCATACTTGTCCATGGCACTGACGACGCCCAGGTCTATTATGGCCTCGTTCCGCCCGGGATCTTCTGGTACAACCCAGACCCAACGCATCCTCCATGGGGCTTGATCAACGAGACGCTCACCCACGAGGCCTTCCTCGCCGTCGCCGGGAACCACGACGGCACAAGCGTGAAGCTGTATGAGCTTCCAGGCGGCGCGCTCCTGGCGGATACGAGGTTGAACAAGATGGAGAAGGCGGTCTTCCCGTTGCCTAACGGGTCCTTCTTCAAGCTCGTTTCCTCCGCGCCAGTTACGGCGGTTCTGATGGGAGGCGTCGGGGTTGAGCGAGGCCTCTTCGGCCAGCCAGCCGACATTGAGGCCACGAGCACCTTCTACACCGATGTGGACGGCCGCTACGCGGGGAAGGAGTTCATCTTCATCCCGGTCCATGCGAAGACGGTTCACTACGACCTGCCCGTCCGCGTCCTAGCATTAGAGGACAGCGAGGTGACGGTGTCGGATGCGAACGGCTCGACGGTTGCCAGCTTCAAGCTTTCAGCCAACCAGGAGAGGAGCCTCGCGCTCATATCCGCTGCGGTCTACAGGCTTGTCTCCACCGGCCGAGTGATGGTGCAGGGCTTCGCTGCGGAGAGGTCGCTGTACTACCCCGCCGTGGAGGGAGGCTTCGTCGGCAAGACCTTCTACGGGATAATCTCCTACACTGACATCACGGTGTACCAGACCTTCCACGCCTCCATCATGGTCACAGCCGTCGAAGACTCGAAGATAACTCTCTACGACGCGAAGTACGGCAAGAAAACCTTCGATGCGAACGTGCAAGGAGGCCAAACCTTCGAGATCGATGTCGGCAACCCCGACCTCAAGACGAGCCAAATGGTCCTCGAAAGTGACCGGCCTGTGATGGTGATGCTAGAGACAGGTACAGGCGGCAGGTCAGGCGGCACCTGGATACTCTCAGCCGGCGGGATAGGATTCACAGGGCTTAAGGCAGGTCAGACCGCCTACGTGAACGTGCCGAAGGGGTGGACCTACGCCTTCGCCGCACAAGAGACCGTCCTAAGCGTCGACGACGTCACCGTGAGGCTCCCAGCGGACGGATACTTCCCCATCCCAACAGGGACGCATAAGCTCTCGGCGGACGCGAACATCATCGTCGAGTCTATAAACGTCGAGAACGAGAAGGAGGGGCTTCCCACCTTCGCCACCTGCCTCCCCTCTGCTCAGTCCTTGGCGCTTTCAAACGAGAACCTGAGGCTGAAACCCGTTGTGAGCGAAGAACTCCCATGGATGTACATCGGCGTCGGCGTCGTCGTGGTCGTCGTGGTTGCTGTGCTACTGCTCTCGCGGAGAAAGAGGGCCTCTTCACCTTAACTAGACGAGAGCGCGACAAGTAGAAGAAGACCCTTTTCGATGTGAAGGTGGAGACCTCTTGGTCAAGGTTGAGTTCCCCATATCTCCGAAGGTTGTGAGGCTGTTAGCTCCTAAACCCACAGCGTTAGTGACCTGCGTCGGCGCTGACGGCGCGCCAAACATCATCACCGCTGCCGCCGTAACCGCGGCGTCGCATACGCCGCCCATGTTCGTCGTCGCGATCAGGGAGGACCGTTACTCGCACCGCTTGATCAAGGAGACGGGCGAGTTCGTGCTGAACCTTCCAACCATCGAGCTCATCGAAGCAACAGACCTCTGCGGGCGCCTCTCAGGCAGGAACGTGGACAAGTTCAAGGAGGCGAAGCTGACGCCTGAGGCTGCGAGCAAGGTGAAGGCTCCGTTGGTCAAGGAGTGCCCCGTTAACATCGAGTGCCGCGTCGTCGCCTCAGTCAAGCCGGGCACGCATACGCTCTACGTCGGCGAAGCCCTCGCCGTCCATGTTGAGGAAGACTACTGGCGGAACGATACGGTAGACCTAGACACGTTCCCGATGGTGCTGTACAACTCGAACGAGTACCGAAGGCCGGGCGGCGTAGCCAAGAGGATCTAGGCAACTTTAGCTTCGAGCTCAGACCTCCCTCAACCACCAAGGACGCGTATTCCACCGGATCAACCATGTCTTCCGAACGGAGCTAAGGAACACACAGTATACTGAGAAGCCTGTTCCAGGGAGAGGCCTTTGGAGTTCTACTGGCGGCCGCGGGAAGGGAGGAGGCGGGAGGGCTTCGGGACCCACTGACAAACCTTCCCATAGGGAAGGTAGTTGGCCCCTGCGAGCACCTCCTGAGGAGGGGTAAGCCCGGAGTCTGGTTGAGCGAGGTGAGCCCCTAGAGCCTCTGGGCTGGCAACGGAGGCCGTCGTCGTTTCCTTAAGGCGAGGGCTGCGGCCACCGCTAGGATGGGGATGAGGGCTAGGGCGTAGTAGAGGATGGGCGTCTGCTCTTCTATGACGGGCTTGAGTTTCAGGCCCTCGCTTGTCAGGCCTAGGGACTGGGTCGAGGGGATGCATGCGCCGAACATGCCCAGTCCCTGATCTGGGTCGAGGTTCATAACCTCGATCACGACGTTCTTGCTCGCTGAGATTCTACGTAGGCCTAGGGTGAGGGGAAGAACGCTGTCAGCTCGCAGGCTGAGCCTGACATCGTCAACTGTCACATCCGTCTCCTCTGCGGTGAAGAGGTAGGACTCACCTCTCGGCATTAACAGCTGGGCAGTCTGGCCTCCTCGCAGCCCCGTGAACGTCAGGCCGCCTTCCACATCGCCGCTCTTGAACATAAGCAGGCTGGGATTCCCGACTTGGATAACCGCCTGTGAGGCGTCTATCTGGAACGACTTGTTCCCGGCTGTTACCGCCTCGGTGAAGAGGACTTTCCGGTGGGGTAGGTCGATCAGCGTGAGGCTAGTGTCCTCGGTAGTTGTGACTAGGAAGGCTCTCTCGCCGAGGTAGTTAAGCCAGCCCTGCACGTAGAGGCCTAATGGAGCCCCGCTGCCGTAGAAGGTTGTCCCTAGAAAGCCTCCCGTCGGTGTAGGGTACGCGCACGTCCTAGCCGCCCTCTCGCCTATGTGGAAGGTCTGGAGCATGACATGGCCCGTCGACTCGAGCCGATAGACGCGAAACGCGGGAAGCGAGAGCTCCTTCACACCGTTCAAGGGCAGCTTGAACTCCGTCACCTTCCTCGCCTCGGCGTCCCAGATCGTCACTTGGCTCTCTTCGAGGGCGAAGACTCGTTGTGGGAACGCCGTCGTCAGGAAGCCTGAGAAGTTGATCTCAACAGCCATGAAGATGAACTCGCGGCCCACGTAGCTACCGTCTAGGCTCGTCAGGAAGGTGCTGATTCCAGGCTGGTCGCTTCCACCCTCCTGGCTTGGACCCGCGCCATCGAGGCCGATGCCGCCGAGGAGCATCACCACGGCAGGCCTCGTCGAGACGACCTTGAAGAAGGTGCCGTTCGGGAGCCGCACCTCAGCCTTCTCGAACCTGTTCACCGTGAACTCCTTTACCAGGCGCTGGGTAGGTAGCTGGTATACGGCGACCGCGGTATCGTCGTAGCCTCCTACGATCGCGAGCAACGCCCTGTCTCTGACGCTGTCAGAGGAGATCACCCAGTCGCGCCCCGGAGGCAAAGCGTATCCAGGGGTTTGCCTCGTAAGGTTCCGGTACATCCTCGACGGCACCCAACCGTAGTAGGTGTACTCCTCGGCTTCAGGAGAAGCCCAGACGAGACCGGTGCCAGAAACGAGCGCCGAATGGCTGGCGACCAGAAGAGGCGACCCGAGGAGAACGACAAGGAGACCGATCAACGCCATGGAGAATCGAGACACATCAACACCTCGTGCTGAAGCTTTCTTGCACAACCCCAACTTCGCGTATTAAAGAGTTCAACCACCGCGTAGGCTAAACGTGAGGCCCCCGAGATCTGACTGTCACAAACAGATTTGAGAAAGCTATTGAGCGGAACAGTGGCATAAATAGAGGGGCCCACCATAAGGGGTGGAGTCGTGACCAGCTTGAACGATATGGAGGCCTCTCTGGCTGCGAACTATCTAGTTCACTTCATTGAGCAGAGAATCCCAAGCGAGAGGCTGAACCGGATGTCTGCCCAAGACCTACTGGACCTTTACCATGACACCTTGGCGCTAGTCAAAGGAACAATGGAAACCCGCGAGTTTGAGAAGAGATGGCTCAGACAGTAGGCGCCGCGATGCTCGGCATGGCTAACGTTCATGAGGCGCTTCTGGCGACAGACCTCGGAGGGTCCAGCCTTTGCTCGTGACGACCTGTGGGATACTCGTCGCCGACATAATCGCTGCAGGGCTGCCTTCGATCGCTAAGCCAGGGGAGCTGCTATACGCGCCGAGGGGCATCCGTATCACCATCGGCGGCCACCCTGCGAACGTCTCCATCGACCTCCTGAAGCTCGGCCTGCCGAAGGGCGAGGTCAGCCTTGTAGGTCCCGTAGGCCAGGATCCGCTGGGCGAGTTCGTCGCTGAGACCTTACGGAGCCAAGGTGTGGACGTGAGGCTTCAGGTCGTCTCGGAAGCCGGGACTTGTAAGGACATGATCCTTGTCGTGAAGGGCGAGGACCGCAGGTTTCACGTCGACATAGGCGCAAACCCGTACCTGAAGACAAGCCTCGTCAGGGAGGCGTTGAAGGCTGAGAAGCCTCTCCTCTTCTACGTGGGTGCCTCCGGGCTCCTAGGCAGGTTCGACGACGAGCTGCCCGGAACCTTAGCGTACGCACGAAGCCTCGGAGCCCTAACCTTCGTCGACGTGGTACAGCCCTTCGGCAAGGGCTGGGAGTACCTCAAGGACGCGTTCCCGCAGGTAGACCTCTTCCACTGCAACATCGACGAGGCGAAGGCTATCACAGCGCGAACCACCTTGGAGGAAGCGGCAGAGGCCATGGTTAAGAGCGGTGTAGGAGTCGCGGTCGTCACGATGGGCGGAGAAGGCGGCTTCTTGGCCTCCGAGCTATGCGAGGTCAGGTACCCCGCCTTTACTGTGGAGGTCATAGACCCTACAGGAGCGGGGGACGCGTTCTGCGCCGGCGTGATACTCAAGCTTCTTGAAGCCAAGCAGCCGGGCCTCGAAAGGCTCCCTCAGCCCAACACGATGGAGGCAGAGGCGTGGAGCAACATCCTAGCCTTCGCAGCAGCTGCGGGAGCCGTCTGTTGCACAGCGGAGGGAACGACCACATCGGTCAGCCGAGGGAACGTGGACAAGTTACTAGCTGAGCAAGGCGAGGCTTTCTACCGACGAGTCAAGGTCAAACATCATTGAGTGCATGTTGAAGTGGGTGCTATCGAGGGCAGGTGGGCTCATAGAGCCTGAAAGCCTATCGAGGCGTCTTCCCAACGGCTTCCCGGAGCCTGCTGTCCTCGAAGTAAGGGATCATGCAGGGGTGTCCCTCAGCCCTCCAGACTCTGAGCGAAGACAGGTGGGCGACTGTTGACCAGAGGGTTCCCAAGCCGATATCGTCTCGGTGGCTGCACACCAGGCCTTTGTGGTCGGAGAGAATGGCTTGGATTGCTCTCTCGTTGAGCTGGCTTCGGCTTCTGAGTTCTTGGACGATTGTGCTGTATCTTGTCCGGGAGTCCGGCGGCTCGAACATCTCGATCTTCTGCATCTCGGGGTGGTTGAGGTGATTCGTGGACACGATGAAGCCCTCTTCAGGCCGCCTCACCTCGGTCCGCATCGGGCTTGTCTCCACGACGGCCATCTCCCCCGTAGGGTCGGCGAGCAGGACGGTTATCGTACAATGCGGCGGGGTCTCGGTGAGGAACTTCACGCCTTCTTCGACCGTAGCGCATTTGTCCAGCAGGTACCGGATGGCTATCCAGAAGGTGACTCCAGGCTTGAAGTAGGCTGTGATTCCGCTCATTGCGACGCCGAGGCCCTTCTCGTTGACTCCGTCCTCTCTTCCCACGAAGACATCGGTCTGCCCGACGCTCTTGAATCCTCCGTTGGGATCGGTGAAGTAGCTCTCAGTACGGTCCCTTTCCGAGTAAAACCAGTCGTAGTTCCGGCCCATCCAGGTCTCCTCTCCGTCTTTGACGGCGAAGATGCTGCACTCGGCCGTAGACTCGGGGTCCGTCAACACCATAGCACAGAGCTCATCGTAGCCCACTCCGGCGGCGTCCGCTATGCCGCTTAGCTCGTCCAGAATCTCCGGAAAGACCGTTTCCACGTGGGCCCTGCAATCCCTTCCGAACCTAAGCCTCTTCTCCTTCAGATCGGGAAGCTTGAAGCCTGATCCTTTCAGGCCTCTCCCATACTCGGCGCCCATTTCGTAGTATGAACCCTTCAGGTTAACGTGGTGCACAGCGATCAGCTAGTAGGACCTCGCTTGACGGTCTGAGGATTTCAACGTTTCGATGTATATATTCCGACTTGAATGTTTCGATATATCTGCTTCGGGCGACCCATCAAGGTTTCAAGTGATGCCTCTGCCTCCCGAGCCAATCTATATTCAGTCTCTCTGGACGGCCACTTGGGAGCCAAAGCGTAGGGAAGACACTATCTGAGACAGAGGCTGGGCATATGTTAGGCGGAGCCGTCCCCTCGCAGACTAGAATTCATGGGTGTCGGATATGAATCGTCCCCCGTCAACGATGAGGCATTCACCATTGATGTACGAAGAATCCTCACTAGCCAGAAACAAGGTAACGTTAGCGACCTCCTCCGCTGAACAGACTCTTCTCAACGGATAGGACTTCGCTATCTCTGCGACCCACCTTTCAACCTCATCAGGGCTGCGGTCGCCTTCCGAGTTGGCTATCCTTACGAATCCAGGACAGATGGCGTTGCAGCGGATTTGGGGAGCGAAGTCGACGGCTATCGTCCTCGTCAAGGCGTTGATCGCAGCCTTTGTCACAGGATATACGGAGAAGTTCCTTAAGACCCTGAAAGCCGCGACCGACGAGATGTTCACGATGGTTCCTCCCCCGCTCTCCAACATCAGGGGGATCGCGTACTTGGCAAGTCTGAAGTAGCCGTTCAGGTTCACGTCTATGGTGTAGTCCCAATCCTCTTCCCGGACGTCTACCACGTTTCTGTAGATGTCACGTTCATAGGTAGCCGCACAGTTCACGAGGCAGTGTAGCTTCCCGAACTTCCGCCTGGTAGTCTCTATAGCGTTCTTGACATCACCAGTTTTCGAAACGTCGGCTCGGATGAAGAGGGCTTCGCCTCTCCTCTCCGTGATCCTGTCGGCGGTTCTTTGGCCCATCTCCTCTAGGATGTCAAGAGCTACGACCTTTGCTCCCTCGGAGGCGAGCTTGAGAGCAATAGCGCTCCCTATCGATGGACCGCCACTTCTGTAGCCCATCGCGGCTCCGGTAACTAGCGCCACCTTGTTCTCCATCCTCATACCTTACCCCTCGAGCTGCCCTTCGGCCAATAGCTGCGTGCCAAAAGAAGCCGATATAAGCCTTGTTTTCCCACTGGCAAGCGCTCGGTTTTCGATCCGGCCTACGAGGTTTGACCGGGGTGCTTTCACCCCGAATCTCGGCTCGTAAAGCCTTAATTCTCAACCAGCCTTGTAGGGAAAAACAAGCATTCATATAAGTAGCCGTGTCTGGCAACAGCCTCACTGGAGGGTATGCTCGTTTCCCGCGCCTATCCACAGCTTCTTTCATCCGCGGACGCTCCGCGCAATCGTGGCACTCCGATAGGTAAGTGGACCCATGGAAAGAACAGGCCAAAATGAAGGGAGGTCAAGGGAGAGACCTTCCAAGAAGCGGCTTTATGCAACGGGACTAGTCGTCATCCTAGGAAGTGAGTTTATACTGCGTGACGTATTCCTCCCAGAACATGCGGGAGATATCCACATCGGAATAGCTATTCTACTAGAATGGCTAATCCTTTCAATACTCCTTGCTTTCTGGATTCCTAAGATTGAAGGTAACGAATTAGGAAGTATTGGATTCGGGAAGTTCAAATGGAAATATCCGTGGATGGGCGTCCTGATATATCTTCTACTTTTGATAGCTTGGATTGGCAGTGGTTTCGCCCTGAGACTCATTGGGCTTGAAGGATTACCGAGTCTCCTCCTGATGATAAAGGGACACAGTCTCCTTACCCGCTTTGGTCTGCTCCTTACCGGGGCTCTTCTTGAGGAGATATTCTACCGCGGATACCTTATTGAAAGGCTGATTTCACTGACAGGAAGAAGTTGGCTGTCAGGACTCATATCATGGATAGCTTTTACTTTTGTGCATCTCAAGTTTTTCGGATTAGGACCGACATTGGACGTGGGGATTCTCTCGGCAGGTCTTGTAGTTCTTTACCTGGTAGAGCGAAGCGTTTGGCCGTGTATTATACTTCATGGAGTGAACGGTGCGTTCAGTTTCCTTATAATACCTTTGCTGGTGTGATCCTGGATGATGGAAAAGTTCTTTCGCGGACGGTGCGTCGCAACGGATAAAGCCTTAACACGGGTCCGGTCCTACAGTAACCCTGGGTGTCATAGATGGTTGCTGCAGAGGGAAGGATGCTTGTCTTCAGCGCCCACGCGGCGGATTTCTGCTCAAGGGCTGGGGGGACGATCGCAAGCTACGCGCGGAAGGGTTGGAAGGTGCGAGCCATCGACCTCACCTACGGGGAGAGAGGAGAGTCAGGCTCCCTCTGGAGGGACCGGCCCCGCATCACCGTCGAGGAGGTGAAGAAGACGAGGGAGGCGGAAGCCAAGGCTGCGGCGCAGATCCTGGGTGCGGAGATCCGCTTCTTAGACTTCGACGATAATCCACTCATCGTTGGCAAGAGAAGGATGCTGAGGATCGTCGCGGAGATCCGGGAGTTCAGGCCGGGTATCGTGTTGACCCATTGGATTCGGGACCCGCTCAACCCGGACCATGTGGCGACCGCCACCGCGACGACCAAGGCATGCCACTACGCCTCAGCCCCAGGCGTCAGCCTCGACGCCTCTCCATGCGGCTATCCTCAGGTCTTCTTCTTCGAACCGTCGGTTCCAACGAACGACCTTTCCAGGTTCAGGCCTGACACGTACATAGACATCTCCGAGGTCTTCGACGTCAAGCTTACGGCGTTGAAGGAGCTGAAGACCCAGGAGACGCTCCCTGAATGGTATACGAAGTACGGGGAGCTTCGCGCCTTCCAGGCGAGGAACGTTGCCGGCGGCGGGAAGGAAATCCGGTACGCCGAGGCCTTCAAGAGGTTCACGCCGTGGGTTGGCCAGGCCTTCCCTTGAACAGCAGCCCTTAACGTTCCAGCTCGGCGAGTAGCTTCCTAAGATAGCGCACGGCCTCCGCTTCGAGGTCGACTCCGGGCTTGTCAGGGCCTAGGTGCTCCGGGC
>CAYRUY010000057.1:0-12258 GCA_964427455.1 uncultured Candidatus Bathyarchaeia archaeon | reverse complement strand
CCGCCGCGTAGAGGTCTTTGATCGGCGTCTCCAGGTGCTCATTCAGCTCGGGCCTGGAGCTGTAGAATTTCACCTCCACGCCGTAGAGCAAGGTGTGGTCGTTGTAGACGCCGGGTGAAACCTTGTCCATGGCTTCAAGCATCTCTAGGATGTCTGAAAGATACCTGTAGGGTAACACGTAGCTCAGGTCGCCGGGGGTCGCCGTCTTCAACGTGGGGTTGACGATGCTTCGCTCGATCCGTTCGCGGGTCGAACGTCTTCCCCGCTTGACATCGCCCAGCCTCTGGATGATGACGCCGCCGCCGACGATGTTCGCCAGCCTAGCGATGTACTTGGCGTACGCGATGGGCTCCTTGAACGGCTCGGTGAAAGCCGTGCTCACTAAGACCGCGAAGTTCGTGTTCGTCGTCTTCTTCTCCGCGTAGCTCTGGCCATTAACGGTCACCACGTCGTCGTAAAGCTCAGTTATGACCTCGCCGTTGGGGCATGCGCAGAAGAGCCTCACCTTATCGTCGAAGCTCTTCGAGTAGAAGACGAACTTAGGCTCGTACAAGACCTTGGTGAGGTCATCCATCACCGGCGCCGGGACCTCAACCCTCACGCCGAGGTCTACCGGGTTCGTGACGGTCTGAACGCCAAGCCGCCGGGCCTCCGAAAGCAGCCACTCTGACCCACTCCGCCCAGGCGCAAGGATCACGTACCGCGCCGAGAGCTCCTCACCCCTACTTGTGGTAACCCCTTCTACCCCACCGTCCTGAACGACGAGATGCTCCACATCAGTCCTAGTCCGCAGCTCGACTCGCGGCTTCAGGTAATCCCGCATCGCCCGAAGCACTTCGCCGCACTTCTCTGTTCCCAGGTGTCGGAGCTTGACCGGTACGAGGCTTAACCCGGCTAAGGATGCCTTACGTCTGATCTCGTCCACAGCGTCGAGGTCGGTGCCGTAAAGATGCTCGGGTGCACCGAACCGTAGATAGATCGAGTCAACCTTCTCCGCGAGCTCTTCAAGCTCGCTCTGAGGCCTGTACTCTGAAAGCCAGCCTCCGACATCCGTGGAGATATGGAGCTTTCCGTCAGAGAACGCCCCGGCTCCACCCCAACCGTAGAGAAGGCCGCAGGGATCGCAGCTTCTGATGCAGCCTAGGCCGCGGCTTGCAGGGCAGAGCCTCTTCTCGATGTCAGCCCCCTTGTCGAGCATCAGAACCTTCAGGCTGCTCTTCCCCGTAAGCTCGAGCGCTGCGAAGATCCCGGCCGGGCCGCAGCCGACAATGATCACGTCGTAGGGCAAAAGCTTCCCAGAGTCTCGCACCTGACTCCCTTCGCATATAAGTATTGCTCGAAAGCCCAAGATCCTTGATGAAAGGGTTTTAAGCCCAGGGTTCCCAGAACGGGGCCTCAAAGGCTGCCATCGTATACCTCGAAGAACGAGGGCTTAGAAGTGCACCTCGAATGCATCGGCTGCGGCGAAAGATACGAAGCTGGCGAGGTCATCTACACCTGCCGTAGATGCGGGAACCTCCTCGACGTCCGCTACGACTACGATGAGGTCTCGGAGAGGCTTAGGCTATCGGGTTGGAGGAACAGGCCCCTAGGCGTCTGGCGGTACAGGGACCTCTTGCCCATCCCCAGGTCGGCGCCCACCATCTCGTTGAACGAAGGTGGAACCGGTCTACTTCGCTGCCCAAGGTTGGGAGAGAAGCTTGGGCTCAGCCACCTGTACGTGAAGAACGAAGGCGAGAACCCAACGGGCTCCTTCAAGGATAGAGGGATGACCGTTGGCGTCTCGAAAGCTCTTGAACTCAGCGCTAGGACGGTAATCTGCGCATCCACAGGGAACACTTCAGCGTCTCTCGCCGCGTACGCAGCAAAGACGGCCCTTAACTGCGTCGTGCTCATCCCTGCAGGGCGAGTTGCCCTAGGCAAGGTGGCCCAGGCTGTGATGCACGGAGCCAAGGTTATTGCGGTCAAAGGCAGCTTCGACGACGCGTTATCAGCCGTAAGAGAGCTGGCTATGGAGCCCGGCCTCTACCTGCTCAACTCGATAAACCCATTCAGGCTTGAGGGCCAGAAGACCGCCGCCTACGAGGTCTGGGACCAGCTGGGGGAGAAGGCACCGGATAAAGTGGTCCTGCCGG
The DNA here is from genome assembly GCA_964427455.1 of uncultured Candidatus Bathyarchaeia archaeon. Lineage (GTDB taxonomy): Archaea > Thermoproteota > CALKCG01 > B24 > JAWCPE01 > JAWCPE01. The sequence goes on along the minus strand of CAYRUY010000057.1, from coordinate 10,123 downwards.
TTGGAAACGCTGGAAACATCTCCGCGTACTGGAAGGGATTCAAGGAGCTTGAAACCGTCGGCTTAGCCAACTCTCATCCGTCGATGATCGGCGTCCAAGCCAGCGGCGCCCGACCTGTGGCAGAGGCCTTCGAAGCTCATGCAGATGAGATCAGGCCAGCGCCCTGTCCTCAGACTGTGGCGACGGCGATAAGGATTGGAAACCCGGTGAATTGGAAGAAAGCCTTGGCGGCGATGAGGGAGTCCGGTGGGAACGCGGAGATCGTGACAGACGTGGAGATACTCGAGGCCCAGAGGCTCCTGGCGCGGATGGAGGGCATCTTCACGGAACCCGCGGGAGCCGCCCCAATCGCGGCGCTGAGGAAGCTGAAGGAAAGGGGATTGCTCAGCAGAGACGATATCGTCGTATGCGTAGCCACAGGGCACGGATTGAAGGACCCAGAGATCGCTCTCAAAAGCTGCGGTCAGCCAGTTGAGGTGGAGGCAGACCTCGAAGCGCTAAAGGGAGTTGTCCGCGTCTAGCATGAGAATCATCCTCATCGGGTACGGCGGCGTGGCAAGGCCGTTCGCACATCTCATCGCGGAAAGAGCAGGTTCCTTAACGCGGAGCCAAGGGCTGCACCTAAGGGTCGTCGCCGTGGTAGACAGCCGCGGCGCCGCGGTCAACCCGAGAGGCCTCGACGTTGAAGCCTTGGAGCGCTTCAAGAAGGAGCGAGGAACTGTGGCAGCCCACCCGGAGTGGGGCAGGCCTGACCTGAAGGCTGTCGACGTGATCGAGGGGACCGAGGCGGAGCTCGTAGTTGAGGCGACGCCTACGAACATCAAGGATGGCGAGCCAGGTCTTTCGCATATCTACGCGGCCCTCAAGAAGCCATGTCACGTGATAACCGTGAACAAGGGGCCCCTAGCCCTAGCGATGCCGGCGCTGAATGAGCTAGCATCGTTCAATAAGGTTCAGCTGAGGTTCAGCGGGACCGTGGGTGGGGGAACCCCGATCTTGGAGTTCGCAAAGAGGTGTCTGCAGGGCGACCGCATAGTTGGGTTCAGGGGCATCCTGAACGGGACTACGAACTACATCCTCAGCCGCATGGAGGCTGAAGGCGTGAGCTTCGAAGAGGCGTTGAGTGAAGCCCAGAGGGCCGGGTTCGCTGAGGCAGACCCCTCGATGGACGTAGACGGCTGGGACTCCGCCTGCAAGCTGGTCATCATGGCAAACCATATACTCGCAAGAAGGGTCACGCTCGGAGATGTCAAGGTTCAGGGCATCCGAGGTGTTGCCGAGGATAGCTTGGCCCAAGCGAGGCAGAGGGGCTGCGCCGTGAAGCTCATAGCTTCGGCTGATAGGACGCTGGAGGTCGCGCCGAGGGAGATTTTAAGGTCTGAGCCGCTCTGCGTCAGCGGTAGCTTGAACGCGGTCACGTTCACCTCTGAGGACGCGGGTGAAGAAACGATAATCGGACGAGGCGCTGGCGGGCGTGAGACCGCCTCCGCGATCCTGAGGGACCTGATAGACATAGGCAGGACAGTAAAGGGGCGTGCGTAGTTTGAGGCTTGTGATGAAGTTCGGCGGCGCCTCCGTCGCAGACGCTGCCTGCATAGCCCAGGTGGCAGAGATAGCCGTAAGCTACCTCAAACAAGGCCGCGAGGTAGTTGTCGTAGTCTCAGCCCTAGCTGGGGTCACGGACGACCTGATAGGGCTCGCGAACAGAGCGGAACAGGGAGACTTGGGCGCGGTCATAGCAGGGGTTAAGGCCCTAGCGGACAGACACCGCGCAACTGTCGAGCAAGCCGTTGAGCCCTCGGAGGCTCGAGAAGAGGCCTTTGAGGCGACCGAAAGGTCGCTGCAAGAGCTTGAGAAAGTGTTGACCGGCATCGCTTACCTGGGTGAGTTGACGCCGAAGTCGAGAGACTACGTGCTCTCCTTCGGCGAGAGGCTCTCGGCACCGGTCGTATCTGGCGCGCTTGCGAGCCGAGGCGTGAAGTCTCGAGCATTAACGGGGGCTGAGGCCGGGATCGTGACCGATTCAAGCTACGGTGAGGCGCGTCCGCTCATCGAGGTCACAAGACACCGGGCAGGGCTGAAGCTGAATCCCCTCTTGGAGGAGGGCATAACCCCGGTCGTGACGGGCTTCATAGCCGCGAACCAGGAGGGCGCTGTGACCACCCTGGGCAGAGGGGGTTCAGATTACTCCGCGACGATCCTCGGCGTAGCCCTAGACGCCGACGAAGTCTGGCTTTGGACCGATGTCGACGGCCTCATGACGGCTGACCCGAAGCTGGTGCCGTCGGCGAAGACGATCCCGGTGCTTTCGTTTCAGGAAGCCGCCGAGATGGCCATCTTCGGCGCGAAGAGGATGCATCCTCGGGCTTTGGAGCCAGCTATGGAACATGGCATCCCGGTACGTGTAAGGAACACGTTCAACCCTCTTAACCCAGGCACGTTGATAGCGGGCAACGAGAAGGTGAGGTCGGGGGGCGTCGTCAAAGCCCTGACGTTGATCGGGAACGTGGCCTTGGTCACTGTGAGCGGCTTCGGCATGGTGGGCACCCCGGGCACGGCAGCGAAGGTCTTCTCTGCCCTTGGAAGCTATGGAGTCAACGTGCTGATGATATCTCAGAGCTCTTCGGAGGCAAACATATCCTTCATCGTCACAAGGGACCACTTGGGAAGAGCAGTGAACGCCCTTGAGACAAGCCTCCTAGGCGGGAACCTCATAAGGGACGTGACCACAGAGGAGGATGTGGCGGTCGTTGCCGCGATCGGGGCTGGCATGAAAGGGACCCCCGGCGTCGCGGCGAGGTTGTTCTCCGCCGTTGCTCGCGGAGGCATCAACGTGAGGATGATCGCTCAAGGCTCCTCCGAACTCAACATCAGCTTCGTCGTAAAGGAGAGAGACGGCCCCCTAGCGTTGAACGCGTTGCATGAAGAATTCGCGCTGTCAAACCTTCGCTGAGTCGCAGCCAACCCTCTACAAGCTCAAGCCGCCCGACGGAGCACCCTGCGGACTACCTGCAAGCCCTTGCTGATAGGACGATTCACGGGATCTCTGACGCGTTCCCCAAGACCTTCTCGAAGGCTCCCACGACATCGTCGAGGTCCCACTCGGACGCGTTGAGCACAGAGCCTCTAAGCCAGGCGCCAGTCTCGTAACAGAGCCGCTCGGAGTTAGGGCAGAGCCCCTTCGGGTACTCGACCTTCCGCCCGACGTGGCTGCATGTGAAAACGCATGTTCTCCCTCGAGCCTCCCGGTCTTGGAAGATAGGGTTCTCGTACAGCGGAGTTACGTAACCCTCCGTGACGGGCACGCCTTCCGCAGCCAGGGCGTTGACGAAACGGGCTTTCGAGACACCGACCCTTGACGGATCATACGTGACGCAGTAGAGGTGGAAGGCATGCTTGACGCTTCTCGAGACAAAGGGCGGCTTCACGCCTTCTAAGGCCTCAAGCTTCCTCGATAGGTATTCGGCTCCACGTCTCCTCTGCTCGGTAACCGCCGGGAGCCGCTTCAACTGAACCCTGCATATCGCAGCGATCAACTCGGGCATCCTGTAGTTCCACCCGAGCCTGTAGTGCGCGTACCAGGGCTTATCCTTCAGTCTTCCATGGCGCCTAAGCGAGTCGCACGCTTCGGCCAAGGACCTGTCGTTCGTCGTGATCATGCCTCCCTCCCCTGCGGCCATGTTCTTCGACTGGTAGAAGCTGAAGCAGCCGAGGTCGCCTATCGTCCCAACCTTCCTGCCCTTGAACTCTGCAAGGTGGGCTTGCGCACAGTCCTCGATCACCTTGAGCCCCCTCTCCGCGGCCAGCTCCATGATGGTGTCCATGTCCGCGGGGTGACCTGCGAAGTGAACAGGGATCACGGCCCTCGTACGGTTCGTCAACGCTCGTCTAGGAGCGTCCGGGCTGATGCAACGCGTTTCCAGATCCACGTCTGCGAAGACCGGGGTGCCGCAGCTCTGCAGGATGCATGTGGCAGAGGAGATGAAGCTGTAGGCGGGCGTCACCACCTCGTCGCCGGGGCCTATCCCAAGTACGGCCACGGCGATGTCCAAGGCGGCGGTGCCGGAGGATACCGCAACCGCGTATTCTGCTCCTATCGCCTTGGCAAACTCCTCTTCGAACTCTGGGACCTCAACGCCTCCCTCAGAGGAGAGCTTCCCCCGACGAAGAACCTCCGTGACCGCATTGACATCCTCCTCGCCGATTATCGGCCAAGACGGAAACGGTGCCTGTCGATAAGGCGGTCCGCCTAGGATCGCGAGCCTCTCTCCCATAGATGTCGCCTTTCCGCCGCTCAGCTAACGGTAGTGCGGGAGGAGGGATTTGAGGAAGCCCACGGCTCTCGGTACAGCCTCTAAAGGTTCCTCGGCTCCCTCATACTCGATCGACAAGTAGCCCCTGTAACCTGCCGCTTTCAACGCTGACAGGATGCGGCGGTAGTCAAGCCGCCTCTCCCCTTCGAGTGAGACCTCGTAAATCTTCGCGTGCACATTCACAGCCACAGGAGCGGTTGCCGCTATTCCTCCATACGGGTCAGCCGGGTAGTTGCCCGTATCCAGAGTGACTCGAAGCCAGTCGGAGCTGACCGCATCTAAGATCCGGAAAACCCCCTCAGGGATAGCGGTGATGCCACCGTGATTCTCCAACGCGAGGATGACTCCGCTCTCCTCGGCTTTGCCGACGCATTCCTTCAACGCCTCAATGGTCCAGCTGAAGGCTTCTTGCTCGGAGTGGCCTTCGGGAGCCCTGCCGGCGAAGACCCTGAGGCATGGGGCCCCCATGAGCGAGGCGACCCCGACCCACCTGAGGACTGAGGCTACCTGCTTCGTCCTCTCAGACTCATCGGCGACGCAGAAGTTGTTGCCGACGGCTACGCCGGACAGGTCTAACCCGTAGGAGAAAACCGCTCGTTTGAGCCTCTTCAGGTAATCGTTCTCGACGCTCGGAAAGTAGTACGCGGTAAGCTCGACGCCGTCAAGCTCCAAGTCGTAGCAGGTCTTCACGAAGCCCTCTAGGCTCATCGCTCCGGAGGTGAGGTGTTGACGGTAAGAGTAGGCGCAACAGCCGATCCTCAAAGAAGAACGCCGTCCCCTAGAGCCAAGCTAGGATATTTAACATGCACGGAGCCTAGAGGGCACATGGCGCTCCCAGCAACGCCCCAGAGCCAACATGCTTGCGCTCTAAGCCTTCAAGACCCTCGGAGCTCTTCAGGAGGTGACAAGGGCTTCTCCCCATCACTTTGATTAGGTTCAGAGCACAACTAGATCGACCGGCTAAGGGGTTCTCACGTCCTCCCTACGGGTTACGGGAAAAGTCAGCGTCACGGCTCTCTTGCGATGCTGCATCATCATGCAGGCGTTCATGACAACCTGTATCCCGGCCTGCCGAGCCAGTCTGGCCGCCTCTTCGTTCTCGATGCCCAACTGCATCCAGACGACGCAGGGCCTACCGAGCCTACACTTCAACTCAACGGCCTGCTCCACGATAGGCAGCACATCCCGAGACGGCCTGAAGATGTCAACAATCTCCACTGTGCGCTGTACGTCCTCCGGCATCGCCAAGAGGCTCTTGTAACATCTCTCGCCTAGGATCTCGTCTGCGAGAGGGTTGACGGGGATAATCCGGTAGCCTTTCGACTTCAGGTACTCCGCGACCTGATAGCTGTCCTTGGAAGCGTCCCTTGAGAGACCAACGATGGCTACGACTTATAGCTCCTTAGTATCTCTGAGATGGGGTCGGTCTTCGACAAGGCTCATCTTCAGATCTATGATCCGAGCTCGAACGGATGAAGACGCCTTGGCCCGAGTTCTGAGGCGGGAGGAGTTCTCTTTCTTGAATGCGATTGCAGGGCTGAGGCCGGGCTCCTTAGACGTCGACCGTCAGCCCGTCGTAGGCGATTGTTATTCCCTTCTTCGCGTAGAGGGGGGCGATCTCGTCGTGGACAGGGGTGTGGTGAGGACAGATGTGGGAGACATAGAAGGGCGTTTCCTCCTTGATCAACCCGTCTTCTAGGAAGAGCCTTCGAAGGCGCTCCACCTTGTCCAGGTTGAGGTGCTCTTCGACATCCGCGCCGTAGCCGAATGTTCCCTCTACGACCACAAGGTCGTAAGTGTGCCTTCTGATCGCCTCGTACGTCACAGGTAGAGGCCAACCCGTGTCCAACGCGTAAAGCAGCCTCTTACCCTCCTTCTCGAGGATGTAGTTCAACGCGATCTCATGGCTGCCGCCGTGATGGGCGCATAGCGGAACGAACGCGAAGGACTTCACGTCGTATCTTTCAAAGGCTCGGACGAGGTGAAGCTGTACTAAGCGAAATGCGTAGTCGCGGAAGCCCCACGATGGATTCGCGAGCTGCTGGTAGATGGCCTCGTTGCAGTAGATGTTCAGCGGCTTGGCCTCAGAGAACCTCGGGCCGATCGCTGTTCTAGGGGGTGGAAGGGGCACGGATGGGTCGCGCTCCCTCCATCTGAGATAGAACGGGTCGAGGTGATCCTCGTGCGAGTGCGTGAACAGGATGTGCTCGATGTCGGGAAGCCTCAGGCCGAAACGCGTCATCTGGTTGGTGGCGCCGGGGGGCAGGTCTATGAGGATATTGGGCGCCACGTACGCGAAGGTGTTGCTCCTGATATTCCTGCCGCCCAGCCTCCTAGCTTTCTCGCAGTTGTCGCATGTACACCAGAGCCCAGGGTACTGTTCACCCGCGGAGGTGCCTAAGAACCGGAACTCCATCCTCCCTTCACTTCTAGAGGAGGCCATACGACCGCAACCGGATTAAAGCATCACGCGCTTGGAAGCCGCTGTGAAACGACGGTCTCTCGGCAACCCTTAAGTTCGCGAAGGGCCGAGCCTGCCTCTAGGCATGGGTACGAACGACCTATCGCTGAACTTCATGTCGTCGCGGGAACGACTGCTCACCACGATGGCTCATAAGGAGCTGGACCATGTTCCGCTCTTCTTGAAACGGTGGCTGCGCCCCTTCCTCAGAAGCCCCTCTGCGCCTTTCCGAGACCAGTTCCATCGCGTCGAGGAGAGCCTGAAGCTGGGTCTCGACGACGCGGTGACGTACGAGGTGCCGAGGCCGAGAGACGAGAGAACGGGGGCGAGAGTGGAGAAGCGGTTGCTTCCTGGGGAGAGGTACCCAGTGCTTTTCAAGGAGTATGAGACGCCTAAGGGCACCTTGACTCAGATCGTCCGACAGACTGATGACTGGAAGCTGGGGATGAGATTCCGCTCTTCGACGACCAGGTCGTGCCGAGGAGCAGAGAGCCGCAGAGAGTCTGGCTATCTGCCGTATCCGCCTTGTAAGGGCACACTGGTCAACTCGGTCGCGATCTCTCGGTGAGACTTGCCCTTCTTCTCTGTGGGGAAATAGGAGATAATCAGCTTCATTGGCTCCTCAGATTCCACCTTAACTACATGATAGTAGTCGGCCGGAACGTATATGCAAGCGCCAGGTCTAAGAGGAAAGGCTTTCATGGTGTCAACGGTCGGCCCGATAGTCAACCTTCCACGTCCCGTTGCCACATACATCGATTCCTCATAACCTCTGTGCGTATGAGGAGTGATCGGCTGTTGACGGGGAAGGGCTTCGGCCACCAGAACGATCCCCGACACGCTACCTGTGTCCTCAGGGTCCATCAACTTCCTAACCATCAGATACCCGGTTGATCCTTGCCGCGCAATCCGAGTTGGCCTAATCTCATCTTCGTATGTGACTAGCAAAGGCTTCTCCCGCATGACTCCGCCGGCCACGACAACCAACACCGGGAGTTTGGTCTCTTGCCCCGGATTAAGCCTTCTCTCCAACGCTGGGAACCAAGCTCGGTTCGGAAGTGAACACTGGACACAGAGGGAAGCATAACCTAACCCTCAGTGTTGAACGGTCGAAGAACGACAGCACAGATGGCAAACCCAATCTTCATCTCTTCCATCAGATCGAGAGCCAGACGTTCAGTGTGGTACACCAGGTAGTCAATAACTAAGGTTTCTGAGATATTTCTTTAACTCGTTGTTCAACCCTACCTCTCTTTGAGCTATTGGATTATCGATCTCTATTTTCATGTTTGCCCGCTCCTTGAAATAGTGTCTTAGCCAAGGCAGACACGCTTTAGCGGGAGCAGCTTGGTCCTTTAACGGGTCCAACTTAAGTTTCTTGAGCAACATCAAGTGGTCGGCGTAATGCACAATCTTCTCTTCACGCGTGACGGGTGCGCAATCCTTCTCCGGAAGAGGCTTGATCCTCAGCAACGTACAGTCTTCGACCGTGAAAGCTCCAATGTTATGCCTTAGAACGCAATCAGCCACTTCGTCGCTGAATCCCCAGCTCTTGGCGATGATCGCGCCAGTCACGGGGTGGTTGATGTCATCGGATGGGATTCTTATCCCATAGGCCTTCCAGCCGGGGATCTGCACAGGCTCCCCGGTGCATTGGAGATATCCTATGTCATGGAGCAGAGCGCCTTTCTCTACCACTGCCTTTTGCACTTTCAAACCGTCGATGATCAGGAGGTCGGAGATCCGTAGGGCCAAGTCGGCTACTTTGACCGAGTGGTCGATCCGTTCGTCTGGGAGGCCCTGCTCCTTGAGCAGCCTGACAACTTCGTCTCGAGTAACCGCATCTCTTTCCCACATGGGATCCATGCCACCCGAGACTAGGCAGATAGTCAATGCCGGTTATCTGGCCTCGCACGCCGCGCCTCTAGCCGAGCCTTCCTATGGTTCCCGGGGGCTTTGACTCGAAGCTCCACAGGTCCTTCTCCAAAATCATCTGGCCTAGGATCTCCTTGCTCATCCTCTCCGGGAGCGAGAGGAAGACCCTTACTACGTGCTTGCAGAACTCCTTTCCTGGGGCTCTCTTCTCCCAATCGTCGCATGAGTGCCTTATGACCTTCGCGGCGACATCAACGGTTACCGTGTATTCTTTCACGTGGGCAGATATGAGCTGCGGAGTCCTCCTCACGAAAGAGAACTCACGCTGCGTGATCGTCTCAGCTCTGTCGATTCTCCCCCGGTCGGCGAAGGTGAGCAATAGCTGCGGCAGCTGGAGCTTCAAGGCTTCCTCCATGCTTGTCGGGATCTCTTCCATCGAGAGCCTCGTCTGCTTCGCTGAGATGTAGGCCTGAATCCTCTCCTTGACCTTTATCTGCGTCGCGGTTGCCTTTCCCAGTTTTTCCAGGAGTTCCAGGGCGTTCTCAGGCGCATAGCCGTGGAAGTGGTTGTTGAAGTAGCCGTAGACCCGCTTCGTCTTCTCTGCGGCTTCCTTGACGCGTGGAACCCAGGCGTTAAGCTCCTCGTCGCCATACCTGTAGTTGAACCAGGGCTGCTGGCCTTTCCCATGCCAACGGACATACGTGAAGTCCGTCGTGTAGACCATCTCGGGCGGGAGCAGCGGCTCATCCACCGCCGTGTAGGCGACGTTGTACCGCTCAAGGAGCCGCCAAGTCTCAGGTCTCAGCCATGAGGGATGCCTGAACTCGACCGCGAACCTGAAAGCACGCGGGAGGAGCGCCAGGAACCTTTCTAGTTTGTCAAAGGACTTGTACCTGAAGCTTGGCGGAAGCTGAGCCAGAAGGGGGCCAAGTTTATCCACCCTCAGAAGCGGCTCCATTAAGGCCAAGAACCTGTTCAGGTCGTCCTCCACGGCGGCGCCGGGCTCCAAGGCCCTCTCGTGAGTGATCACCTGGGGAAGCTTGGCGGTGAAGACGAAGACAGGCGGCGAGGACCTGATCAATCCCGTGACCAAGCCCGGGTTGGGGTATCGATAGAACGTTGAGTTGATCTCGGCCGTGTTGAAGACCCTCGAGTAGACGGTAAACTTGCTCTCCTGAGCCCTGTAAAACGGGCCGACCCACTCTTCGTAGCTCCAGCCAGAGGCCCCTATCATGACATCGTCTAGGGGCCTCTGCGGTTTCCCCTCCATGAATACCGGTGTCGGGTAGATCTGGGAGCCTCAAAAGTCTTTGGGCGTAAGCTAGGCCTCAGAGCACGTGACGCTTCTGTGGTTTGAACTCCGCCTCTGTTCGTCATCTTCTGATCCTGATGAAGATGAAGAGCAGGAGGAGAAAGGCTGCTGCGAGGAGCAGCTTGAGCAGTGTCCCGTTTCTCTCCCAGATCGCCACGACCG